>DASXBY010000001.1:0-4462 GCA_036491455.1 Caulobacteraceae bacterium
GATGCGGGCGTCGAGATCGGTGAGCTCGACGGTGGTGAAGCGCACCTGGTTGGCCAGGGTCTGGCGGTGGATGAAGTGGCCCGAGAGCGGCGGCCGCATCATCGCCTCGGCCTGTTTTGCGCTGGTCTCGACGAAATAGCCCAGCACCGCGTTGTGGCGGATCTTCAGGGGGACGCCGGACTCGAGGTTGAGGCGGGCCTCCAGTTGGGCGACCACCTTGCGGGAATCGTCGCGAAGGGCGCGCGCCTCATCGAGCGCACGCGAGGCGCCCGGGGCCGTGAAGCCGCCGTCGCGGGCGAGCGCCGGCAGGTCCGGGCCGAGGCCGGCGGCCAGCGCCGCGCGCAGCCGTTCCAGGCCCGGCCGGTGGGAGAGGTCCAGATCGGCTTGGGCGCTCGCCAGCTCTTCCGGTGGCCTCGCCAGGGGATCGGCCTCGGCGGCGAGGCGGTGGGCCAGCTTTGCGCCGGCGGCGAGGCCATCGCGCAGGGTCCCGAGGTCTCGTGGCCCACCCCGGCCCAATGACAGGCGCGAGAGGGCGCGGGCCATGTCGCCGGCGCCCTTCAGGCCGTCCCGAAGATCGCCGCGCAATTGGCCGCGCTCGGTCAGCCAGGCGATCGAATCCAGCCGCCGCTCAATCGCCGCCGGGTCGATCAGCGGCCGGCCGAGCCGGGCGGCCAGCAGGCGCGCGCCGGGGCCTGTGATCGTGCGATCGATGGCCGCGAGCAGCGATCCCTCACGCTGGCCGGACTGGGCGCGCTCGATTTCCAGGCTTGCGCGGGTCGCCGGGTCGATGACGAGGAACTCCGCCTCGCCGACGCGCCGCGGCGCGCGCAGGGCGATCGGCCGGCCGGCCTGGGTCGCCTCGAGATGGGCGGCTATGAGACCAAGGGCGGAGGTTTCCGCGCCGGTCAGGGCCCCGAAACCGTCGAGCGTCGCCACGCCATAGAGCCGCTTGACCCTGGCCTCGGCCGCGGCCGGCTCCGCCAGGGCCTGGGCGACCGGCTCGATGACGCCGCCCACGGCGCGCAGGGCGGCCCCCAGGGTCTCGAACAGGCGGTCGGGAACGAGGATCTCGGACGGCTGCAGGGCGGCCAGGGCCGAGGCCATGGCTTCGGGCGCCACTACCTGGCACTCGACCTCGCCGGTGGAAAGCTCGACCGAGGCCACCGCGCCCTGGCCGGCGCGCACGGCGATGGCCGCCAGGCGGTTCGCGCCGCGGGCATCCAAAAGGCCGTCTTCAGTCAGGGTGCCGGGGGTGACCACCCGGGTGAGCTCACGGCGCACCACCGCCTTGGAGCCGCGCTTCCGGGCCTCGGCCGGGTCCTCCATCTGGTCGACGACAGCGACCTTGAAGCCGGCGCGGATCAGCTTGGCGAGATAGGCGTCGACGGCGTGGGCCGGCACCCCGGCCATGGGAATGGGGGCTCCGGCATGAGTGCCGCGGTGTGTGAGGGCGATGCCGAGGGCGGCGGCCGCCTTGCCGGCGTCGTCGAAGAACAGTTCGTAGAAGTCGCCCATGCGGAAAAAGATGAGGGCGTTCGGCTGCCGCGCCTTGGCTTCGAAATACTGAGCCATCACCGGGCTCGCCGCCGGCGTCGTCCCCTGGCCTTCAGGCGGGCGATCGAGGTCCATCACAATCCAGGCTTATAGGCGTGAACGGCGCTCGTCAGCCCTTGACCGCGCGGGCGCCCGGCGCGACCTCTTCGTCTGATGGAACGTCTCGCCGAGTTCGTCATCGTGCCGGCCGGGCCAGGCGATGCCGCCGCCCTGGCGGATGTGCATGTGCGGGCCTGGCGCGAGACCTATCGCGGCCTGCTGCCCGAGCTCTATCTGGAGCGGATGAGTGCGGCTCAGCACGCCCTTCGCTGGCGCCGCCAGCTGACCAGGGCTCGCCCGGGCGATGTGGTTCTGGCCGCCGAAAGTCCGAGGGGTGTCGTCGGTTATTGCGCGGGCGCCATCGTCGGCGGGACCGAGGCGGAGGTCTTCACCCTCTATCTTCTGAGGGCGGCGCAGGGCTGCGGACTGGGCCGGCGGTTGCTGGAGATGACGTCCCGGGCCTTGGCGGCCCAAGGCGCGAGGTCGCTTCGCCTGTGGGTCCTCAGCGGCAATGAGAAGGCTATGGGCTTCTATGCTCACCTGGGCGGCGTGCCGGTGAACGAGCGCCCGTCGCCTGGATGGAGCGGCGCGCTCCGCGAGACGGCCTTCCGCTGGTCGGATATCCGCGCCCTGGCGGCCGCCGGCTAGGCGCGATCAACTCAGGCCTGGCCTCTCGGCTCTGCGCCGGTCACCTTTTCCCAGAAGCTGCGCGCCTGCTTGCGCGAGGCGGCCGCGCGCGGGCTCTGGCCCTCGCCGCAAGCGCCGGAAAACTCCCTCAGGAGCTCCTTCTGGCGGCCGCTGAGGTTGGTCGGGGTCTCGACAAACAACTCGACGATGAGGTCGCCGCGCTGCCGGGACCGCAATGACGGCATGCCCTTGCCGCGCACCGCCACGGTCTCGCCGGTCTGGACGCCCGGCTTGATCTTGATCGGGATCTTGCACTTGCCGTCGCAGTGCTCGCCGCCGAGGAGGCAGGGGGCCTCGATCTCGCCGCCAAGGGCGGCGGTCGCCATGGGCAGGGGGATCTGGCAGCGCAGGTCCAGCCCGTCGCGCTCGAAGAGGTCGTGCGGCTTTACGGAAATGAAGATGTAGAGATCGCCCCTGGGGCCGCCGCGCGCTCCGGCGTCGCCCTCGCCGGCAAGGCGGATGCGTGAGCCATCGTCGACGCCGGCCGGCACGCGGACCTCAAGCAGTCGCTCGCGCCGCACCTGGCCGTGGCCGGCGCAGGTTGGGCAGGGGCTAAGGTTGATGCGGCCGGCGCCGCCGCATCGCGGGCAGGTGGCCTCGACCTGGAAGAAGCCCTGGCTGCGTCGGATCCGCCCCGCGCCGTTGCAACTCGTGCAGGTCGAGGCGGTCGTCCCGGGCTTTGCCCCGGAGCCCTCGCAGGTCTCGCAGGCCATGGCTGCCGGAATCTTGAGCTCGACCTCGGCCCCGGCGTAGGCTTGTTCGAGGCTGATCTCGAGGTCGTAGCGAAGGTCCTGGCCGCGGGAAGGTCCGTTAGACCTCTGGCCGCGCCCGAACATGTCGCCGAAAACGTCGCCGAACACGTCGTTGAAGATGTCGTGGACGTTGTGGAAGCCGCCGCCGCCGTTCACGCCATTGACGCCGGCGTGGCCGAAGCGGTCGTAGGCGGCGCGCTTGTTGATGTCAGAGAGGACCGAATAGGCCTCGTTGATTTCCTTGAACCGGTTGGCGGCGTTGGGGCACCCGTCGTTGCGGTCCGGGTGATGCTCCATCGCCAGCTTGCGGAAGGCGGACTTCAGCCCGTCCGTGTCGCATTCCCGGCTGACGCCCAGAACTTCGTAGTAGTCTCGCATCATTGCGTCAGCACACGGATGGGTTTGGGATCACTTGGGACGCCTGCGCGTCCCACGCAAGCCCGGGTGCGGCGAGGGAGGGATAGTCCGCGCCGCTTTTCAGGGGATAGCCCATCTCCTTGCCCCGCCTTGGCCTGTCAGGCCGACTGCTGGTCGTCCTTGACCTCTTCGAACTCGGCGTCGACCACGCCCTCGTCCGCTGGCGCCGCGCCGGGCGCCGGCTCGCCCTGCTGGGCCTTGTACATGGCCTCGCCGAGCTTCATCGACGCCTGAGCGAGCGTCTGGGTTTTGGCGCTGATCGCTTCTGGGTCTTCGCTTTCCAGGCTCGACTTCAGGTCCGTCACCGCCGCCTCGATGGCGCTCTTCTCATCGGCGCCGATCTTGTCGCCGTGCTCGCCAAGCGCCTTCTCCGTGGAGTGGATGAGGGCGTCGGCATGGTTGCGGGCCTCGACCAGCTCCTTGCGTTTCTTGTCCTCGTCGGCGTGCGCCTGGGCCTCTTGGACCATGCGCTCGATGTCGGTGTCGGAGAGGCCGCCATTGGCCTGGATGCGGATTGACTGTTCCTTGCTGGTGGCCTTGTCGCGCGCCTGGACATTGACGATGCCGTTGGCGTCGATATCGAAAGTGACCTCGATCTGCGGCATGCCGCGCGGCGCGGGCGGAATGCCCACCAAGTCGAACTGGCCGAGCAGTTTGTTGTCGCCCGCCATCGGACGCTCACCCTGGAAGACGCGGATGGTCACCGCGTTCTGGTTGTCGTCGGCGGTGGAGAACACCTGGCTCTTCTTGGTCGGGATGGTGGTGTTGCGCTCGATAAGCGCGGTGAACACACCGCCCAGGGTCTCGATGCCGAGGGTCAGCGGCGTCACGTCCAGCAGCAGCACGTCCTTGACATCGCCCTGCAGCACGCCGGCCTGGATGGCCGCGCCCAGCGCCACCACCTCGTCCGGATTGACGCCCTTGTGCGGCTCGCGGCCGAAGAAGGCCTTCACCGTCTCCGCGACCTTGGGCATGCGGGTCATGCCGCCCACGAGGATGACCTCGTCGATATC
>DASXBY010000002.1:0-2116 GCA_036491455.1 Caulobacteraceae bacterium
ACGAGGGCGACGAACACCCAGAAGTGGGCGTCCTGCGGATTGGTGAAGACGGAGACGAGTTCGTCCATCGATCAAGCCTCTGTCGGCAAAGCGGCGTCGATCTCGGCGCTCGAGGCGCCCTGGCCGGTCAGGCGCTCGACCATGGCCGCGGCGGTCTCGGCGGCGATGCCGCGCACATGGGTCATGGCTTCGGCGCGCAGGGCCCCGATGCGGCTCTCGGCCTCGGCCAGGCGCACGCCGATCTTGCGATCCTCCTCGGCCTGACCCTCGGCCGCGGCGGCCTTGGCGGCGGCTCTGGCTTCGGTGGCGACCCGGTGGGCGCGGGCGCGAGCCTCGCCCATCTCGGCGGCGGCGGCGTCGGCCTGGGCCTGGGCCTCATCGCGCAGGCGTCGCGCGGCGCCGATGTCGCCGCTGATCGAATCCTCGCGTCTGGCGATCGTACCGCTCACCCGCGGCACGAAGACGAAGGCGAACAGGAGGTAGAGGACCAGGAAGATGGCCAGCACCCAGACCATCTCGCCCGGCCATTGGCCGATATCGAACTGGGGCAGGCCGCTGGCCGACGAATCGGCGGCGGCCGGGGCGGTCGCCGTACCGATCATCCTCCTACGCTCCTGACGGAGCTACGGAGGACAAGTCCTGTCCTGCGAAGCCTTGGCGAAGCCGGATCACGTCAGACCTTCACGAAGAGGATGATGAACCCCATGACCAGGCCGAAGATGCCCATCGACTCGGCGAGCGCCATGCCGAGGAACAGCCACACGCGCTCGCTGGCGGCGGCCGCCGGGTTGCGCATGGCGCCCTGGAGATAGCCGCCGAAGAGGATGCCGAGGCCGGCGCCGGCGCCGATGAGGCCGGTCATGGCCAGGCCCGCGCCGATGTATTTCGCTGCAGTGACGTCCATGGTGAGGAGTTCCCTTTGGTTTGAAGCCGTCAGTGGCCGTGATCGAGGTTCACGACCTCGTTGAGATAGACACAGGCCAGCGCCGCGAAGACGAAGGCCTGGAGGAAGGCGACGACGAAGTCGAGCAGGGTCAGGGCGACGATCATCGCGAAGGAGACCACCGAGCCCAGCAGGCCGAGCTTGACGATGCCGGATCCGGCCAGGCCCCACAGGCCAAGGCCGACGACGAAGCTGGCGAACATGTAGGTCACCACGTGGCCGCCCAGCAGGTTGCCGAACAGTCGCATGGCCAGGGTCAGCGGCCGGACCATGAACGAAATGACCTCGAAGAAGGCCATGAAGGCGGCCATGGCCGGGTTCACCCCGGACGGCCAGAAGAGCTTGAAGAAGCCGATGCCGTTGCGCCAGAAACCGATGACGATCACCGTCAGGAAGGTCATCACCGCCAGGGACGCGGTCACCGCCAGCTGGGCGGTGACGGTGAAGCCGCCCGGCGCCAGGCCGATCAGATTGAGCGTGGCGATGAACAGGAACAGCGTCAGGATGAACGGCAGGAACGGGCGCCCGCGATCGCCGATGATGCCGCCGGTCATGGTGCCGTCGACAAGGCCGTAGAGCATCTCGGCCGCCGCCTGCATCCGGCCCGGCACGATCTGGCGACGGGCGGCGGTGAAGAAGAAGAGGCAGATCAGGCCCGCGGCGATCAGCATGTAGAGGACGGAATTGGTGATCGAGAGGTCGAGCGAACCGAAGCCGGGAATCTGAACCGGATCGATGGCGACGACCTTGTGCACCATGAACTGTTTCATCGGCTCAATAGCGGCCATCGATCAGCTTTCTCGTCCCAACCAGTCTCTAATCGTCGTCGTCATCATCCGGCGCCGCCGGAGGCGGGGCCTTGTCGCTTTTGGCGCTCATGGCGAGGGCGGTGCGGACCACCATCACCAGCGAGACCACCAGGCCGATCATCAGCCCGACCAGCAGCCCGAATGGGCGTGTTCCGGCAAAGTGATCGACAAGCCATCCCAGACCCAGGCCGCCCAGCACGCCGCCCAGGATCTGGCCGAGCATGCTGAAACCGCCACTCCCGGCGTCGCCGATCCCGATCGAGAACGGCTTGGTCCGGCGAGAGGCCTCGAACCCGTCCAGCTTTTGATCGAGGCGTTTGAACGCTCGGCTGGTTTCGTCCGGCTCCGGCATGGGCGCTTGGGT
>DASXBY010000003.1:0-9522 GCA_036491455.1 Caulobacteraceae bacterium
CGCCAGCGCTGAATTTCGCGTGCTCAATCCGTTCGGACAGATCCCGGTCCTCATCGACGGCGAGACGGTGCTGGCCGACAGCAACGGCATCATGGTCTACCTCGTCCGCCGCTATGCGCCGGAAAGCGGCTGGCTGCCCGAAACGCCTGAAGCGGCGGCCGCCGTCCAGCGCTGGCTATCAATTGCGGCCGGCGACATCGCCTTCGGGCCGGCGCGGGCCAGGGCCATCACCCAGTGGAGATTCGACGGCGATCTCGGCTTCGCACAGCGCGTCGCTGCTAGGCTGTTCGCTTTCATGGAGCAGCATCTGGCCGACCGGTCGTTCCTGGCGGCAGATTGTCCGACCCTCGCGGATCTCGCCTGCTGCGACTACATCGCCCATGCGCCGGAGGGCGGCCTGAGCCTGGACGCCTATCCCAATGTCCGCGCCTGGCTCGGCCGCGTGGCGGCCATCCCTGGATTTCAGCCGCTGCCGGATCCGCCGCCGGCAGGCGCCTAGCCCGCGCGCGCAGCCGCTTTCATCGCCAGCAGGTCGTCCACGGCCCGGCGCGCCTGGTCGATGGCGCACGACGTATAAGCCCCCGCCGCGGCATCGGAATTGGCGATGGCGATGGCGCCGAACCGCTGGCGGCCGATGACGTTCGGCAGCTCCGCCTCCGGCAGAGGCTCATCCCACAAGGCGTTCCATTCGGGCGCATAGCCGTGCGGCCAGCGATTGACGGTGATGGAGGTGATGTCCGTCGCCGGATTGAAGCCGCCGGGCCCCAGAGCCCGACCAAGCTGGTCGCGGATATTGCGCTCGAAGGTTTCGAATTGCGTCACCAACAGCTCGGCCCGGCCGGCCCGATTCTGATCGAATTCAGGCAAGCCCGCCTGGCAGGGGGTGCGTGTCATGTGGATCAGGATCGGCTTTTCCGGTGAGCGCTCGGTTTCATAGGCGCCGATGTCCACCGGCCAGTTGAGATTGAACTGGGTGTGATAGCTCCCCGGCGCGTAGACGCTGGCGATCCCGAGCTTCTGGAACGCCGTCCAGTTGCGGATGGCCACCGAGGTGTAGACCAGCGGCGTCTTCACCAGTTTGTGCAGCGCGGCCTTCTGGCGCTCCCCCATCTCCGGGCAGAGGTAAGGAATCATCATGTTCCAGCCGGCGAGGACGCACTGTCGCGCGCGCACCTGATAGACGCCGTCGCCCCGGGCGTAGGCGACGTCGACGCCGCGCGGATCGTCCGGGCCGCCGATGTTTCGGGCGCGCACGCAGATGCTGGAAAGCCGGATGCGCACCTGGTTCGAAGGCCGGTCGAGGCCGGCGTAATCGGCATGGCTCGTCACGACGTCGCGGCAGTCTTGACCGGGGAGCACGCCGGGAACGAGGCTTCTCACCAACAGCCGGGCGATCGAGGCGTTCCCGTCCGGGAAATGGAAGGTGTAGGACCCGCCCGCGATATAGCCCGCCGGCGTATAGCTCATCCGGGGCGCGGCCTTGGGGATCAGCTTCAGGCCCTTGAAGCCGGACATGTGGAAGCCCCAGCAGTCGAGGGCAGAGACGGCGTCGATGCCACAGCCCCACTCGCCGTCGGTGGCGCTCTGATAGAAGGCGAGCGCTTCCGGGCCCACGCCGACCAGGTCCTTCAGGTAGGCGGCGTAGCTCATCCGCGACAGGCGATCCTTCTTGGCCGGGTCGGATAGCCCGGGCAGATAGTCAGTCTCGCCCGTCTCCACCTTCAGGAGATCGGCGCGGGCGCGCTCGGAGAGCGGCGACCTGGCCAGGAAGTCCGGCCACGAGCCGCCGGGGCCGAAATAGCGGTTGGGCATGCCGGCGACGGTGGCGTCGCGGCCGAAGGTCTCCTTGTCGAAGAAGACGCCGTGCTGGAGGCCGAGCTTGCCGTATACCTCATCCCGGTCGCAGGCCTTCTCCAGGGCGGGCGGATCGATGCCGAGCGCCTTCAGGAGGCCGTCCGCCGCCGGGCTGTAGGGAAACGGGCTGTCGATCTCCAGCGTGCCGCCGTTGAGCAGGTGAAGCTTGCCGTCCAGGTGGAACTCGTTGCGCTTGGCATGGCCGCCGAAGTCGTCGTGGTTGTCGAGGATCAGGATTCGGGCGTTCGGCCTGGCGGCTCTGAAGAAGTAGGCAGACGCGAGGCCGCTGATGCCGCCGCCAACCACAACCAGGTCGTAGATCTCGCCGGTATCGACCGGAGCGTTGTGACCGGACCAGAAGTCGCCGTCGCGCAGTTTGTGGGCGTTCTCGAAGCTGCCGGGATGCGAGCCGCGCAGCCCGTTGAGAGTCGGCGGGTAGTAGTCCGGCCGGTCCTGGGGCCAGGGCGCGGCGGCAGCCTGGGCCAAGGCCTTGCCGGCTAGGCCGCTTCCGAGCGTCCCGATCCCGACCGCAACGCCATTGAGGAAGTCCCGCCGGTCGATGTCGCGGTCCATGCCGAGTGATTTATCAGAAGACTTTTCAGTCACTTGGCCACTCCGATGGGATCAATCACAGGCGGTCGCGAAAGGCATACCAGAGCATGCCCAGCACATGCAGCGGTCCGCGCAGGGCCGGACCGCCTGGGAACCTGGCCGGCGCGACGCTGGCGAAGCGCGCGAAACGTTCGGACGGCCCGCTGATCTCCTCAGCCACGAGCTTGCCGGTCAGAGTCGAGAGAATGGCGCCAAGGCCCGAATAGCCCTGGGCGATCAGGACATTGCCCTCGCGGGCCAGATGCGGAAGGCGGCTCATGGTGATCGACACCAAGCCGCCCCAGGCATTTTCGATCGCGACGCCCTTGAGGCTCGGAAAGGTTTCCTCGATACGCGGTCGCACGAAGCTGCCGATATCGCCGGGCGCGCTGGGGGAATAGCGCTCGCGGCCGCCGTAGAGCAGGCGGTTGTCGGCGGTCAGGCGGTAGTAATTGACGACAAACCGGCTGTCCGAGATCGCGGCGTTGGACGGGATCAGCTCCGCGGCGTTGCGGAGTGGGGCGGTGACCGCGATGTAGCTGCCCACCGGCATGATCCAGTCCTCGGCCCGGCTGAGGCCGGCCAGATAGGCGTCGCCTGCCAGGACCGCGTAGCGGGCCCGCACCGACCCGGACTTGGTCGAGACCGTGACGAACGCGCCGTCCCTGGAGAGTTTCGTGGCTACCGAGTCTTCGTGCAGGGCCACGCCGGCGGCGCCGGCGGCGGCGGCCAGGCCCAGGGCGTAGTTCAGCGGATGGAAATGGCCGCCGGCCTTGTCCAGCAGACCCCCGGCGTATGGCGTGTCGACGATCCTGCGCGCGGCGGCGGCGTCGACAAGCTCGGCATGCGGATAATCCATGACTTCGGCCAGGCACCGGACCTCGGCGGCCATCTCGTCGAAGGCCCTGGGCTTGACCGCCGCCTCGAGGTGGCCGCTCAGGCTGAGATCACAGTCGATAGCATGACGGGCGATGAGATCGACCACCAGATCGCGCGCCTCGACGGCCAGATCGAACACGGCCTTGCCGCGATCGCGGCCGTAGAGCTTCACCAGCTCGTAGGCGCCCTTGCGCAGGCCGGGAATGATCTGGCCGCCATTGCGACCCGACGCGCCCCAGCCGATCCGACCCCCTTCCAGGAGCACGACCGAGAGGCCGGCCTCGCGGGCATGAAGGGCGCCGGACAGCCCCGTGCAGCCGCCGCCGACGACGACCACGTCCGCCTCGATGTCGCCGGCGAGAGCCGCGAACCGCTCGGCGGGATTGGCCGTGGCCAGATAGTAGGAGCGTTCGAAATCCAGATTGGCGTTGAAGGTCACCGCTCACACCTTAAGCAGCAGGTGGTCGCGCTCCCAGGAGCTGATCACCCCTTCGTAGGCCTCGAGCTCGGCCTGCTTGATGGCGGCGAAAGCGGCATAGAACGGCTCGCCCAGCAGGGCACGGACCGGCCCGCACGCGCGAAAACGCTGCAAGGCCTCATCGAGGGTGCGCGGAAGGGTGCGGGCATGTTCATAGGCATTGCCGCGGACCTGAGGGGTGGGCTCGATCTTGTCGGTGACGCCGAGCCACCCGGCCACCAGGGCCGAGGTCATGGCGAGGTAGGGATTTGCGTCGGCCCCCGGCAGGCGGTTCTCAATTCGCCGGTTGGGCGCATCGGCGATCGGCACCCTCAATCCGCAGGAGCGGTTGTCCTGCCCCCACTGGACATTGATCGGCGCGCTGTGGCTGGGGCGCATGCGGCGGAACGAGTTGACGTTGGGCGCGAACAGTGGAGCGATCTCCGGCAGGAAGGCCTGCAGTCCGCCGACGAAATGGCGGAACATGTCGCTGTCGGCGCCGTCCTTGGCCGCGAAGAGGTTGCCGTCGCCCCCTTCGACCGAGATGTGCAGGTGCATGGCGCTGCCAGGCTGGGTCTCCATCGGCTTGGCCATGAAGGTGGCGTACATGCCGTGGGCGAGCGCCACCTGGCGGACGATGCGCTTGAACACCATCACCTGGTCGCACAGGGTCACCGGCTCGCCGTGCAGGAAGTTGATCTCCAGTTGCGCCGTGCCGCTCTCGTGGATCATGGTGTCGACCGACAGGCCGGCGACGTCGGAATGCTCGTAGATGGCGTCGACCAGATCCTCGTATTCGTTGATCGACTCCAGGCCGTAGGGCTGAGGCGCGGTCTCGGCCCGGCCCGAGCGGCCGACCGCGGGGGTCAGCGGGATATCGGGATCCGGATTGACCGCCGTCAGGTAGAACTCAAGCTCTGGCGCGATCAGGGGACGCCAGCCGCGCTCGCGGTAGAGGTCGGCGACGCCGCGCAGAACGTGCCGCGGCGAGGAAGCCCAGGGTCTGCCGTCGCGGTGCAGGGCGTCGGCGAAGACATAGGCCGTCGGCGTCTTGAGACCTGGCGCGATCCTCAGGGTCGCCGCGTCGGGGATCAGCACCATGTCCGGATCCTGGTAGGTCTCCGGATCGTCCTCGTCGCCGGCGTACTCGCCGGTCACCGTCACCTGGAACACCGAAGACGGCAGGCGCAGCGAGCGGTCGCGTTCGGCTTCGATCAGCTTGGTCGCCGGCAGCACCTTGCCGCGCAGCACCCCGTTCATGTCGGGGATCAGGCACTCGACCTCGGTGACCCCGCGGTCGGTGATCCACCGTTCGAGATCGCTCAATCGAACCTCCTGACGGCCTGCCTGGGATCACAGACGCCGTAGCGCCTATTCAGGCCAGCGGCGGTCGCCCGTCAATGCTTGGCGTGGCCCCTTGGGGCCGCTAGGGTCGGATCTGCGATAGCACGATGTCCGAAGCCCTGGTCCAGCCCGCCGAGCCACCCGAGCCGCTGCTCCACGCCAGCGTCTACGAAGAGCTCCGCGCCCGCTTCATCACCGGCAAGATCATGCCGGGCGGGGCGCTCTCCACCCGTGGCCTGGCGCTCGAACTGGGCGTGAGCCAGATGCCGGTTCGCGACGCCCTTTCGCGCCTGGCGGCCGAGGGAGCGGTCCTGATCCGCTCCAAACGCCGGGTCGAGGCGCCGACGATGACCGAGGCCCGGTTCAACGATCTCCTGACCTGCCGCCTGCTGCTGGAGCCCGAAGCGGCTGCGATCGCCCTGCCCCACATCAGTCCGGCCCGTCTCAGGCGTCTCAAGGAGATCGACGAGGCCCTCGACCTGGCCATGGAGGCGGGCGACGTGATCGCTTATATGGAAGGTAATTTCGCCTTTCATTTCAATATCTACCGCGCCAACGAACGGCCGACGCTCAACCGCCTGATCGAAACTTTGTGGCTGCAGTTCGGGCCCTATATGCGGGTGGTCTACGGCCGCTACGGCACCGCCAACCTGGTCGACCAGCACCATGTGGCCCTGGCCGCCATCGAGGCCGGCGACGTGGCGGCGCTGCGTGCGGCGATCGCCTCGGATATCTCCGACGGCATGGGCTTGATCGGCGCCAGCCGCTGGAACGAGACCGAAGCCTGAACGCGGCGCCGGGAGAGGGAACATGGACATAGCCGGCAAGATCGTGGTGGTGACCGGAGCGGCCAGCGGCATCGGTCGGGCCCTCGCCCTGCGCTTTGCGAAGGACGGCGCCAAGTCCGTCGTCTGCGCTGACCGCGATGAGGTCGGCGTCAAGGCCACCGCCGAGGCCTGCGGCGGGGTCGCCTTCGTGACCGACGTCTCGAAAGAGGCCGACATCGCCCGCCTGATTGAGGGGGCGGAGCGCGATGTCGGACCCATCGACCTCTTCTGCTCCAACGCCGGGATTGGCGTCGCCGGCGGGGCCGAGGCCTCCGACGAGGCCTGGCAGAGGATCTGGGACATCAATGTCATGGCCCACGTCTGGGCGGCGCGCCACCTCGTACCGCTGATGATCGCCCGCGGCGGCGGCTACCTGATGAACACCGCGTCGGCAGCCGGCCTGCTCTCGCAGATCGGCTCGGCCCCCTATGCGGTCACCAAGCACGCGGCTGTGGCGCTGGCCGAGTGGCTGGCGATCACACATGGCGACGACGGCATCAAGGTCTCGGTGCTGTGCCCGCAGGCGGTGAGGACGGCGATGACCGCGGGCAATCCGGACGGCGTCGCCAGCGTCGACGGCATGATCGAGCCCGAGGACGTCGCCGAGGCCTGCGTCAAGGCCATCGCCGCCGAAACCTTCCTCATCCTGCCCCACCCCGAGGTGCTGGAATACATGCGGCGCAAGACCGGCGACTACGACCGGTGGCTGGGCGGCATGCGCAAGCTCAACCGCCGGTTCGCCGGCCGAGCGCTCTGAACGCCATGGGAATCTCCCTTCAGGTCAACGGCAAGGCGCACAATGTCGAGGCCGAGGCCGACACGCCCTTGCTCTGGGCCCTGCGTGATCTCGTTGGCCTGACCGGAACCAAGTTCGGTTGCGGCATGGGCGTCTGCGGCGCCTGTACGGTGTGGCTCGACGACGCCCCGGTCCGCTCCTGCCTGACGCCGCTCTCCGCCGTGGGCGGCAAGACGATCACGACGATCGAGGCCTTGGCCGGCACGCGGGCCGGGGCGGCGGCGCAGAAGGCCTGGCTGGACGCCCAGGTCGTGCAATGCGGCTATTGCCAGAGCGGCCAGCTGATGAGCGCGGCGGCCCTTCTGGCCAAGACCCCGAAGCCGACGGACGCCGACATCGACGCCGCCATGGGCGGCAATGTCTGCCGTTGCGGGACCTATCCGCGCATCCGCGCCGCCATCCACGCCGCCGCAGCAGAGCTTGCGCGCACATGACCGCTCAGTTTTCCCGGCGTGGGTTCGTCGTCTCCGCCGTCGGCGGCGGGCTGCTGATGGCGATCAGGCCGGCCCTGGCCCTCGCAGACGCCGCCGCGCCGTCGCCGCCGCCCACGACCGCATTCATCCGTGTGCCTGAGACCGGGCCCATCGTCCTCATCATGCCGCGCGTGGAGATGGGCCAGGGCGTCTACACCTCGCTTTCCATGCTCCTGGCCGAGGAACTGGAAGTGGGCCTGGACCAGATCGCCGTCGAGGCGGCGCCGCCCAACGCCGACCTCTATTCCGACCCGATCAACGGCGAGCAGGTGACCGGCACCTCGGCCACGACCATGGCCTGGTACGACCCCCTGCGGAACGCCGGGGCGACCGTCCGGACCCTGATGATAACTGCGGCGGCGCAGCGTTTCGGCGTTCCGGCCGTGGAATGCCGGGCCGAACGGGGCGTGGTGAGCCATCCCAAGAGCCGGCGGAAGGCCACCTACGGGTCCCTGGCCAAGGCGGCCGCCGCCCTCCCCGTCCCCGCCGCCGTCGCGCTGAAGCAGCCCGCCGACTGGCGACTGCTCGGCAAGCCCATCCCGCGCCTCGATCAGGCGGACAAGGTGAACGGCGCCGCCCGGTTCGGCATCGACGTGCAGCTTCCCGGGATGCTCTACGCCACCGTCGCCGCCTGCCCGGCCTTTGGCGGAACGCTGAAGAGCGTCGACGAAGCCCCGGCCCTGAAGGTGGCGGGGGTGATCAAGGTGGTGCGCCTTCGGGACGCCGTCGCCGTGATCGCCAACCACACCGGCGCGGCGATCAAGGGCCTGAAGGCGCTCGCGCCCGAATGGGATCTTGGCCCTGGCGCCGACGATAACAGCGCCGCCGTCTGGGCGGCGATGGAAAAGGCGTCGGCCTCGCCAGGCGTCAACGGCGTGAAGACGGGCGACGCCGACGCCGCGCTTGGCGCCGCGGCCAAGAAGCTCGACGCCGTCTACCGCCTGCCTCTCCTAGCCCACGCGACCATGGAGCCGATCAACTGCACGGTTCAGGTGAAGGATGGCGGGGCCGAGGTGTGGGTCGGCACACAAGCGCCCGTCCGGGCCCGCGACGCCGCCGCCAAGGGCGCTGGCGTCCCGCCCGACAAGGTGATCATCCATAACCATCTGCTGGGCGGCGGATTTGGCCGGCGGCTCTATGTCGACCACATCGGCCAGGCCGCCGCCATCGCCCGTCAGGTTTCCGCGCCGGTCAAGGTGATCTGGACCCGCGAGGAGGACATCCGCCACGACCATTACCGACCCTGCTACTTCGACCGGCTGGCCGCCGGCCTGGACGCAAGCGGCCGGATCGTCGCGTGGAAGCACCGGGTGGCCGCCTCGGCGGTCTCGGAGCAATGGGCCGCCGGCTCGCTGCAGAACGGGCTCGATTCCGATGCCCTTGATCCGGCTGCCGGGACCTACGACTTCGCCAACGTTCTCACCGACTATGTTCGTGTCGAGCCCGGCCAGGTGCCCACCGGCTGGTGGCGCGGGGTGGGGCCGACCCACAACATCTTCATGGTCGAGAGCTTCATGGATGAGATGGCGGCCCTCGCCGGCGAGGATCCGATCGCCTTCCGCCTGAAGCACCTTGGCAAGGCGCCGCGCGCGGCTGGCGTGCTGAAGGCGGTGGCCGAGGCGTCCGGCTGGGGCAAGCCTCTCCCCGCTGGGCGCGGCCGCGGCGTCTCCCTGATCGCCGACTTTGGCAGTTTCCTTGCCGAAGTGGCGGAGGTTGACGTCGCCCCGGACGGTACGGTCAGGGTCGACAAGGTGACCTGCGCCGTCGACTGCGGGAAGATCGTCAATCCCGACACCATCCGCGCCCAGGTGATGGGTGGCATTACCTTCGGCCTCACCGCCGCCCTGTGGGGCGAGGTCACGCTCGAAAAGGGCCAGATCAAGCAGTCGAACTTCCACGACTACCGCCCGCTACGCATGCCCGAGGCGCCGGAGGTGACGACGGTGATTGTCGAAAGCACCGAAGCGCCTGGTGGCATCGGCGAGCCGCCCTGCTCGGCCGTTTCGCCGGCGGTGACCAACGCCATCTTCGCGGCGACGGCCAAGCGGATCCGGACCCTGCCGATCGGGGCCCAGCTGGCGAAGGCCTGACCAAACCACTTCTCCCATAGGGAGAGGTTAAATCGCCGCCAGCTTCGGGCCGGCCTCGTCGAGGGACCTAGCGATCACGCCCACCAGGTGGTCGATCTCGCCGTGGCTGATGATCAGCGGCGGGCTCATCACCAGGGTGTCGCGGACGGCACGGATCATCAGGCCGTTCTTGATGCAGAGGTCGCGGACAATCGGACCGGCTTTTCCGGGC
>DASXBY010000004.1:0-2734 GCA_036491455.1 Caulobacteraceae bacterium
CCAGGTTCGTCGGGAAACCCCTGGCCGAGGTTGATCGCGTCATGCTCGCGGGCAAGCCCGCTCATCACAGTGAAGATGGTGGTGGGCAGGGCGGCATAGACAGCGTTGGCCATATTGAAACCAGCCTTATCATGGGGCGAATGCGGATCGTCCCCTTTGAGCAAAGCTTTGCGCCGGCGTTCAAGGCCCTGAACGAAGCCTGGATTCGCCGGCATTTCGTTCTGGAGCCGAAGGACGCCGAGATCCTGGAGGATCCGGCGGGGAAAATCGTAGCTGCCGGCGGCCAGGTTCTGTTTGCGATCGAGGACGGGGCGGTGGTGGGCTGCTGCGCCGTGATCGCCATGGCCGACGGCGGTTTCGAGCTAGCCAAGATGGCGGTGGCGGAGGCAGCGCAAGGGCGGGGCTTCGCCAAGGCCTTGCTGGCCGCCGCCATCGACGCGGCGAGGGCCGCTGGTGCGCCACGGATCTATCTGGAATCCAACGCCTCGCTGACGCCGGCGCTCACGCTTTATCGGCGTTTCGGCTTCACCGACGTGCCTTCCGAACGGCGAACCACCAGCCCCTACGCCCGGGCTGACGTTTGGATGGAACTCGACCTCGCTGCGACCGGGACAGTCCCGCGTCCGGACTCGCCACCCGGCGATGCTTACGGGAATCGGCAGACCTGATAGGCTCCACCGATGCTCAAGCTGGACTTGTGGCTCAATATCGCGGCCATCGTCTGCGTGGCCTGGGGGGCCGTCGGCGGCTATAGGACGTATGAACAGGAGCTGGCCCGGGCCCACAGCCAGATGCGCGCCCGGTACGAGACTTGCGCTGGTCGGGTCTATGAGACCCATGCCTACGAGGCCCACAGGCTCCAGCTTTTGACCCTGGATTGCTCCGAAACCTTGGACGATGACCGGTGGCTGCCGGTCCTGACGCCCAACCTCTCGCACGACGCCTTCGTGGCGGGGCTCGGCCCCGCGCTGCTGGGATTGGGTTTGTCGGTTCTGGCTTTCTGGGTGCCGCGCTTCCTTCAGGCGGCCCGCGTCGCAAAGCAGCGGACGGAGATCGTTCGCTAGACGCTCAAACGCCAAGCCGCCGCGACCCCGGGGCTGACGGGATCGCGGCGGAAGGCCGGCGCAGGGGCGCTTTCCATCGGACGGGGCGGAAGCACCCTTAGGCTGCGCCTAACCCTGGTTCGGGGCCCCTAAGAGGCCGTCGACCAGGTGACCGGATCCGCGGCAGGCGCTGTGGCGGCAACAGCCAGAACCACGAATCCGAGTGCGGCAAGCGCGGTCAGCGCGTTGAGAAACGCCTTCCCGCTCATAGGGCCCTCTGTGAATGAGCCGGCGCGTGGGCGCCGGAGACCGAAGCCGGTCCGAGATCGACGTGCACCGCGTAGGCGGTGGCGCTGATGACCATGGCGATGAAACCGGCGAGGGCGGACAGAACAGTCTTTTGCATCGGGGTCTCCTTTTCGGGGGACGAAAAACCTGACGTGAGAAAACCCCGGATCGGCGAACGCCGACAGGACGGCGAACCGATGCTTTGCCGATGATTTGCCGATCACCCGATGAAATGGCGGAAAAACAGTCCGTTCGGGTCGCGCTAGACCCGGTCGCCGCGGGCGCGCCGGGCCGACCGATAAGCCTCGCGCAGGTGCTCGAGATCGGCTGGATCGGCCCAGCGCGCCGGCAGCGGACGCTGGCGGGAGGTCTTGGCCCGGTCGATCCTGCCCAGCGCCGCGATCGCTTCGTCGATACGGCCGAGCTTACTGAGCGCCGCCACCTGGACCGCTGAGGCCGCGCCGCCTCCGAACTGGCCGGCTCGGCGGGCAAGTTCGAGTGCGGCGGCGTAGTCGCGGGCTTGGAAGTGAGCTAGCCCCAGCATGTCGGTCATCGGCCGCAGCTGCGGATCGAAAGGGCTCAGCCGAAGGGCCATAGACAGCGGCGCTATCGCCGCTCTCGGCTGGCCGCGAAACAGCAGCACATGGCCGAGGCGATAATGTGCTGGGGCGAAGTTTGGATTGAGGGTGACGGCCAGCCGCGCGTCGCGCTCGGCGTCCGCATGATTGGCAAGGTAGAGCTCGGCTCCCGCGGCGGCGTAATGGCCCATGGCCTCGCGCGGATCTAGCCGAATGGCCTCACGGGCGGCGCAGAGCGATTGCTGCAGGAAATCCTCACGTGAGGCCGGACTGCCGTACAGGACCTCGGCGAACAGCGCCCGCGCCAGGCCGGCATGGCCAAGGGCGAAGTCGGGATCCAGCCGAACGGCCTCACGGAACAGGTCAATGGCCGCCGCGTCGCCCTCGGGGGTCAGCCGGTTTGCCCAGCTCATGCCGCGATAAAAACAGTCGAGGGCGCTTAGGGCCGGCGCCGGCTTGGCCTCGGCTCGCAACGCCTCGCCCTCCAGCACCGCCGGTTCGATGGCGGCGGCCACCTGCTCGGTGACTTCGTCCTGGAGGGCGAAGACGTCGGTGAGAAGGCGGTCGAATTTTTCGGCCCACAGGTTCGAGCCGGAGGCGGCGTCGGCCAGTTGCACGGCGACGCGGACGCGATCGCCATGAGCGCGCACGCTTCCAGTGACGAGGTAGCGCACACCCAACTCTTCGCCGATGCGGGCCGGTTCCACATCGCGGTTCTTGAAGGTGAAACTGGAATGGCGGGCGATGACGAAGAACCAGCGCCACCGCGAGAGCGCGGTGACGATGTCCTCGCTGATCGCGTCGGCGAGATATTCCTGGTCGGGA
>DASXBY010000005.1:0-9505 GCA_036491455.1 Caulobacteraceae bacterium
CGACGGCGAGATTGATCTCCGGCTGGCCAAACTTGGCGGTGTCGGCCGCCAGGATGAAATCGCACATCATCGCCAGCTCACAGCCGCCGCCGAGCGCATAGCCGGCCACCGCGGCTATGATCGGCTTGCGGCATTGTTCCACGGCCCGGGCGCCGGCGGTGAAGAAATCGGACTTGAACATCTGGGCGTAGGACTTGTCCGACATCTCCTTGATGTCGGCCCCCGCCGCGAAGGCGCGCTCCGAACCGGTGAGAACGATGCAGCCAACCGTATCGTCGGCCTCGGCCGCCGCCAGCGCCTCGCCGAGGTCGGCAAGAAGCCTGGTATTGAGCGCATTCAGCGCTTCGGGCCGATTGAGGCGGATAAGGGCGACGCCTTCGGCAGTCTCGACAATCAGGGTCTCATAGGCCACGGCTAGGATCCTTCACGGCAGCGGAGACCATTCCTGGTCGGGCGGCAGGGGCGCGAAGACGGCGTCGAGCAGCTTGTCAGTGACGCCCTCAAGCTTCGGAGGATGCCAGTGGGGCGCGTTGTCCTTGTCGACGATCACGGCCCGGACGCCCTCGGCGAAGTCGTGGCTGACGACAATGCGGGCGGCGATGCGCATCTCCTCGACCATCTCGTCGGCGAAGGAGGGCATGTGTGCGCCGCCACGCAGCTGGCGTAGCGCCGTCTTCATCGAAAGCGGAGACTTGGTACAGAGGATCGCCAGCTGTTCGGCTGCCCAGGTGGACGGATCGGCCTCGATGGCGGCGAAGATCGCCTCGAGGCTGTCATGGGCGAATAGAGTGTCGATGGCGTCACGGTGGGCGGCGATCGGCGCCGGACCCGGATCGAGTTCCAGCTCGGTAAGGATTTCCTCGATCTCCCCGGGCCGGGCGAGAATCTCGGCTTTCAGCTTCGGCACATGCCTTGATTCCACGACGTCGGTGGTGATCCCCAACAGCTCGCAGTCGGCGGCCTTCAGTCGCGCGCCGGTAAGCGCCAGCCACAGGCCGGTCTCGCCGTGCAGCCTGGGCAGGTGCCAACCCCCACCGACGTCGGGAAAAAGGCCGATGCCGGTCTCAGGCATGGCGAAGGCCGTGCGATCGGTGCCGATTCGATAGTCGGCTGGCATGGAGATGCCGACGCCGCCGCCCATGGTGATCCCGTCCATCACGGCCACCACCGTCTTGGGGTAGGTGAAAAGGAGGTGGTTGAGGCGATATTCCTCGAAGAAGAATTCGCGCGCCGCCGCGCCGCGTTCCGGTCCTTCCCTGGCTCCGCTTTCGGCGAGGAAGCGGATGTCACCGCCGGCGCAGAAGCCGCGCTCGCCGGCATGGTCGATCAGCACGGTGGTGATGATCGGATCTTCGCGCCAGGCCAGGAGCGAGCGGGTCATCAGCCGCACCATGTTGGTGGTCAGGGCGTGGATCGCGGCCGGCCGGTTTAGGGTCAGACGGCCGACCTGGCCTTCCACACTGGAGAGGACCTCAGGCTCGCTCATGGCTTGAAGAGCTCGCGGGCGATGATCACGCGCATGATCTCGTTGGTCCCTTCCAGGATCTGGTGGACGCGCAGGTCACGGACGATCCGCTCCAGCGGATAGTCCTTCAGATAACCATAGCCGCCGTGCAGTTGCAGCGCCTGGTTGGCGATATCGAACCCCGCATCTGTCGCGAAGCGCTTGGCCATGGCGGCCAGCTTGGTGGCTTCGGGATCTTTCGCATCGAGGGCGGCGGCCGCGCGTCGGACCATCAGGCGTGACGCCTCCAGGTCGGTCGCCATGTCGGCAAGCTTGAACTGCAGGGCCTGGAAGTCTTTCAGCGGCCGGCCGAACTGTCGGCGGGTCTCGAGATAGGCCTTGGCCGTATCCAGCGCGAAACCGGCTCCGCCGAGAGAGCAGGAAGCGATGTTGAGCCGCCCGCCGTCGAGGCCCATCATGGCGATGCGGAAGCCCTGACCTTCATCGCCGACCCGGTTTGCGGCCGGCACGACGACGTTGTCGAAATGGACCATGGCCGTGGGCTGGTTGGCCCAGCCGAGCTTCTTCTCCTGGGCTCCGAACGAGAGTCCCGGGGTTCCGTTCTCGACCACGAAGGTAGAGACGCCGCCGGCGCCGGGTCCCCCGGTTCGGGCCATGACCACATAGACATCGCTCACGCCGCCGCCGGAGATGAATGCCTTGGCGCCGCTAAGGACATAGGTCTCGCCGTCGCGCCGGGCGCTGGTGGCGAGCGACGCAGCGTCCGAACCGGCGCCGGGCTCGGTCAGGCAATAGGAGGCGATGAGCTCCATTGTGGTGAGCCGGGGCAGAAACCGCCGGCGCAGGTCGTCCGAGCCGAAGCGGTCGATCATCCAGCTCGCCATGTTGTGGATGGAGAGGAACGCTGCGGTCGAGACATCACCGCGCGCCAGGGTCTCGAAGATGATCGACGCGTCGAGACGGGAGAGGCCCGAGCCTCCGACGTCCTCGCCGATGTAGATGCTGGCAAAGCCGAGCGCCGCGGCCTGCCGCAGAACATCAACCGGAAAGTGTTTCTCTTCGTCCCAGCGGGCAGCGTGGGGCGCGAGCTCGGCTTCGGCGAAGGCGCGCGCGGTATCCTCGATCGCCCGCTGGTCGTCGGAGAGGGCGAAGTCCATCCCGCCGCCGCCTTTGGGGCTTCAGGCCATGGTCGGGATGATGAAGGCCGACTCGTCAACCATTCCCTCGGGCCAACGGGCGGTGACGGTCTTGACCTTGGTATAGAACTTCACCCCTTCCATGCCGTGCTGATTGGTGTCGCCGAACGCGCTGCGCTTCCAGCCCCCGAAGGTGTGGTAGGCCACCGGCACCGGGATCGGCACGTTGATCCCGACCATGCCGACATTGACCTTGGAGGCGAACTCGCGCGCTGCCCGGCCGTTGCGCGTGAACACCGCAACGCCGTTGCCGTAGGCATGCTCCGAGGGCAGGGCCACCGCTTCCTCAAAGGTCGCGGCGCGGACGATCTGCAGCACAGGGCCGAAGATCTCGTCCTGATAGCTCTTCATCTCCGGCTTGACGTGGTCGAACAGGGTCGGGCCGATGAAGAAGCCGTTCTCAAATCCCTGCAACTGGAAGCCCCGGCCGTCGACCACCAGTTCGGCGCCCTCGTCCGCGCCCAGCTGGATATAGTCCTCGATCCGCCGGCGATGAGCACCGCTGACAACGGGCCCGTATTGGGCCGAGCTGTCGGTGGAGATTCCGATTTTCAGGCTGTCGATCTCGCCAAGCAACCGCTCGCGCAGGGCCTCGGCGGTCTTCGTCCCCACCGGCGCCACAACCGGCAGGGCCATGCACCGCTCGCCCGCCGAGCCGTAGGCCGCGCCGACAATGTCCTTCACCGCCTGGTCGAGATCGGCGTCGGGCAGGATGATCCCGTGGTTCTTGGCGCCGCCCATGGCCTGGACACGCTTTCCGTGCGCGGTCCCCGTCGAATAGACGTAGGACGCGATGTCGGAGGAGCCAACGAAGCTCACCGCGCGGATCAGCGGATGGGTGAGGATCGCGTCAACCGCGACCTTGTCGCCATTGACCACATTGAGGATTCCGGCCGGACCGCCAGCCTCCATGAACAGCTCGGCCAGACGCACTGGAACGCTCGGGTCCTTCTCCGACGGCTTGAGTACGAAGGCGTTGCCCACAGCGATGGCGATGGCGAACATCCACATCGGGATCATGGCCGGGAAGTTGAACGGCGTGATGCCGGCCGCCACGCCCAGGGGCTGGCGCATGGAATAGACGTCGATCCCAGGTCCCGCGCCCTCGGTGTACTCGCCCTTGAGGACATGCGGGACGCCGCAAGCGAACTCGACCACCTCAAGGCCACGCTGAACATCGCCGCGGCTGTCTGCGACGACCTTGCCGTGCTCGCTCGAGAGCAGCTCGGCCAACTCGTCCATGCGCGCTTCAACCAGCCGCCTGAACTCAAACATCACCCGCGCGCGCCGCTGCGGATTGACCGCCGCCCAGCCGGGCTGGGCCTTCGCCGCGGACTGGACCGCCTGGTCAACCTCTCCGGCGCTTGCGAGGCCGACCCTGGCCTGCACCTCGCCGGTGTTTGGGTTGAAGACGTCGCCGAAGCGGCCGCTGACGCCAGAAACCGCCCGACCGTCAATGAAATGGGGTATCTCGCGCATGGCTCTCGACTTTCCGTTCGCCCCGCCCCCATCTAGGCTGCGGTCGCCCGAAACGAAACCCGTGCGCATCGAAAGCCGCCTCGAACCATGGGCCCCAAAAACCAAAAAGGTGTGAGGGGTCAGTCTTTGCGGGCGCCAAGGCGGCGCCTATAGTCGCGGCCTTGAGGGGACCTGGGCAGAGATGAGCAAGGCCGTCGCCATCATCATGGGCAGCCGTTCCGACTGGCCGATCATGAAAGGCGCGGCCGAGAGCCTTGATGCGTTGGACGTCGCCTATGAGGTGAAAATCGTTTCGGCACACCGCACGCCTGAACGCCTCTACGCCTTCGCCAAGGGCGCCCGCGAGGCGGGTATTCGAGTGATCATCGCCGGCGCAGGCGGTTCGGCGCACCTGCCGGGCATGACGGCCTCGATGACTGACCTGCCGGTGCTGGGCGTGCCGATCACATCGAAGCTGCAGGACGGACTCGATTCCCTTCTGTCGATCGTTCAGATGCCGGCCGGCGTGCCGGTGGGAACCCTGGCGGTAGGTGAGGCCGGGGCGCGCAATGCCGGGTTGCTGGCGGCCAAGATCCTGGCTTTGTCCGATTCCGCCTTGGCCGCGCGTCTGGCTCAACACCGCGCCGACCTGGCCGAATCCGTTCCTGAGACCGTGAGCGAGCCGAGCGGCGGCTGATGACGGCCTGGCCCCTCGCGCCCGGCTCGACGATCGGGATCCTGGGCGGCGGCCAGCTTGGCCGGATGCTCGCCCTCTCCGCCGCCCGCCTTGGCTTCGACGTCGCAATTCTGACGCCCGATCAGGACTCCCCTGCGAGCCGCGTGGCCGCGCGTACTTTCTTCGCCGCCTACGACGACGCCGACGCCCTGGCTGCCTTCGCGGCGACTGCAGATGTCATCACGTTCGAGTTCGAGAATGTGCCGGCAGCGGCCATCGAGTGTCTCGACGAGCTGGGGGCCGAGACCGCTCCGGCGGCTCGGGCCTTGGCCGTCGCCCAGGATCGGATGAGAGAGAAGACCTTTCTCAACGAGGTCGGCGCTCCTACCGTTGCCTTCGCCGCCATTGACGGCGAGGCTGACGTGACGCGCGCCCTCAAGGACATCGGCTCGCCGCTGCTCTTGAAGTCACGGCGCGGCGGCTATGACGGAAAGGGCCAGGTGTGGGTCAGCCGCGCCGGCGAGGCGTCGGCTGCGCTCGATGTCCTGGGACGCCGGCCGACGATCGCCGAGGCTCCGGCGGATTTCCGCCGCGAGTTAGCGGTGATCGCTGCGCGTGGCCGTGATGGCGAGATCGTCCTCTATCCGCTCGCGGAGAGCCATCACGAAGGCGGCGTGCTGCGCCGCGCCACCGCGCCGGCCGGGGCCTCTCCCAAGGTCCTGGTGGAAGCCGAGCGCATCGCCGCCACAGTGCTTTCCAGCCTGGACTATGTCGGCGTGATGGGGGTCGAGTTGTTCGAGCGCGACGATGGAACTTTGCTGGTCAACGAGTTCGCGCCGCGCGTTCACAATACCGGGCACTGGACGCTGGATGGCTGCGAGGTCGACCAGTTCGAACAGCATATCCGCGCCATCGCTGGCTGGCCGCTTGGCCCGACCGCCGCTCATGCCCGAGTAGAGATGATCAACATTCTGGGCGACGAGGTCGAGACCTGGCCCAAGCTGATCCGAGAGCCTGACTCGCGCTTGTGGCTCTACGGCAAGCGGCACGCCAAGACCGGCCGCAAGATGGGCCACGTCAACCGCCTAAGCCCGCTGGTATGAGCCGCAGCGTCAGCCGATCACCGCGCTCATCATGCTGACTGCGGCCAGATCGATCTCGTCGTTGTAGACGCGGACTGGCTCGTCCGCCTCGCTCGCGCCCAGCACATAGAGCATCGGCAGGTAGTGCTCGGGGGTGGGGATCGACAGCATGGCGTCCTCGCCAAGGGCGGGATAGTCGACGAGCGCCTCGCGTGGCCCGGCTTCGAGGCTGTGGCGCACCAGGGCATCGAATCGTTCAGCCCAGTCGTGCGGCGGCGCGCCGTCCCTGCTCGCGGCGCCCAGGTTGTGCACCACGTCCCCCGATCCGGCGATGAGGACTCCCTCATCGCGCAGCGGTTTGAGACGACGTCCGATCTCGAAATGGAAATCGGGCGGGCGGGTACGGTCGATGCTGAGCTGCACCACAGGAATGTCGGCGCCCGGATAGGCATGCATAAGCACCGACCAGGTTCCGTGGTCGAGGCCCCAGTCCTGGTCGAAGGCCACCGGCTCGGGGGCGATGAGTCCCGACACCCGCACCGCCAAAGCCAGATCCCCCGGCGCGGGATAACGGATCCTGTAGAGCTCGTCGGGAAACCCGCCGAAGTCGTGAATTGTCTTTGGCGCCTCCATGGCGGTGACGGCCACGCCCTCGACGAACCAGTGAGCCGAGATCATCAGGATCGAACGCGGCCTCGGCATGGCCTCGGCCATCGCGGCCCAGGTTTCGGCATAGCGCCCGCCGAGGGCGTTCATCGGGCTGCCATGGCCGAAGAAGACAATCGGCAGGCGCTCAGCGCTCATGGCACGGCCCTCCTCAGCCCTTGCCGAGATGCAGCCACAGCAGCACCGGCACGATTACCGCCACCATGGCCTCGCCGGCGATGAAGCCCGAGGCTAGGGGGATGGAATAGACCTTCGCCGTCCGCGGGTGGAACTTCAGCCAGATCGAGCCCCCTGCTGCTCCTACGAACATGGCGGCCACAGCCGAAAACGGCAGCAGCACACCCAGACTGAGGCCTGTGGGCGACGGCGTCCATTTCCGCAGTCTGGGCTTGGCTTCCATCATCGCCAGGACGACGCCGGCGACAATGGCGGCCAACATCGCCCACATCGCCGAGGCCGGCAGCTTGTCCACGCCTGCGGACAAAAGCTCGGCGAACCCTGCCGTGCGTCGCGAGCCCGGCGCCGCCAGCTCAGCGTGAGGGCCGATGAGGCCGTAGGTCTTGACCAGGGCCGGATAGACCACCGCCAGGACCGCCGCCCCGATCGGCGCGCCCATGATCTGGGCGATCGTCATCGACCGCGGAGTCGAGCCGATCATCCATCCGGCCTTGTAATCCTGGACAAGGCCCTCGGACGTGACGGCGATAGTGCCGGTGGCGCCGGCGCCGAGGATGTTGGCATTGACGTTGCCGGGCGCGACCAGCGCGAAGACGCCCTGCATAAGGTTCGAAAGAGCGCCGATCGGGCCCCAGTTGGTCTCACCCAGCGCTCGCAGGCCCACCAGCATCAGCGGCACCGAGAACAGGATAGCGATGAAGGTCATCCACAACGGCAACCCGAAGATCGCCTTCTGGATCACGCAAAGAAGGACCGTGAGGACAATGACGCCGATCACCGTCCAGCGCAGCGGGAACTCCTCGCCGCTGCCGCCCGCGGCGCCCAGCGCCTTGAAGGCATCGATCAGCAGGCGCCAGCGGAGCAACAGGGCCGTGAGACCGCCGGCCATGATCATGCCGATGCCCGGCCACATCACCCAGTAGAGCACGCTCAGGCGTGGCGCATGATCGGGAAGCAGACCGTAGCGGATCAGAAGATAGGGGGCGACGACCCAGCCGATGATGCAGCCGACCATCAGCCAAAGCGTCACCCGGAAGCCGACGATCATGCCCGAGCCGACCGAGAGCAGGCTGTAGGCGGCGCCCACGCCCATGCTGGCGAGCACGAACGACGCGCCGGCGGCGCCCAGCGTCAGGGCGCCAGGATCCCAGCCCTCCGGGATGAGTTCGAAGATCTTGGCGTCGTCGCGAATCAGCATCACCGCCGCCGAAGTGATGAGCGCCAGGCCGAGGACGATGGCGGCTAGCCGCGCGCGCCGCCATTCCAAACCGCCGCGAGCATCGCCGCCGGGCGGATCCAGCACCATCAGCGTTTCGGCCGCAGCCATGCCGTCCGGGAAGGGTAGCTTCTCGTCGACGATGAAGTGACGTCGCATCGGCGCGGCCAGCAGGACGCCCAGAAGTGAGGCGCAGGTCAGCCAGATGAAGGTCTCCAGCGGCGTGGGGTTGAGATGGAATTTCACCACGCTCGAGGCGCGCAGCATGTCGAAGGAGGCGAGGACCCCGCACATGAAGGCTGTCTGGGCCGCCGAGGTGCCGGCCGTCTGGACGATATTGTTGCGCCAGCGGTCGTATTCGCCGCGCCCAACCAGATTGAGGATGATGAAGCCGAAAAAAGCCGAGACGATCGACACGTTCGGCCCAAAGCCCAGCTTCAGCACCATGTACGGATAGGCCGCGCCCATGATCACCGCGACCACCGCGCCGGCGGCAAGCGAGCGAACCGTGAGTTCGGGACGGGTGGGCCGCTGAGGCGACTCGGCCATCTCCAAGCCGGTCTCGGTGGCGATATCGTCCAATGAAACGGCCGTGGCCATGAGCGGATCCCCCAGTCTGCTTTCTTAGGTCAGGCTGTCTGCCGTGCCTGTCCATAGCGGAGCCTGGCCAGCCTGCGGGCGGCGGCGTCCGCGGCCTCGGCCGGCTTGATCCCCGCCTTCCATTTTTCGAAGGCCATCACCGCCTCGATGCGGACGTCGAGGTGGGCGGCGGCGGCGTTGCCGCCCATGGCCAGGCGCACCGCCAGGGTCGAGATCAGGATTTCGGTGAGAAGGGCGCGCTTGGTATAGTGGTTCTCATCCGTCGCCGTATCGCCGGCCCAGCGCCAGATCGCATCGGCGCTAGCCCAGGCAAGCCGCAACCCCAGCGCCGCGTTCGGCGGCAGGGCCAGGAATCCGCACCATCGCCGTGTGGCGTCGCGATCCTCCATCGCCGCCTGGCACCGGGCAAGGACGCCGGCGCGGATGCGCTCGCGCACCTTGAGGCCGGCCGGGTCGAGACCTGAAAGGGCCGTCAGCGCCCGCGCGTCATGGCGGCGGGCGAGCAAGGCGGCGAGATCGCGCGCACCCTCCGGCAGCAACAACTCCGCGTCGGCTTGGCTCAGGCGAGCGCCCCTGGCCGCCCGGGCGATGAGCCGATGGGTCCAGCCGAGCTTCGCCGCCAGGGGTAGGGCGGCGTCCAGGAGCCGGTTTTCGGCGCCCTCCGCCCAGTCGTGCGCCATCTGCAGTTCCAGGGTCACGGGAAAGGTCTCTACACCGTCTGGTCCGATGGACAAAAGCGGTCCGCCCTGCTAATTGCCGCGCCTCGTTCCGGAGGGATACCTTCGAAGCGGTGCGCCGCGTGCGGCGGGTCCAACGCCGGCGCCGATCTATTTGAGGAGAGACCTTGGTTCAGATTTTCGTTCGCGACAACAACGTCGACCAGGCGCTCAAGGCGCTGAAGAAGAAGATGCAACGCGAAGGCTCGTTCCGCGAGATGAAGCGGCACGTCCACTACGAAAAGCCGTCCGA
>DASXBY010000006.1:0-19217 GCA_036491455.1 Caulobacteraceae bacterium
GCCGATTCCGCCTGTGGTGATGACATAGTCCCAGCGTTGGCGAAGGGCGTTGAGCGCGGCGACGATGTCGTCCTTCACATCGCCCACCACGCGGGCTTCGGCCAGATCGACGCCGTGGAGACCCAGCTGCTTGGCGATGAAGTTGAGGTTCACGTCCTGGGTCCGGCCCGAAAGGATCTCGTCGCCGATGATCAGGACCGCGGCGGTGACGCGCTCAGCCTGCGGCAACCCCGTCTCCCTCTTTGACTTCGCAAGGCCCGGACGGGCATAGGCCGCCGATGCTCTGGCCGCAACCGATGGCGCACGGGCGGCTAGTGAGCCGCTACAAGCGTTTCTTCGCCGACGTCATCTTGGATGACGGGAGGGAGGTGACAGCGCATTGCCCGAACCCCGGGGCGATGCTGGGCCTGAATACGCCGGGCTTCGGCGCCTGGGTTTCGGCCGCTGACGGAGCCAAGCGCAAGCTGCCGTGGACCCTGGAACTGGTGGAGGTCGACGGCGGCCTGGTGGGGATCAACACCCTGCATCCCAATCGCCTGGTCGCCGAGGCCCTTGCCGACGACGCCATCGCCGAGCTCGCCGGCTATGATCTGCGCCGGCGGGAGGTGAGGATGGGCGAGGCGAGTCGGGTGGATTTCGTGCTCGAGGCGGCCGGGCGACCACGCTGCTGGCTGGAGGTGAAGAACGTGCATCTGCGCCGGACCGGGACTCTGGCCGAGTTCCCGGACTGCGTCGCCGCCCGCTCAGCCCGGCACCTGCGGGAGCTTTCCGCCCGCGCGGCCGAGGGCGATCGGGCCGTGCAGCTTTTCGTCATCCAGCGAACCGACTGTGACGCGTTTTCCGCCTGCGCCGACCTCGATCCGGCCTATGCCGCCGGCCTGGACGCGGCGGCGGGCGCCGGCGTCGAGGTGCTGGTCTACGCTTGCGACATTGCGCTCGACGGCATCCGGGTCGCCCGGCGCGTTCCCTGGACGGGCGCCTAAGCCGTGCCGATCGCCGACGATCCATTCGCCACGCTTGGCCTTGGCCGCGGCGCCTCGGAGAAGGAAATCCGTGCTGCCTATCGTCGGGCGTCCAAGCTCGCCCATCCGGACCAGGGCGGCTCGGCGCAGGCTTTCCGGCGCGTGCGCGAGGCGGCGGAGATCCTCCTGGCCCAGGCCAGCCAGCGCGCTGCCTCAGCCGCCGAGGGCGCCTATGCCCTGGGCGACCGCACCAGCGCCGAAGGCGAGTGGTTCAAGGTCAGCGACGCGGCAAAGGCCCGCTGGGGCATGGCCTTCGAGCCCGCAACCGTGTTCGCGCCTCAAAAGATCGGCCTTTCACCTTTCTGCGCCGGCCCGAGCCTCAATCTCCCCGCCTATCGGTGGCTTATCCGCAACGTCGGCCAGCGCGGCGAGGCCTGGGATTTCCATACAGCCCATGACGTGACGCGGATGTTCTTCCGCCATCCCGATCATGCCCGTCAGTTCCAGCTGAGGTTCCACTAGGAGAAAGCGCCACAGGACGGTTGAACTGAAGCCTCAGGGTTGCGACATTAGGCGGCCGCCGCCTGCCACCCCTCCGAAGAGACCCGCGCACCCATGGTGTTCGCCGAAGACCAGACCTTCACCGGCATCCGCACCGAGAAGATCAAGCTCCACGGCCCGGAGGGTTTCGCCGGCATGCGCGCCGCCGGGCGCCTGGCCGCCGAGTGCCTGGATATGCTCACCCCGCATGTGCGACCCGGCGTGGCGACCGCCGAGCTCGACCGCATGGCGCGCGATTTCATCCTCGATCATCACGCCCTGCCGGCGTGCCTCTTCTACCGCGGCTATTCCCACACCCTGTGCATCTCGCCCAATCACGTGGTCTGCCACGGCATTCCGGGCGATCGGCCGCTGCGTGAGGGCGACATCGCCAATATCGACGTGACCGTGGTTGTCGACGGCTGGCACGGCGATCATTCGCGGATGTACGCGCTTGGTGAGATCGCGCCCCGGGCTCGGCGCCTGATCGATGTCACCTACGAGGCGCTGGAACAGGGCATCGCCGCGGTGAAGCCCGGCGCACGCATGGGCGACGTCGGATTCGCCATCCAGGCCTATGTCGAGGCGCAACGGTGCAGCGTGGTGCGCGACTTTTGCGGCCATGGCGTGGGCCAGATTTTCCACGATGCGCCCAATGTCCTGCACTTCGGCCGGCCGGGCTCAGGCGAGGCTCTGAAACCCGGCATGTTCTTCACCATCGAGCCGATGGTGAACCTCGGCCGACATCAGGTGAAGGTGCTGGCCGATGGCTGGACCGCGGTGACGCGCGACAAGTCTCTCTCGGCGCAGTGCGAGCACTCAATCGGGGTGACCGAGGACGGTTGCGAGGTGTTTACCCTCTCGCCCAAGGGTCTCTTCAAGCCGGCGTAAGCCCATCGCGCCAAGACAACAATCCAGGCGCGTCTTCTGCAAACGAGAAGAGAGGCGCGTTCGCCGGCGACGAACGCGCCCGATGCGTCAGGCCGCGGCGCCCGGCATCCAATCGGCCCGGAGACGGGCGTAGAGGCCCAGAACGACCGACACCAGCGATGCGCCGATGAGGGCCATGTCCAGGTTCGTGAAGATGGCCGCAAGAGTCGCGCCCGCCGTCGGAATAACAGCCACGGATTTCGCGATCAGGAAGAGCACGATGGTGATCATGTAAACCCGCGTGCTGTCTTCAGGAGCGTTGTTGAGCGCCGCGATAGCGCCCAGCACGATCAGGATCGTGGCTGCGTAGGGTATGTTGGTGAAAACGGCGACGATGGCCAAAAGCACCCCGACCGCCCTCGCGATTGCACAGACCTTGTCCAAAGTTCCGCCTCCCTTGCCTTTTTGTTGAATTCCGAACGCGGACAATGAGTCGGGCTTACGCTTCCGCTTGCTAAGGTCAACGCGGCCACGGACGAGATATCCACAGCCCCCGGATGAAGGTCCCTCGGCCAAGAGGACGCTTGGATCGTTGCAATCCTTATGCGGCAAGCGGTTTCGCTATCGGCGGAACGGCCGAATCCGTCCCGGAGCGTCAGCCGTGGCTAAGCCGGTTGTCCACAGGCGTTGTGAATTCAGCTGCGGCGAAACGTAAAGTGGCGCCTCCAGACACGAACGCGGAGAGCCGGTGATTCGGCGCCTCAGGCGGCCAGGTCGCGCGCGCCCTGCACCAAATCGACAAGGCCCCAGTCCCTGGCCTCGTCGGCGCTCATGAACGTGTCACGATCGAGCGCGGCTTCGACCTCGGCAGACGAGCGGCCACAATGCTTCGCGTAAAGCTCGTTGATCCGCACCTGGGTGTCCAGCGCCTCCCTGGCGTGGCGCTCGATATCGGAGACCTTGCCCTGAAAGCCGCCAGAGCCCTGGTGCACCATGACCCGCACGTTCGGCAGGGCGACGCGCCGCCCGGGCTCGCCGGCCATCAGCAAGAACGAGCCCATGGAAGCGGCAAAGCCCATGCAGGTGGTGGCCACGGGACTGCGCACGTATTGCATGGTGTCGTAGATCGCCAGGCCCGATGTCACGACGCCCCCGGGCGAGTTGATGTACATGTCGATCGGCTTTTTGGGATTCTCCGATTCCAGGAACAGCAATTGGGCGCAGACGAGCGCGGCCATGCCATCCTCGATCGGGCCGTTAACAAAAACGATCCGTTCACGGAGCAACCTGGAGAAGATGTCGAAGGCGCGCTCGCCCCGGCCCGACTCCTCGATGACCATCGGGACGAGGTTCATGCGGCCATCCTCCAGGCGACGGTGGAGGCCATGGGCGCTTCGAGGGATACGACCTCAGCTTCGCGACGATGGAAAATGGTGAGGTGAGCGCCCCCGTCGTCGGCCGGCCTGACCGTGAAGGTGATGATGCCGGAAGGCGCCTCCTCGTCGCAGCGGAGGGTCAGTTGCTCGGGCGGCGTGGCCTCGACCACCTCTCCGGCTTCGCCGAGCCAGGCTTGGCGCAAGGCGGGCTCGCAAAGCGCGCGCCAAACCTTTTCCGGCGAGGCGTCGAGATCGGTCTCGAAGGTGAATTCGTCCGCCGTGTCGCGCTCTAGGTCGCTCTCGCTCATGGGTCCATCCTCTCAAGAAGCTTCCTCAGGCGCTCGACCCTCTCGGGCCAGTAAGCGCCGGCTCTGGCCATCCAGTCGACCAGGGGTTCAAGCCCGGCCGGCTCGGCCCGGTAGTAGGTGCGCCGGCCCTCGCGCCGATCGCGCACCAGCCCCGCCGTCTTGAGCGCCGCCAGATGCTGGGAGACGGCCGGCTGAGAGACGGAAAGGCCGACCGTCAGGGCGGCGACATGGGTCTCGCCGGCGGCGACGCGTTCGAAGACCGCGCGACGCGTGGGGTCGGCCAGCGCCCGAAAGACAGAGTCCGTGTGAGTCATCAGTTTATTCATAAGTCCAAACTTATGGATACGGCAAGAGGTCATGAATTCGCTGGCCACGCGAACCGAAAGTTCCTAGTTTGTTCCAAGGGACGAGAGCCGGGGATGCTGCGCGAACAGGGCGGGTTCAGATTTGACGTGAGCGGCGAGGCCCCGGCGCCTACGGCGCAGGCCCCTGCCCCGCCCCACGCCGGCCATCGGGCCCGCCTGCGCGAGAGGGCGGCAAAGAGCCTGGCCGCCCTTCCCGACTATGAACTGCTGGAGCTGGTTCTGGCCCGCAGCTTGCGAAGGGGCGATGTCAAGCCAATCGCCAAGGCGCTACTGGCTCGCTTCGGGGGCCTGGCGGCCGTCCTTGCGGCGCGGCCAGAGGCGTTGTCCGGCGTCTCCGGTGTGGGCCCATCCACGGCGCTGGACCTAAAGCTTGTCCACGAGGCGACGATGCGGATCAACCGAGGAGAGGCGAAGCGCCGTCCGGTGATTTCGTCATGGAGCGCCCTCCTCGCCTACGTGCGTTCGGCCATGGCGCATGAGGCGCGCGAGCAGTTCCGGGTTCTGTTCCTCGACAAGAAGAACCAGCTGATCCTCGACGAGGTGATGAACGAGGGGACGGTGGACCATGCCCCGGTCTATCCGCGCGAGGTGGTGCGCCGGGCGCTCGAGACCGCGGCGAGCGCCGTGATCCTGGTCCACAACCACCCGTCGGGCGATCCGACGCCGTCGAGCGCCGACATCGACATGACCCGGCAGGTGATCGAGGCCGCCCGGTCATTGCGCATCGCTGTGCATGACCATCTGGTCGTAGGCCGCGACGGCGTAGCGAGCTTCAAAGCGCTTGGGCTGATGTGAGCTGCCTCAGCGCTTCTTCTTTGACAGGTTGAGCGCCACGGCTTCGCCGACGAGGGCCTTGAAGGCCGACTCGTCGATCGCCTCGCCCTGGCGGAAATCGATGGCGCGCCTGACGTTTCCTTCAAGACTGGAATTGAACAGACCCTTCGGGTCCTTCAGCGCCGCGCCCTTGGCAAAGGTCAGTTTGACCACGGCCTTGTAGGTTTCGCCGGTGGTGATGATCCCCTCGTGCGACCACACCGGGACGCCACGCCACTTCCACTCCTCGACGACGTCAGGATCGGCCTGCTTGATGAGGGCGCGAAGCCGGGCGAGCGTCTCGCCCCGCCAGTCTGGGAGGTCGCCGATCCGCTCGTCGATGAGCTGGGACGGAGTCTTTTCCATGCCCGCGTCCTTTCAGGTCGCTTGTCTTGGAGACAGTCGCCGGAGCCATTGGCCTTTCCACATCCACAGACCCGAGATCAGCATGACCGGCAGGAAGACGAACCGCGTCACGGGCGCATAGATCGGGATCGCCTCGAACGGGCTGTAGATATAACCGATGATCGGTATGCTGAGGATGATGTGAGTCCAGCGGACGATCGGCGCAAGTTCGGGTTCATGTCGGGCCTCAATTGATCTTAGCCAAGAGTTCGACAAGCCGGTCGAGCGCCTGCCCCAGGCCGACCTTTGCGCCGCCCCAGGCCCGCTTCTGATCGGGCCTGAACCCGGACTGTTCCATGCGCAGGTGGGTTCCATCCGGCGTGGGGGTGAGGGTCCAGGTGACGACGCCATCGATATCGAAGGCCTTCCACGTATAGGCCAGCGTGCGCTGCGGCTCGACCTCGAGGACCTCGCAGTCGACGACCACGTTCAGATCCGGCTTGGGCGTCCGCCGCATGTTGAAGCGGTGACCCACGAGCGGCTTGAAATCGTTCTTCATCAACCATTCCTCGATCAGGTGCGGCTGGGTGAGCGCCCGCCAGACCCTCTCCGGGGCGAACGCCACGTCGCGCTCGATTACGACGGACAGGGTTTCGGCGGCGGCGTCGGTCAAGGGTCTATCCCTGCCAGCGGAGCTGGGTGATCTGGATCAGGTTGCCGCAAGTGTCCTTGACCCGGGCGATGATCGAACCTGGGACCTCGGTGGGTGGCATCATGACTTCGGCGCCACGCGCCTCGATGTGTTCAAACTCGGCCTTGAGGTCGTCGCTGTAGAACATCGCCGCCGGCTGACCCTGTTCGAGCATGGCCTGCTGATAGGTCTTGGCCGACGGATTGTCGTTGAGCGCCAGCTGCAGCTGAACCCCATCGGGCTCGTCGGCGGATGCGACGGTCAGCCAGCGAAAGGGTCCGTTGCTGAAGTCGGCCTTCTTCGTGAAGCCGAATACGTCGGTATAGAAGCGAAGCGCCTTTTCCTGGTCGTCCAAATAGACGCTGGTCAATTTGATCTTCATTGATCCATCCTTTTCAAGAGATCTTCGAGATCATCGAACCGACTCTCCCAGAAGCTTGTCATCTGGCTCGTCCAGTCGACCAAGGGCGCCAGAGCCGCCAGCTGGGCGCTGTAGTGGGTCAGACGCCCATCGGGCCGGTCACGCACCAGGCCCGCCGATTTCAGAACGCCGAGATGTTTCGATACGGCTGGTTGGGAAACGCCGGCGCGGGCGGTCAAGGCTCCGACGGTCTGTTCTCCGTCGCGGCACAGCCGCTCGAAGATCGCCCGGCGGGTGGGATCGGCGAGGGAGCGAAAGAGCGTGTCGGGATCGACGGGCATATCCATAACCAAAGAGCTATGGGTTGTCGTATAACCAGACGGCTATGGGTTGGTCAAGCCCAATCTCGCAAAGGTTTCCATCCGCTGGATGGCTCAGGCGGCCTTGAAGGTCAGGGTCAACTCGTTGCGGTCGCCAAGCGCCCTGTAGGTAAGCTCAGAGACGAAGGCGTGGAGAAGTCGCAGGCCACGGCCGCCGATGTCGAAACCGGAAGGAGTCTTCTCCGCCGTGGCGCTGGTCACGTCGAACGGCGTGCAACGGTCGGTGATCGTGACCACCGCCTCCGCCGGTCCGGCCGCCACAGACATGACAATGTCCTTGCCCTCTGACCGGCCCTTTCCGTGCATGATCAGATTGGCCAGGGCTTCTTCCAGGCCCAGATCGACGGCGAACCGGACATCCTGAGACAGGCCCGCCTGGCCGACGATCTCGCCGGCCCAGGCGATAGCCGGGCCCACGTCGCCGAGATCGTCCTTCACCGGCCGGCTGTCCATGCCTTCACCATATCAAAATGCGGATGACGTTTTCTTGACAGGGATCAGGCCGTCAACAGCGCGCGCTCGGCGGGCTTGAACGAGAGCTGCAGAATCGAGCAGTCGTCCTCGAACGCCTCCTTGCCCTGGACAACCTGGATTGCTTCCAGGACCGTGGCCAGCACCCGCTCGGGCGAACGCGCGCGGCGGTCTTCCAGGATGGCGACGAAGGCGTCGAGATCGAGCATACCTTTGCCGTTGCTGAGGTCGACCTCGAACAGGCCATCGCTGAACACATAGAGCTGGGACCCCGCCGGCGCCTCGACCGTAAATGTCGGATAAAGACCCTGGTCGAAACAGCCGATGGGCGCGCCACGCCCCTTGAGGAGTTCGGGCCGTCCGCCTGGAGCGATCAGCACGGCCGGGTGCTGGCCGCCGCTGGCATAGCGGATGGAGTCGGTGGAAAGGTCGAAAATGCCGTACCAGATGGTGAAGTACATGTCGTTCTGGCGCTGCATCGGAAAGGCCTGGTTCAGCGCCGTCAGGACCGCCGAGGGATCGGTGAAATCGGCGTTCACGGTGCGCGCGCGGATGACGTTCATTGCCGTGGTGGCCAACAAAGCGGCGCCGACGCCATGGCCGCAGACATCGAGCAGGTAGAAGGCGAAGCGGCGCTCGTCGAGCCACAGGTAACCGAAGGCGTCGCCGCCCAGGTCGAGCGAAGGCCGATAGAGCCAGTCCGTGGAAACTGGCCCCGTGGGATTTCGCGGCGGCAATAGTGAGGCGACATAGCGGGCCGCTTGGCGAAGCTCTTCGGTCAGGGCCTCGCCCGCCCGCTCAGCTTCGGCCTTGGCTTCCAGCGCAACGGCGCGACTCTTCTCGGCCTCCTCCAGCGCTCCTGTGAGGCGCCTCGCCAACAGCCAAGCCAAGCAGATGGAGAGCACGATGACCATGGCCAGGAAGCTCTGCGAGGAGCCGACCATTCTCAGCGTCTGAAGATCGAGCTCGCCCTGGTTGACGCCGGCCACCACCTGCATCCGTCCGGCGTCAACGCCCGCGCGGGTCAGTTGAAAGCCAGCAACGACCTGACCGAGCTTCTCGATCATGCCCTGGATTGCATTGGGATGTGCATCGGACTTTCCTGCGCCTGTGGCGGCGAAAAGGAGGCGGCCGTGGGTGTCGGAAATGGCCAAGAACCCGCGCGCGAAGGCCGGCGTGGACGCGAGGTTCTGGACGACGTCGTCGAGAGCCTTGAAGGGGACGGCGGCGCCATAGGCCCCAGCTATGTTTCCGCGAGTCCCAACTGGCTCGAGCATCGCCCAATAGGCGTGGCCGCCGACCAGGATCGGGCCGTCGATAGGCCGTCCGGAAGCGAGAGCTGCGTGCAGGCCATGGCCGCGCGGCAGTGCCCCCTTGCCGGCGATCGGTCGGAATTCGCCGTCTTCGAAGATCCAGACCATGGGCTCGACCGGTGCCTTGGCGGATATCGACGTCGTGTAGGAGGAGTCTTCGTTCTGGGCGGCCGAAATCGCCCGCCGGGCCTTGGGCGCAATCGCCGCCGCGGCGGTCCGCAGCTGAGGATCATAAAGGCTGGGCGCCTGGACCAGGGCTTCCGACGTCGCGGTCGCCGCCAGGTTGGCCTCGACCGCCGCCGTCTGACCCACGTCGATCCGGGCCTGGCGGAGGCCATAGAGGCCAGCCAGGACCAGGGACACCCAGATGACGACAAAGATCAGCGACAGGCGAATGAACGCCAAATTCGCCAGTGCCTGTATCCGGAAAGGAAGGCGCATCGATTTCTGGATCCGAGAGACTGGCGCCGGACGAGCCTACGCACCCAAGCAACAGACCAGCGCAACATTATCAAGCCAGCGCCGGAACGAATACGCAAGGCCTATGGCGCGAAGATCAACAATCCTCGCGAAAAATGATCTTCAGATTGAGCGAATAGAGGCCGCTCAGGCCGTCAGGGCGGCGCAGGCCGCATCCACCGACGAATAGACGCCCAGGGCATCGCCGATACCGCTGGTTTCCAGCACTTTTTCGACGTTGGGCTGGGGATTGGCGAGGGTCGCGCGGCCGCCGATCTCGGACAGGGACCTGGCCGCCATCATCAAGGTGCGAAGGCCCATGGAGGCCATGAAGGTCACCTCTGCAAGGTCAATGACCAGCTTATGCCGGAGGCGGGCCAGCGGCTTGATCTGCTCGTCCATTGCTAGCGCGCCTTCGATGTCCATCCGACCCACCATCGCCGCCCGCGTGCAGCCGCCCGGAAGTTCCTCAACGATGAGTTGCATGAATCGGTCGCCCCTCTTTGGTCTGTCGCTAATCTTAAAGCCTGTGGCGGAACATGAGAAGCGCACATTCCGCCCAAGCTTGCCGATGACACCAGATATTGTCTCGGCAAGCGAAGTTTCAAGCGACTTCGGACAAAGCCCCTTTCTCCCATTCCAGGAATTCCGGCGACGCCAGGAGCCGCGACGCATAGGCGCCCGTGGCGCCATCGTCACCGAAATCGGTCAAGCGCAGACCATAGGTGCGAAACCGCGTCGCCACCGGCGTGAAGAATGCGTCCGCGATCGACCAGGGCCCGACCAGGAAGGGGCCGCCAAAGCGGGGGAGCAGACCGCCCCACAGCTCGACAATGCGGCGCACGTCTGCGCCGGTCGTTTCCGAAACATCGGCGCGGCGGCGCCCCGCGACGTCCATGGGACATTCGCCGCGAAGAGAAGCGAACCCGGAATGCATCTCCGCGGCTGCACAACGAGCGAGCGCGCGGGCGGTGGCGTCCTGCGGCCACAGACCGGCGGCCGGGAATCTCTCGGCGAGATACTCACAGATAGCCAGGGTGTCCCAGATGACTTCGTCGCCGTCCTTCAGCACAGGCACCAGACCAGAGGGCGATCCGGCGGCGCGGATCGCGTGGGACGTCGCCTCCTGACGCAATTTGATGGGAACCTCGACGAAAGGCGCGCCGGTGCGCTTCAGCGCCAACCAGGGCCGCATCGACCAGTTGGAGAGGTTCTTGTCGCCGATCAGGATTTCCATAGCCGCACCTCCCTCAAGTGATCCGCGATTGGGCCGGGATGTGTGCTGGGCCATGGCGCCGCGCGAGGCAAGGCGTCTACAAGGATTCGAGCAAATTCGGAGGGGACGAATGGAGAAGGCCGTTCACGGTGGTGAGATCAAGGCCACCCCAAGCTTTACCGATAGCTATAAGCGCCTAGTGATCGCTTTCCTGCTGGCGGCGTACACCCTCAATTTCATCGACCGCACAATCCTCTCCACGATCGGCCAGGCGATCAAGGTCGACCTCAAGATCACCGACACCCAGCTGGGCCTGCTCGGCGGCCTCGCCTTCGCCATCCTCTATACCCTCTTGGGCGTGCCGATCGCCCGGCTGGCCGAACGCTGGAACAGAGTGTCGGTCATCTCGATCTCGATCGTGGTGTGGTCGGGATTCACCGCTGCTTGCGGCCTGGCGGCCAATTTCGCCAGCCTTCTGGCCCTGCGCGTCGGCGTCGGCATCGGCGAGGCCGGCTGCTCGCCGCCTTCGCATTCATTGATCTCGGACTATTTCGAGCCCAAGCGTCGGGCCTCGGCGTTGTCTGTCTACGCCTTCGGCATTCCACTGGGAGCGATGATCGGCGCCATCGCCGGAGGCTGGCTCGCCCAGCATCTCGGCTGGCGCGCGGCGTTCATGATCGTCGGTGCTCCCGGTGTGATCCTGGCCGTGCTGGTCAAGCTCGTCGTTCGCGAGCCGCCGCGTGGCTACTCCGAACCGGCTGCGGCGCACATCGCGCCCCAGGCGCTGTCGATGAAATCGGAGTTCGCCGAGATGGCCGCCGTGACCAAGGCGCTGTTTGGCAGCTGGCCGATGCTCAACATGATGCTCGGCGTCACGCTGGTGTCCTTCGCCGGCTATGGCGTCGGGCAGTTCTCGGCCCCCTATTTCATCCGGGTTTTCGGCCTCGACTATGCCACCGTGGGGCTGATCTTCGGTCTGATCGGCGGCTTTTCGGCCGGGATCGGCACCCTGGCCGGCGGCTTCATCAGCGACTTTGCCGGCAAGGGCGACGCCCGCTGGTACGCCCTGACCCCAGCCATCGGCCTGATCTTGGCGCTGCCGTTCTATGTCGGCGGCTACCTGATGAACGACTGGAAGCTGGCGGCCGTGGTTTTGTCTCTGCCGGCGATCTTCGCCTACACCTACCTCGCTCCGACCTTCGCAGTGGTGCAGAATGTGGTCGAGACCCGCCAGCGGGCGACGGCGGCGGCGGTCATGCTGCTGTTCCTCAACATCATCGCTCTGGGCGGCGGGCCGCTCTTTGCCGGTTGGATGATCGACGCGCTCGGCCAATTTCATTTTGGTCATCCAGGTTCGCACGGCTTCATTAGCTCCGTGATGGGGGCGGTCTCCGGTGACCGTGGCGGGGCCGATTTTGCGGCCGCCTGCCCCGGCGGGCGCGCGCCCGTCCATGCGGCGGCGAGTCTGGCGGCCCAATGTGCGGGCGCGGAAGGATTGGCCACCCGTCAGGGCATCCTCGTTACCATCGGCTTCTATGCCTGGGGCGCGGTCCACTATGTGCTAGCGACTTTCGGCCTCGGCCGCAGGCTCGCCGAGGCGCGCGCGCTTTCGCCTGCGTCCGCCTAAGGTTATGAGCGGGGCATGATTCCTCGCTACGCCCGACCCGAGGCGGCGGCCATCTGGTCGCTGCAGACCCGCTACCGCATCATGTTCGAGATCGAGGCCCACGCCGCGGACGCCATGGCCGATCTGGGCGTGATCCCCAAGGCGGCCGCCGCGGCAATCTGGGAACGGGGTGGGACGGCGATCTTCGATCCAGACCGGATCGACGAGATCGAACGCGAGACGCGTCATGATGTCATCGCCTTCCTGACCCACGTCGCCGAGATCGTCGGACCCGAGGCGCGCTTCCTTCACCAGGGCATGACGTCTTCGGACATCAACGACACGACGTTGGCCGTGCAACTCGCCCGGGTGACCGATTTGCTTCTCGAGGACGTCGATCTGGTGCTTGCGGCGCTGAAGCGGCGGGCCTTCGAGCATCGCCTGACGCCGACCGTGGGCCGCAGCCACGGCATCCACGCCGAGCCGACCACGTTCGGGCTGAAGCTGGCCGGTCACTACGCCGAGTTCGTCCGAGCCAAGGAGCGGCTGGCGCTGGCCCGCTTCGAGATCGCCACCTGCGCCATCTCCGGACCGGTCGGCACCTTCGCGAGCGTTGATCCGAGGATTGAGGTGCATGTGGCCGAGAAGATGGGCCTGGCGGTCGAGCCGATCTCAACCCAGGTCATCCCGCGCGACCGCCACGCCGCCTATTTCGCGCACCTGGCCGTGGTCGCCTCGTCAATCGAGCGGCTGGCCACCGAGATCCGGCATCTTCAGCGTACGGAGGTTCTTGAAGCCGAGGAACCGTTCGATCCCGGCCAGAAGGGTTCCTCGGCCATGCCGCACAAGCGCAATCCGATCCTAACGGAAAACCTCACGGGACTGGCGCGCCTGGTTCGCTCGGCCGTGATCCCGGCGCTTGAAAACGTCGCCCTGTGGCACGAGCGCGACATCAGCCATTCGTCAGTCGAACGCGGCATCGCCCCGGACGCCACCGTTCATCTGGACTTCGCGTTGCGCCGTCTGGCGGACGTAGTCGAGCGGTTGGTGGTCTATCCTCAGAATATGGCCCGCAACCTCGAGCGACTGGGCGGCCTCGTCCACTCGCAAAGGGTGCTGCTGGCTTTGACGCAGAAGGGCCTGGCGCGAGAGGCGGCCTATGCCGCGGTTCAGCGCAACGCCATGAAAGTGTGGCGCGGCGAGGGCGACTTCATCGAATTGCTGAAGGCCGATCCCGAAGTGAGGCCGAAATTGTCGGACGCGGAATTGGCCGGCCTCTTCGATCCGGCATGGCATTTCGCCCATGTCGATACGATCTTCGCACGGGTCTTCGGGGAGGCCCCTGTCGAAGCCTAAAGGAGGCCCCTAATTTCCGGAGCGGACCTGGTCCCTCGCCAGAGCCATGAATTCGTCCATCTTGGCTGGCACGTCGCCGGCAGGTCCTGGCAGGCCCGAAGCCGACAAATCCTCGCTCACCTTGCGCAGCACATCCTCATCGCCCGGGTTTTCAAAGTGGGATTTCACCACCGCCTGGGCATAGTCCTCGACGCGCTCGAGCCCCATCAGCGTAGCCGCCCACTCGCCCAGCAACCGGTTGCGCCGCGACGTCGCACGGAACTCCAGTTCCTGATCGCTGACGAACTTTCGTTCGAAGCCCTTCTCCCGGTCGTCGAGAGTGTTCATGAACACCTTTCTAGCCCACTCCAATGGACCACGCTCATTATAGCCCGGCGGCTGGCTCGGCAATCGTTCGACGGGGCGCTCAGGCCGCTTGGTGAAAGCGGGTGAAGTCGATCACGCGACGCCCGTCCGGACCGAAACTAAAGATGTCGGCGAGCTGCCGGCCCCAGCGGATCTGGTCAGGAGTATAGGAAGCCCGGGCGTGGATCGTCGAAGCAAAGGTCTCGTCGGTTCCCTTCATCACCACCACGATCTCGGCCTGCTGTTCCATCAGGCTGCGGGCGCTTTCCCCGAAGAGAGGGCTCGCCGCATCGATCGGGTGGATCACCTGCCAGGTGAGGATGAACATCGGCGTCCGCGCCCGCACCACGGCAAGGTCCTGGAACCGCCGCATGACCACACCCTCGGCGGTGGTGATGTTGCGCACCAGGCTGACCGTGACCTCCGCCTCCATCACCAGGTTTCGACGACGGTTGGCGGCGCGGAACATCAGAGAGGGCGTTTCGTTGAAGGGCGCCACCACGGCGATTTCGGAAAACATGATCCGCGCCGTCGGTCTGGAGAAGCGGGCGAACATCAGGCCGGTGGCGATGGCAAGGTTGAAGAGGCCGGCGAAACTCTCCAGCGTCATCACCAGATTGGCATAGAGGTCCCTGGGCGCCATCACCCCATAGCCAAGGCCGCCAAGGGTCTCGACCGAGAAGAAGAAATGGTCTGCGAAATCGCCCGGTCTGGCGTTGGACACGCCAAAGGGGTCGGCGTTGTAGAGCAACGCGAACAACGTGTTGAGCAACAGATAGACCGCCGCTATCAGGCCGAGAAACCTTGGCCAGCTGAGGGTCAGCAGCACGTGATAGGCGTCTGTCCAGGCGCCGCGAGGCAGGCCGACGTAAGTCGCCCCCGCGCCATCGCCGTACCTGGGATAGGTCCTGACCAGGACCTCTTCAGGCGGGCTGATCGCTTGTTCGTCGTTCAAATTCCAGTCCTCCCACGCCCTCCCGAGATCGCGAAACCCAGTTTGCGCCCGCCCCGCCGATCGGATAAATTCCGTGCGCCGGATGAAGCTGCTCGTCACCCACGATGAGTCGGTCGCGCCCTCGGGGGAAGTTCCGGCCGATCGACATCGAGGATTTCGCTTGGCCGAAGGAAGGCCGAAACCATGACGCGCCGCAAGAAGATCTACGAAGGCAAGGCGAAGATCCTATACGAGGGGCCTGAACCAGGCACGCTGATCCAATATTTCAAGGATGAGGCCACAGCTTTCGACGGCGCCAAGAAGGCCGTGCTCGAAGGCAAGGGCGTCATCAACAACCGGATCAGCGAATATATCATGACCCGCCTGAACGCGATCGGCGTTCAGAACCACTTCATTAAGCGGATGAGCCTGCGCGAGCAGCTGATCAAGGAAGTCGAGATCATCCCGCTGGAGGTGGTTTGCCGCAACATTGCGGCCGGCTCGCTTTCAAAACGCTTCGGCATCCCCGAGGGACAGTCCCTGCCGCGCTCGATCATCGAGTTCTACCTGAAGGACGACAAGCTGCACGACCCGATGGTGGCCGAGGAGCACATCACGGCCTTCAACTACGCCCAGACCCAGGAAATCGATGACATGATGGCCATGACGCTCAGGGTAAACGACTTCCTGTGCGGCATGTTCGGGGCCGTGGGGATCACGCTCGTCGACTTCAAGATCGAATTCGGACGGGTGTGGGAGAACGACTTCTCCCGCGTGCTGCTAGCCGATGAGATCAGCCCAGACAGCTGTCGGCTGTGGGACACGGCCACCAACGAGAAGCTCGACAAAGACCGCTTCCGCCGCGACCTCGGCAATGTCATCGAGGGGTACACCGAGGTGGCTCGCCGGTTGGGAATCATGAAGGAGATGCCGACAGTCATCCAGGGCGGCATTCACTGAGCATGAGAGCCAAGGTCGAGGTCTTCCTCAAGCCCGGCGTCCTCGACGTCCAGGGGAAGGCGGTGGAGAACGCCCTGCATGGCCTCGGCTGGACTAGCGCGGACAAGGTGCGCGTCGGCCGGGTAGTCACCTTCGAAGTGGCCGCGGCAAGTCCTGAAGCGGCGCGCGGCGAGGTAGAGGCCATGTGCCAGCGTCTGCTGGCCAATCCGGTGATCGAGAGCTGGCGCGTGGAGATCGCGGCGTGAAGGCCGCGGTGGTGGTCTTCCCCGGCTCCAACTGCGACCGTGACTGCCAGACCGCCATCCAGCGCACCACCGGCGCGTCGGTCGACATGGTCTGGCATGCCGAGACAGAGCTACCAACGGATCTCGACCTGATCGTTCTTCCGGGCGGCTTCGCCTATGGCGACTATCTTCGCGCCGGCGCCATGGCGGCCCTGTCGCCGGTGATGACGCCCGTGCGAGAGGCAGCGGCGCGCGGCGTGGCCGTGGCCGGAATCTGCAACGGTTTCCAGGTCCTGTGCGAAGCGGGGATGCTGCCCGGCGCCCTGATGCGCAACGCGGGGCTAAAATATGTCTGCAAGGCAGTGACGCTCAACGTCGTCAATGTGCAGACCCGGTTTACGGCCGCCTATGGCGAACAGCGCAGCGCGGTGATGACCGTGGGCAACGGCGAGGGCGCCTATTTCGCCGACTCCGACACCCTCGATCGGCTGGAGGGCGAAGGCCAGGTTGTCTTCCGTTATCGCGACAACCCCAACGGTTCAATGAGGGACATCGCCGGGGTGGTCAGCACCGGGGGCAATGTGCTGGGCCTGATGCCCCATCCTGACCGCGCCTTCGAGCAGGCTTTGGGGTCAGCCGACGGGGCCCTGCTCTTCCAGAGCGTTCTCGGCGCGATCTGACGTTTGGATAAAGAAACGGGCGGTCCTTGGAAGGACCGCCCGCAGTCGGGGAGAGACTTTAGGAGTCTGACGGCTTAGCGCGACGCGGTCGCGGTCGGCGTGGCCGCGGCGATGTTGCAGCGTTCCAGCGCCTTGGAGTCTAGCGTGCGCATGTCGGTCGAATAGGAGACGATGTGACCGATCTTCTTGGCCAGTTCCTTGCAGCCCGCCACGCCGCCGGCGGAGTCGGGCGCGATGCTGGCGACACAGCTCGTACCGCTGCAGTCCCACACCGCGTCAGCGGCGATGAACTTCACGCGGCTGGCCTGAGCCGAATCCAGTATCGCCGTCACCGTGGTTTCGGCGAAGACGGAGCCGGCGAGGGAAATCGCGGCTAATGTGGTGGCGATGGCGAGTTTCATGATTGACGCCTTCCTCTTCTAGAGAATCTCAGGGTGTCGCCCCGGAATGGCATCCGGAGCTTAGGTGGTGATTTGCCTGGCCGGCGGAGTCTGGCGGGTAACCCCGTCTCGACCCAACCCCAGAACTTGACACTGATTAGATACCAGCGTTCAGAAGGAATGCAAGCAAAATTTTTACAGCGTTTAGATATCGCGGTTCATATTGCACTGCATCATGCCGCTCGCCGCGCCGCAACTGACGCCGGCGCGGTCATGGCGGAATCGTCCGCGGGCCGCTAAGAAGCGCCGATGACCGCCAGCGCTATGGCCGAACTCGCCGCCGAATTCGGCCTCGCGTCCGAAGAATACGATCTCATCGTCCGACGTCTCAATCGCGAGCCCAATCGCCTTGAGCTCGGCGTGTTCTCGGTGATGTGGAGCGAGCACTGTTCCTACAAGTCCTCGCGCCTGCACCTGCGGAAGTTCCCGACCTCTGGCCCGCGGGTGATTCAGGGGCCAGGCGAGAATGCCGGCGTGGTCGACATCGGCGATGGCCAGGCCGTCGTGTTCAAGATGGAGTCGCATAACCATCCCTCGTTTATCGAGCCCTATCAGGGCGCCGCGACCGGCGTGGGCGGCATCATGCGCGATGTCTTCACCATGGGGGCACGTCCGATCGCCTTGCTAAACGCCCTCAGATTCGGTGATCCTTCGCACCCGCGAACAAAGCGTTTGGTGGCTGGCGTCGTCGCCGGAATCGGCGGCTACGGCAATTGCGTCGGGGTGCCGACGGTGGCCGGTGAGACCAATTTCGACGCCGGTTACGACGGCAACATCCTGGTCAACGCCATGTGCGTGGGGTTAGCCCAGGCCGATCAGATTTTCTATTCGGCCGCCCCGGGCGCCGATCTGCCGGTCGTCTATTTCGGATCCAAGACCGGGCGCGATGGCATTCACGGCGCCACCATGGCCTCGGCTGAATTCGACGAGGTGTCTGACGAGAAGCGGCCGACGGTGCAGGTGGGCGATCCCTTCGCCGAGAAGCTGCTGATCGAAGCCACGCTGGAGCTGATGGCCAGCGGCGCCGTAGCGGCGATCCAGGACATGGGCGCCGCCGGCCTTACCTCCTCGTCGGTCGAAATGGCGGGCAAGGGCGGCGTAGGCATCGACCTCGATCTCGACCAGGTCCCACAGCGCGAAGAGGGCATGAGCGCCTATGAGATGATGCTCTCGGAGAGCCAGGAGCGGATGCTGGCCATCCTCAAGCCCGGCCGCGAGGCGGATGGGCGGCGGATCTTCGAGAAATGGGGCCTCGACGCGGCGGTGATCGGAAAGACGACCGACAGCGGGCGCCTCGTCCTGCGCCATGGGGGCGAGATCGTCGCCGACCTGCCGCTGGCGCCGCTCACCGAAGACGCGCCGCTCTACGACCGCGCGTGGACCAAGCCTGGAGTACCCGGCCGGCTCGGTCCTGAAACAGTCCCTCCCCCCGAAGACTGGTCCGCCGCCGTTTTAAAGCTGATCTCTTCGCCCGACATGGCCTCCAAGCGCTGGCTTTGGGAGCAATATGACCGCCACGTCATGGCCGACACGCTGGAGGATTCGGCCACCGGCGCCGATGCCGGCGTGGTCCGTGTGCACGCCTCCGGCAAGGCGCTGGCGGTGACCAGCGACTGCACGCCGCGTTACGTCTCAGCGGACCCCTTCGAGGGCGGGAAGCAGGCCGTAGCCGAGGCTTGGCGAAACCTTACCGCCGTCGGCGCGACGCCGATCGCCATTACCGACAACCTCAACTTCGGCAATCCCGAGCGGCCGGAGATCATGGGCCAGATCGTCGCCGCCATCGAAGGCATGGCCCAGGCCTGTCGTGCACTCGACTTCCCGGTCGTGAGCGGCAATGTCTCGCTTTATAATGAGACCAATGGCGCGGCCATTCCGCCCACGCCCGTTGTCGGCGCGGTGGGTCTGATTGGCGAGGGCGAGCGGCACGCCGATTTCTCGTCAATGAGGGGCGCCGAGGATCTGGTGCTGATTGGCGAAACGCGCGGCGAACTCGGGGCCAGCCTCTACCTGCGCGAGATCCTGGGCCGCGAGGACGGCGGGCCGCCACCCATCGACCTGGTTTCGGAACGCCGCAACGGCGATTTCGTCCGGCAACTGATCAGGGATGGGGGCGTGAACGCCGTTCACGACCTCTCGGATGGCGGTCTGCTGGGCGCCGCCGCCGAGATGGCGCTTGCCTCAGGCGTCGGCGTGAGACTC
>DASXBY010000007.1:0-36279 GCA_036491455.1 Caulobacteraceae bacterium
CATCTGCACGATCCTGGGGGCGCTCGTTCTCTACGCCACCGCCCACACCGGCTTCTTCCCGCAGCAGGACACCGGCTTCCTCAGCGGCGTGATGATCACCTCGCAGGACGCTTCGTTCACCAAGACCGAGCGGAAGATCGATCAGGTCGCTCAGGTGATCGGCTCTGATAATGCGGTGTCGGGTTTCGGCATGTTTGTCGGCCAGGGTGGTCAGAACCAGGCCAACCTCTACATCGCCCTCATGCCCAAGGATCAGGGTCGAAAGGCGACGGCTGACGAGATCATCACCCGGCTGCGGCCGAAGCTTGGCCAGCTCGTCGGCGTGCAAACATTCCTACAGGCTTCGCAGGATATCAACGTCGGCGGTCGTCCCGGCCAGGCGCAATACCAGTATACCCTGGCCGATCCTGACCTCTCCGAGCTGGACACCTGGGCGCCCAGGCTGCTCGCAAACATGCAGCAGCTTCCCCAGCTTCGAGATGTCAGTTCGGACCAGGAGTCACAGGGGGCCGCCCTCAACCTGACCATCGATCGCGACGCGGCCGCCAGGTTCGGGATCACCCCGACCCAGATCGATACGGCCGTCTACGACCTCATCGGTCAGAACGAGGTGGCGCAGTACTTCACGACCCAGAACAGCTACCACATCGTGTTTGAGGGAACGCCCGTCCTGCAGACGACGCCGGATATTTTCAACAGCGTCTATCTGACCTCCCCACTGACCAACAAATCGGTGCCGCTTTCCCAGTTCGTGAAAGTCGACCCCAATGGTTCCAGCAGCCTGACCGTCAATCACCAGGGCGAGTATCCGGCCGCGACCCTGTCCTTCAATCTTGCGCCGGGCGTCTCACTCAGCCAGGCGACCGAGGCGGTAGAAGCGGCGCGAGACAAATTGGGCGCTCCGCAGACCGTCACCGGCTCGTTCCAGGGGACGGCGCAGGCCTTCCAGGAATCCCTTTCCAGCGAACCCATCCTGATCGCCGCCGCCCTGATCGCGGTCTACGTCATCCTGGGCGTGCTCTACGAGAGCTTCATCCACCCGCTCACCATCCTCTCGACCTTGCCGTCGGCGGGAGTCGGCGCATTGCTGGCCTTAAAGGCCGCCGGCCAGGACCTCAATGTCATCGGCATCATCGCGATCATCCTGCTGATCGGCATCGTCAAGAAGAACGGGATCATGATCGTCGACGTGGCCTTGAGACTCGAGCGTGAGCACGGGCTCTCAGCCGAGGATGCGGCGCGCGAAGCCTCCCACCAGCGCCTGCGACCCATCCTCATGACAACCGCATGCGCGGCCTTGGGCGGCGTTCCAATGATCCTGATTCATGGGACCGGCTCGGAGTTTCGTCAGCCACTCGGCTTCGCCATCGTCGGCGGCCTCGCCGTCTCACAGGCGCTGACGCTGTTCACCACGCCGGTGGTCTACATCTATCTCGACCGCGTGCGCCGCCGCTTCGGCGAGGGCGATCGCGAAAAAGCGCCGGAGCCCGCGCCCGCCTAACCGCCACTCGCAGCCAGCAGTTCCGCCAGATAGTTCTTCCATGCGGCCGCCCAGGTGTGGGTGCCGTGGCCGTGCGTCAGGTCGGAAACCGGTAGCAGGACGAACCGTCCGTGCGCCAGGCGAGGGGCCTCCCGCTCGGCGATCCCCAGCTCCGGCGGGTTGATGAAGTCGTCGGCGGAATTCACCCACATCGCCGGCGCGGCGATCTTTTCCAGGTCGGCCGACGGGTCGTAATCTCTGGACGAATCCACTTGATAGATCAGGTCGTTGGCGTCCAGGTCGGCATCGGCCTTGGCCATCGGCCCAGCCATATAGCGGTCGACATCGGCGGCCGCCGGCATGGCCTTCTGCATTTGCCGGGGCGCGCTGCCGGCGATGATGAGAATGTCTTTCGCCGTTGTGAGTCCTTGGACGGGCTCGCTGCGATAGTCGCCCCCTTGCCAGGCCGGATCCCCCTCGATCCCGTCGACGACCATGCGTCGCCACATCCGATTGCGTCCGGCTATGGCGACCGGCAGGCAGGCCAGGGGCATGAGAGCCCGTGCCGCTTCGGGCCATTTCTCGCCCCACATGAAGGTGTGCATGCAGCCCATGGAGGTGCCCATCACCAGTCTGAGCTGGCCAACGCCAAGGCTCTCGGTGACCAGGGCGTGCTCGGCCCGGACCATATCGTCGTAGCCATAGTGCGGAAATCGCATGTGCTGGCCATCGCTGGGCTTCGACGAGCCGCCGTGGCCGATATCGTCCGGCAGGATGATGAAATGCGTCCGGATATCGAGGAGCTGACCGGGACCGAAAAGCTCGTCGGCGAACTGCGGTCGCAGGAACTGCGCCCCCGATCCGCCGGTGCCGTGCAGGATCAGGACTGCGTTGTCGATGCGCCCGGCGCCGTCGCGGTGGGGCGCGCCCAGGATGCGGTAGTGAATACGCAGTTCCGGCAGGCTCCCGCCGGCCTGAAAATGGAAATCGCGCAGGATGAAATCGCCCTGGCGAACCGGGAACGCAGGCGCGGTCTGGGCGGCGGCGAGGCTGGTCAGGGCCGTCGCTAAAGCGGCCCCGATCAGAGTCCTTAGGGTGTTCAATTCTTTATCCTCCCAACCTCAGACGGGGCGTCTTGCCTGTGGCCTAGGACGCCATAGAACAACCTAAGGGAGACACAGTACAATTCTCCCCCGCACGAGTTCGGCCCCCATTGACGGAACCCGGGGCTTCAGGTTCGTCGGTCGCCCGATGACACCTGGGGCGCCGGAGAAGACGCCATGACCGATGCCGCGAAGATCACCGCCTACATCGATCGCCTGTGGGATGAGGCGGTCATTCCGACGCTGATCGACTACATCCGCATCCCCAACAAATCTCCGGCTTTCGATCCCCAATGGGCCGTACACGGTCTGATGGACAAGGCCGTCGACCTGCTCGAGGCATGGGCCAGGGAGCGCCTGCCGGCGCTTCCCGGCGCCACGCTGGAGGTGGTGAGGCTCGAGGGGAGAACGCCGGTCATCCTCATCGAGTGCCCGGGCGAAACCAACGACACAGTCCTTCTCTACGGCCACCTCGATAAGCAACCGGAGATGACTGGCTGGTCCGAGGGGCTTGGGCCGTGGACGCCGGTGCTCAGGGGTGACCGGCTGTATGGCCGGGGCGCAGCGGACGACGGCTACGCCATGTTCGGCGCCCTCTCGGCCCTTTTGGCGCTGCAGGATCAGGGTCTGGGCCGGGCACGCTGCGTCATCCTCATCGAGGCCTGCGAGGAAAGCGGCAGCTATGACCTCCCTGCCTATGTCGACCATCTGGCCGCGCGGATCGGAGATCCGACGCTCGTCATCTGCCTGGACTCCGGGTGCGGCAACTATGACCAGCTCTGGCTCACGACCTCATTGCGCGGCATGGTTGCTGGCGTGCTGCGGGTGGAGGTGCTGACCGAAGGGGTCCATTCCGGCGACGCCTCGGGCGTGGTTCCCTCCAGCTTCCGAATCCTTCGCAGCTTGATCGAGCGCCTGGAGGACGAGACAACCGGCGCAATCAAGCCGCCCCAGTTCCACGCCAGCATCCCGCCCGAGCGCATGACCCAGGCGAGGGTGGCCGCCGAGGCGCTGGGCGAGGAGGTCTACGCCCGCTTCCCGTTCATCGACGACATGCGGCCGGCGACCTCCCATCCCGCCGAGCTCGTCCTCAACCGGACGTGGCGTCCGCAATTGGAAGTCATCGGCGTGGATGGGATCCCGCCGCTCGGCGACGCTGGAAATGTGCTTCGGCCGAGTACGGCGGTGAAGCTCAGCCTGCGCACGCCGCCCACCCTCGACGCAGACCGCGCCTCGCGGATCGTCAAATCGCTCCTGGAACGGGATCCGCCCTATCGGGCGAAGGTGACCTTTACGCCGGATAAATCCGGCTCGGGCTGGCACGCTCCTCCGCTGGCGCCCTGGCTGGCCCGGTCGGTGGAAAACGCGTCGCAGGCCGCCTTCGGTCGCAGCGCGGCGATGATGGGGGAGGGGGGCTCGATCCCGTTCATGGGCATGCTGGGCGAGAAGTTCCCCAGGGCCCAGTTCGTCATCACGGGCGTCCTCGGCCCGCATGCAAACGCCCACGGTCCCAACGAATTCCTGCATCTGCCCACGGGCAAGCGGGTGTCGGCATCTGTGGCCATGGTGGTGGCCGACCATGCCGCGCGCGCCCGCTAGAAAAGGCACGCCAGGCAGTCCGCGCTAGGCGGCGAGAAGCGTTCCCAACCTGTCTCGGATGATGGCCTCGGCCTCGGCCATGATCCGCTCGATCAGCTGCTTACAGGTGGGAATATCGTGGATGAGGCCCACCACCATGCCGCATGACCAGCCGCCGGCGTCCATTTCTCCGCGCTGCATGATCGCCGGATAGACGCCGGCCACCTCGTCGAAAATATCTGCGAATTTGATCGACGGCCCGAGCTTCCGCTCCTTTTCCAGCAAGCGCTCGACGGCGACGTTGTTGAGCACCCGCTCGGTGTTGCGCAGCGAACGCATGATGAGCCGTGTGTCGAGTTCGCTGGCGGAGACGATCGCCTGTTTGACGTGCTCATGGACGGGCGCTTCGACCGTAGCGATGAAGCGGGTGCCCATGTTCATGCCCTCGGCGCCCATGGCCAGGGCCGCCACCAGGGAGCGCGCATCGGCCATGCCCCCCGAGGCCACGAACGGGATCTCGAGGGTCTCGCCGGCCCGGGGCAGCAGGATGAAGTTCGGCACGTCGTCCTCGCCCGGATGGCCGCCGCATTCGAAGCCGTCGACGCTCACCGCGTCACAGCCGATCGACTGCGCCTTCAGCGAGTGGCGCACCGACGTGCACTTATGGATGACCTTGACGCCCGCGTCCTTCAGCGCCGGCAGCCATTGCTGGGGATTGTTGCCGGCCGTCTCGACGATCTTCACTCCGCCGTCGATGATCGCCTTCACATAGCCAGGATAATCCGGCGGATTGACTGAGGGCAGGAAGGTCAGGTTTACGCCGAACGGCTTGTCGGTCAGGTCACGGCACTTGGCGATCTCGTTCGCCAGCGCATCGGGCGAGCGCTGAGTAAGACCGGTGATGATGCCGAGGCCGCCAGCATTGCTCACCGCGGCGGCCAGTTTGGCGAAACCGACGAAATGCATTCCGCCCTGGATGATCGGGTGTTCGATGCCGAAGAGTTCGGTGATCCGCGTCTTCATGGTGTCCCCTCGCGGCCGCCGGCGGCCGTGTCGCCAGTAAAGGGTCTGGACCCGATCGGTTCAAGCCGCCTTCAAGCGTCACCGTTAGCTGAACCGATTATGAACCGGGCTCGTGGCATGCGGTTCAGACAGGCAGGTTCATACCAACGCTCCAGCGGCGCCTGGCCGCGGATCTAGGACTAACGGAGCGATACAGATGAAACTCTCTTTTGAAATCGCGCTTGCTGCGGTGGGCGCCTTGACCCTTCTCACAGCGGCCACCGGCGCTTCGGCGCAAACCCCCTGGCAGCATCATCACCCTCGTCGCGTCGAGGTGAACCACCGGCTGGCCAACCAGGACCGGCGGATTCAAGCCGAGCGTCGCGAGGGTGAGCTCACAGGCCATCAGGCTCACGCCCTCCACGCGGAGGATCGCGGCATCCGCGGCCAGGAGCGCCGCTTCGCGTCGAGCCATCACGGCCACCTGACCAGCGCTGAACAGCATAGGCTGAACCGCGAGGAAAACGGCGTCAGCGGGCAGATCGGTCGGTGACGGGTCCAGGTGGGCGGTGTCTCCCACGCCGCCCGCCTCCGCGCCCTGAGGCGCCCGATGCGGTGAAGTCTGCCCCCGCGCCCCTTGCGCTCCCGAAAATGGGAAATACCTGCTAAGGCACGCGTCGGCGTGCGACCCTCCCTCGGATTCGCATCGCTGCTTTCCTTAAGAGACCCGTCGGAGCGCAGGACTTGAAAGTCATTCTGGCCCAGCCGCGCGGATTCTGCGCTGGGGTCGTCAGAGCCATTGAGATCGTCGAGCGGGCCCTGGAGAAATACCAGGAGCCCGTCTACGTGCGGCACGAGATCGTCCACAATCGCCACGTCGTCGATAGCCTCAAGGCCAAAGGGGCGGTGTTCATCGAGGAGATCGATCAGGCGCCGGACGGCGCCCATATCGTATTCAGCGCCCACGGTGTGGCCCGCTCGGTGGTCGAGGCTGCGGCAAATCGTGGCCTGCCGGTGCTCGACGCCACGTGCCCGTTGGTCTCCAAGGTCCACAACCAGGCCAAGCGCTTTGTGCGTCAGGGCCGGACCCTGATCCTCATCGGCCATGCCGGCCATCCGGAAGTCGAAGGCACGATCGGCCAGATCGATGGAACGGTCCATCTGATCTCCACCGTCGAGGACGTGCAACGCCTCGAACTTCAGACCGACCAGCCGCTCGCCTATGTCACCCAGACCACCCTCAGCGTCGACGACACCAAGGCGGTGATCGAAGCGCTCAATTCCCGCTTCACCGACATCACCGGCCCGGATACCGCCGATATCTGCTACGCCACCCAGCATCGCCAGTCGGCGGTGCGCGATCTGGCGCACATGGTCGAGGCCCTGCTCGTCGTCGGCGCCCAGAACAGCTCGAACTCCAACCGGCTGCGCGAGATCGGCCTGGAAGAGGGGATTCCAAGCTACCTGATCGCCGACGCCTCGGACATGGATCCGACATGGCTTGCGGGCAAGGAAACCATTGGCTTGACCGCCGGCGCCTCGGCGCCTGAAAGCCTGATTTTGGAAGTGATCGAGGCGCTTAAGCGTTATGGACCTGTAGAGGTCCTCCCCATGAAGGGGGTCGAAGAGCACATTCAGTTTCGCCTGCCGGCCGAACTGAGGGCCTGATGGCCGAGCGATTGACCGGAGGAGTTTAAGTCGTGGCGATTCCCGTTCAGGCTGTGGCGCGCATCGGCGCCTACATCGCCAAACAGCACTTCAGCGGCGTCAAACGCTATCCGTTGGTGCTGATGCTCGAGCCTCTGTTCCGGTGCAATCTCGCCTGCGCCGGCTGTGGCAAGATCGACTATCCCGATGAGATCCTGAACCAGCGGCTCAGCTTTAGCCAATGCATGGAGGCGATCGACGAGTGCGGCGCCCCCGTGGTCTCGCTGGCCGGCGGTGAGCCGCTCTTGCACCGCGAGCTGCCGAAGATCGTCAAGGGCCTCCTGGCGAGGAAGAAGTTCGTCATCCTGTGCACCAACGCCCTGTTGTTGAAGAAAAAGATCGACCAATACGAGCCCGATCCGATGTTCACATGGTCGGTTCACCTCGACGGCGACAAGCCGATGCATGACCATTCGGTCTGCCTTGAGGGCGTCTTCGAGACCGCGGTGGAGGCCATCCAGCTCGCCAAGTCGCGCGGCTTCCAGGTCAGCATCAATTGCACCCTCTTCCAGGGCGCGGACGCGGGCCGGGTTGCGGACTTCCTCGACCAGATGAAGAAGGCGGGCGTCGACGGCGTCACCATCTCGCCAGGCTATGCCTACGAGCGAGCGCCTGACCAGGAGCACTTCCTCAACCGCACCCGCACCAAGCAGCTGTTCCGCGATATCCTGGCTCGCGGCCGCGGCGGCCGGGAGTGGAGCTTCACCCAGTCGACCATGTTCCTCGACTTCCTGGCCGGCAATCGAGCGCTGCATTGCACGCCGTGGGGCAACCCGACCCGCAACGTCTTCGGCTGGCAGCGACCCTGTTATCTGCTGGGCGAAGGCTACGCCCCGACGTTCAAGGAGCTGATGGAAGAGACCGACTGGGACGCCTACGGCGTTGGCGCCTATGAGAAATGCGCCAATTGCATGGTCCATTCCGGCTTCGAGGCCACCGCCGTCACCGAGATCATGAAGCACCCGCTGCAGGCGCTGGGCCTGTCCCTGAACGGCGTGCGCACCGACCGGCCCATGGCCCAGGACATTCCGCTCGATAGGGCGCGCCCGGCCCAGTACGTCTTCGCCGACCACGTGAAGGACAAGCTGACCGAGATCAAGGCGGCTAATCCGCGCGCTCACAAGGTGGTCGAGCCGGCCGAATAGCCGCGCCGCGCGAATGAGCGGGGGTGAGTTGACCTGGGATGCCGTGATCATCGGGGGCGGCCACAATGGCCTCGTCTGCGCCTTCTACCTCGCCCGGGCTGGCCTGAAGGTCCGCGTGCTGGAGCGACGCGGCGTGGTCGGCGGCGCGGCGGTGACAGAGGAGTTCCATCCCGGCTTCCGAAATTCCGTGGCCAGCTACACGGTGAGCCTGCTCAATCCGAAGGTCATCGCCGACATGCGGCTCGGCGAGCGCGGCCTCAGGATCGTCGAGCGTCCGATCTCCAATTTCCTGCCCCAGCCGGACGGGGGATACCTCAAGCTGGGCGGCGGACTGGAACGGACCCAGGCGGAATTCCGCAAGTTCTCGAATCGGGACGCCGAGGCCCTGCCGGCCTACTACGCCTCACTCGAGGCGGTCGCCGATGTGCTGCGCAGTCTGGCCATGAAGACGCCGCCCAATGCCGGCGGGGGCCTGAAGGCGCTCATGGCCGCCGCCGCCCAGGGCTGGCCGATAATGACCGCCCCGCTGGAGCGCCAGCGCGACATCCTTGACCTCTTCGCCAAGAGCGCGCGCACCTTCCTCGACGCCTGGTTCGAGAGCGAGGCGGTCAAGGCGGGCTTCGGTTTCGACGCCGTGGTCGGCAACTACGCCAGCCCTGACACGCCGGGCTCCGCCTACGTCCTCCTCCACCACGTGTTTGGCGAGGTGAACGGCAAGAAGGGCGCCTGGGGCCACGCCGTCGGCGGCATGGGCGCCATCACCCAGGCCATGCGCGCCGCCTGCGAGGAGGCAGGGGTCGACATCGCCCTGGAAGCGCCAGCGGAGCGCGTCATCACCGACAAGGGCCGCGCCGTCGGCGTCCGGCTCGAGGGCGGCGAGGAAGTCATCGGCCGCGCCGTGGTCTCCAACGTCGGCCCGAAGGTCCTTTACGAGCGTTTGGTGGACGCGGCCGACCTGCCGGCGGGATTCGCCCGCCGCGTCACGGGCTACAAGGTCGGCTCCGGCACATTCCGGATGAATGTCGCTCTCTCCCGGCTGCCCGACTTCACCTGCCTTCCGGGCGACGGTGAGCATCTGAGGAGCGGGATCATCCTCGCCCCCACGCTCGACTACATGGATCGCGCTTATCTCGACGCCCGGATTCACGGCTGGTCGCGCCAACCCATCGTCGAGATGCTCATCCCGAGCACGGTGGACGACACCCTGGCCCCAGCCGGAGCCCACGTCGCCAGTTTGTTTTGCCAGCAGTTCGCCCCGACCCTTCCCGACGGGCGCAGCTGGGATGATTGCCGCGAAGAGGCCGCCGATCTCATCATCGATACGGTCGATCAATGGGCGCCGGGCTTCAAGGTGTCGGTCGTGGGCCGGATGATCCTCTCGCCGCTGGACCTGGAGCGGAAGTTCGGCCTCGCCGGCGGCGACATCATGCACGGCGCCATGACCCTCGATCAGTTGTGGGCGGCGCGGCCGTTCCTCGGCCAGGGAGACTACCGGGGAGCGCTCCCGGGGCTTTATCTGTGCGGGGCCGGAACCCATCCGGGCGGCGGCGTCACCGGAGCGCCCGGACACAATGCCGCACGTGAGATCCTGGCCGACCGCGGCCTGAAGCTCAGAGCCTGACCCGCGACGTCGCCGGCATCACCGTCTGCAACGCCCGAAACGCCAGGCCGGCGTCGCGCGCCAGGGGAATGAGGTCCCACAGGTCCCTGAGGCGCCCGAACACGACCTGCTTGGCCATCGCAGCCACGTCGATCCGACCATCCGGGGCGAAGGCGGCCTTCGCCGCTGGCGGGATGGCGGTCATGGCGCTGTCGGACACCGCTCTGACAATCGCGAACGGCACACCGTGGGCGGCGGCAGCCCTGGCGGCGATGTGGGACTCCATGTCGGCCGCGACTGCGCCGGTGGCCTGCAGCAGGCGCATCTTCTCCTCGACGCCGGTGATCATCTCTCCGTCGGCCCAGAAGAGTCCCTGCCGCGCATGCGGAAGCGTGTCGCCAAGAGCCACCGTCCAGGGTGCGTCACAGTCGTAGCGACGTTCCCCGTCGGTCACGGCTTCGCCGATCACCAGATCGCCGACCTTCAGGTTGGGGTCGAGCGCGCCGCACAGGCCGAAACTGATCACCGCCGATCCGCCCTGCCGCAGCGCTTCGTCAAGGCCTTGTCCACGTTGGCAAACGGTTGCTTGCGAGCCCACGATGCGGGCTTCGCGTCTCATTCCCACGACGGCGACGAGAGCGGGGGTCAAATGCCGAACTGGGGGCGGCGGCTGTTGGCGAGCCTCAGATTTCGGTAGCGGGCCATGGCCCACAGCGGGAAGAACTTCGCATAGCCGTGGTAGCGGAGGTAGAAGACCCGCGGAAAACCGCCGCCGGTGTAACCCTCTTCCGGCCATTCGCCCTTCTCGTCCTGATGCTGCGCCAGCCAGTCTATTCCGCGTTGAACCGACGGATGTTCAATGCGGCCGGCGGAGATCAAGCCCAGGAGCGCCCATGCGGTCTGCGAGGCCGCCGACGGCGCCGGTTCGTGGCCCCGGTAGTCGAGCCTGTAGCTGTCGCAGCCTTCGCCCCAGCCGCCGTCCTCGTTCTGGATGGCGATCAGCCAGTCGGCGGCCCTCACGACCATTGGCGCCTCGCCGGGAAGGCCGGCGGCGTTCAGCGCACAGAGCACAGACCAGGTTCCATAGACGTAGTTCACGCCCCACCGGCCGAACCAGCTGCCATCCGCCAGCTGCTCACGCTCGAGCCAGGTGAGCGCGGCTTTCATCCGTGGGCTATCGGGTGACTCCCCCAACTGCGCCAGCATGCTGATACAGCGCGCCGTCAGATCGGCGGTAGGCGGATCAAGCAGCGCGCCGTGATCGGCGAAAGGGATATTGTTGAGGTAGTGATAAGTGTTGTCGGCATCGAAAGCGGCCCAGCCGCCGTCGTGACTCTGCAGCCCCTCGATCCATTCCCGACCGCGGGAAATCCCCTCCCGATTGGCCGAGCCGGCGCGGTCCATGGCCATCACCACGACGGCCGTGTCGTCGAGGTCGGGATAGTGATCATTGCGGTACTGGAAGGCCCAACCGCCGGGCCGGACATTCGGCCGCTGCTCCGCCCAGTCGCCGGCGACATCCAGCACCTGCAACGGCTCGAGCCAGGCTAGGCTGCGTTTGGCCGAGGCCACGCTCGCCTCATCGCCGCACTCCAGAAGGGCGTGGGCGGCCAGGGCCGTGTCCCACACCGGCGAAAGGCACGGCTGGCAATAGGCCTCGCCCGGCTTGACCACGAGGAGCTTCTCTACCGAGCCACGGGCGATGGCGCGATTGGGATCGTCCTCCGGGTAGCCGAGGGCGTCGTACATCATCACCGAGTTGGCCATGGCCGGGAAGATGGCGCCCAAACCATCCTCGCCGTTGAGCCGCTCGTCGACGAAGGCCTTGGCCTTGGCGATCGCCGTCTCGCGCCCCGGCAACATGGGTCGGACGACCTGCAGGACCTTGTCGAGGGCGAGGAAGCCGCTGGCCCATGGCTCCTTCTGATGGGCGCCGCGCTGCAGAGCGGTCAGTTCGGCTGGCGGCTTCACGAACAGCTCGTCGATGGTGACGCCGCGCGGGTTCCGCGCCCGGGGCTGCAGCTCGCGCAGCACCAGCAGGGGCACGATCACCGTCCGCGCCCAATAGGAGATCTTGGTCAGGTGGATCGGAAACCAGCGGGGCAGGTGCGTGATCTGCACCGGCATCTCCGGCACGGCGCGCCAGGAAATGATCCCGAATAGGGCCAGCAGGATGCGGGTGAAGACGTTGACTTTCTCGGCCCCGCCGCGGGCCAACAGGGCCTCGCGCGCCCTCGCCATGTGCGGCGCGCCCGGATCGTCGCCGATCATCTTCAGCGCGAAATAAGCTTTCACGGTCGCCGACACGTCGAGGGCGCCGTCGTGATACAGCGGCCAGCCTCCGTGCTCGCCCTGGACGCGGCGCAGATAGACCCCGATCTTGCGCTCCAGATCCGGCGCGTCCGGTTCGCCGAGATAGGCGCGCAGCAGGATGTACTCGGCCGGAATGGTGGCGTCGGCTTCGAGCTCGAACAGCCAGTGGCCGTCCTCACGCTGGCGGGATCTGAGAGCCGCCGCCGCCCGCTCCACGGCGGCGTCGAGGTCGGGGTGGAGGGCGCAAGCGTCGTCCATGGTCCCTCTTAGACGCAATCACAGGCGCGAAGCCACAGCGCGCTCTCGCCGCGGCCGCTCAATCTCCTTACAATCGGGCGTGTTGATGGCGGGAGGTCGCAATCATGAACGGCAAGACGGTGGTGATCACCGGCGCTACGTCCGGGATCGGCGCGGCGGCGGCTCTGGCCCTGGCGGGCCTCGGGGCGCGGATCGTCTTCGTCGCGCGCGATCAAGCCAAGGCGCGGGCCCTGCTCGACCAGCTCACGCGGGCGAACCCGGACGCCGCCCACGACTTCGTCGTCGCCGATCTTTCGACGCTCGCCGGCATGCGCAGCGCGGGCGAGGCGCTGAGGGCCAAGGCGCCGCACATCGATGTCCTGGCCAATAACGCCGGAGCGATCTTCGAGAAGCGGGAGCAGACCGCCGACGGCCTCGAGGAGACCTTCGCGGTCAATCACATGGCCTATTTCGTGATCACCGAGATGCTTCGCCCCAATCTCGATCCGGAGGGCGGGCGGATCGTCAGCACCGCCTCGGGTGCGCACGCCACGGGACGGCCAGACTTCGACGATCTCCAGATGACCGGCCGTTATTCCGGCATGACCGCCTACGGAAACTCCAAGCTCTACAACATCCTGTGGACGCACGAATTGGCCCGCCGGCTGCGGGGCAGTCGCGTCACCGCCAATTGCTTCCATCCGGGCGGAGTCGCCACCGGCTTCGGGTCCAATAACAAGGGCCTGATGAAAACCATCTTCAAGCTCGCGAGCCCCATTCTGCTCAGCCCGGAGAAGGGCGCCGACACCCTCGTCTGGCTCGCGTCCTCGACCGAAGCGGCCGGCAAATCCGGCGGCTACTATGTCCGTCGCCGCCTCACCCTTCCGTCCGCCGCCGCCCGCGACGAAGCCGCCGGCCATCGTCTGTGGGCCGAGAGCGAGAAAATCGCCGGGTCGACTCTTACCGAGGCTGCCTGACCGCCTCGCTGGGGCAAATCAGGCCGCGACTGGCTGTGCCAACCCCGCCGCCTTTTCACCCGACCGAACGGCGCCCTCAATCGTGGCCGGCAGGCCCGTCGCCGTCCAGTCGCCGGCGAGGGTCAGGTTGCGCCATTGCGTCCTTGCGCCCGGCCGCCGGGCGTTCTGATCCGGCGTCGCGGCGAAGGTGGCGCGGCGCTCCTTGACGATCCGCCAGGGCGGCAGCTCGTCGCCAAGGGCGTGGGTCAGGGCGACATCGCGCCACAGGGCTCGCGCCAGGCCGTCACGATCCTGATCGGCCAGGTCGTCGGCGGCGCTCACCGTCACCGAGATCCGGTCCTCGAAGGCGAACACCCACTGCGCTGTGCCGCCGATCAACCCGACGATCGGCGCGAGGCCCTTGGGCGGCGCGAAGCGGAAGTGGCCGTTGACGATAGCGTTGAAGGCGTTCGGCGCCGTCAGGTCGGGGACGAGGGTCTCGGCGACCCAGGGGGGAACGGCCAGGATCACCGCCTCGTCCGGTCCCACGTCAATCTCCATCTCCCCGGCAGTCAGGCGGACAACGCGGTCGTCAGCGAACGCCAGGGTGCGGACAGGCGTCTGCAGTTTCACGACCGCGCCGCGAGCCCCTAGGAACGCCAGGGCCGGATCGACGAAAGCGGCCGCCAGGGTCGGGGTGGCGATCCTCGGCCGATAAGCGTTTCCGCCCCGCGCCAGGGACTGGCGGATCACCGAGCCGGCCAGCGTGGCCGACCCTTCACGAGCCTGGGTGTTGAGCGCGGCCAGCAGGAAGGGTTCGACCAGCCGGTCCCACAACGGCCCCTCGCACCGGACCGCGTCTCCTACGCTCCGTTCGCCCTGGGGCGCCAGGAGCCTGGCCAAGTCGAGGTAGTCGCTGACCCGCGTGCCGGGTACCCGACGCGCCCTGGAGAGCAGCCACCAGGGGAGGGCGCCCGCATTTGGCCGGATCGTCCAGCGCGCGCGAGCGACCACGTCGAAGAAGTCGAGCCGGGCGTCGGGCGGCCCCGCCAGCCGGCCCTCGGCGCCGATGCGGCGCAGATAGGCGTGAACCGCCTGGTTGCCCGACAGGACAAGGTGGTTGCCGTTGTCGAGCGTCATCTCGAGGACGGGATCGACGTAGGAGCGGCAGCGGCCGCCGGCCTGGGCCGAGGATTCGATCAGGACGACTTCGCATCCCCGCTCAGCCAGGCGGGTCGCGGCCGAAAGCCCGGCCAGTCCCGCCCCGATGACATAGGCCCTCAAAGGCGGCTCAGCGGCCAAGCCCGCGGGTGAGGAGGATCCACACCACGGTCCCTTTGCCCAGGGAGACGCGCTCGCGCGGCGCGTTCCAGCCCCGGCGCTCCATCCTCTTCAGGGTCGTGCGATAGACGGCGCCCATAAGCCGAGGCGCGCGGAGCCGCCCCTTGGGCTTGCGGGCGAGCACGGCGTTGGCCTGGTGATAGTGCTCGTGCGCTTTGGCCGCCGTCCACTCACAGGCCTTGGCCAGGGCAGGATGGTCCAGCACCGTCTTCGGATCGTCCCCCTCGATGCCGGCCGCGGCCAGGGCTTCGTTGGGCAGATAGAGCCGGCCCATGCCGGCGTCCTCGTCGAGATCGCGCAGGATGTTGGTCAGCTGCAGCGCCCGCCCAAGGTGGTAGGCGAGGTCGCGGCCAGGCCCCATGTCCATGCCGAACACCCGCACCGACAGCCGGCCTACGGCGCTGGCCACCCGGTCGCAATAGAGGTCGAGGATCTCGAAGGGCGGCCGACGGATCGGCCCGTCGATGTCCATCTCCATGCCGTCCATCACGGCCACGAAGTCATCCTTGATCAGGCCATAGTGCCAGACCGGCCCGGCCAGATCCTTCACGCGGGGCGAGGGGCCGGCGGTGTACAGGCTGTCGACGGCGCGGCGCCATACGTCGAGTTGCGCCTTCTGTTCAACGGGGGTCGGCCCGATCTCGTCGGCGATGTCGTCCACCTGGCGGCAGAAGCCGTAGATGGCGAACATGGCTGAGCGCTCCTTCTTCGGCAGCAGGCGCATGGCGCTGTAGAACGAACTGCCGGAGGCCTGGGTTTCGGCGGAGGAGACGGACTTGGCGGCAGCGCTGATGGTCATGTGACGCCCCCTATGGCGCCGGATCGTGTCTTTGCCGAGCCCCCCAAGCGTAACGTCATGGCGCCGGCGGCGCCGGCGGCGGCCAGTCCCACCGCTTCGAGCGAGCGATGATGCACGCGCTCAGACAGCGGATCTGACCTCTGCAGGCGCTTTGTGAGATCTATCGCAATCCGCTGGATGACGCCGATTTCGAGCGCCAGTCGGGTGGACTTCACCTGGCCGGCCAACGGCCTGGAAGCAGCGAGGAGTTCCGCCGTCCGCGCCGCCAGGCCGTTGATGACAGCCAGCAGCGCCGGTGTCGCCTGCGCCGCGGAAAGATCGCTGACCGTCGCGCCGGCGGAGGCAAGGGCGTCGAGCGGGACGTAGACCCGGTCCAGGCGGCGGAAGTCCTCTCCGCAATCCTGCAGGTGGTTGATCACCTGTAGCGCCGCGCACAGTGCGTCCGAGGCTGGCCACGTCGCGCGGTCCTCGCCGTGCACGTCGAGCACATAGCGGCCCACCGGCGCGGCGGAATAGCGGCAATAGTCCATCAGCTCGGCCCAGTCGGCGTAGCGTGTCTGACGGGCGTCGCGTCGGAAAGCCTCCAGCAGATCGAGGATATGACGGCTGGAAAGCCCGTGCTCGGCCATGACGTCGCGCAGGCGCACGGCCGCCGTCACGGCCTGGGAGCGCCCCGTCAGGCATTCCTCGATCGTGGCGAGGCGCGCCAGCTTGTCCTCGGGCGTGGCGGTCGGGTGGTCGGCGATATCGTCGGCCATCCGCGCCACCGCGTAAAAGGCCATCACGGCCGGCCGGTGGCGGGCTGCGATCAGGTGCGAAGCGACAGGGAAGTTCTCGTCGCGGTGGCCCTTGCCGGAGGAGAGGTCGTCGCTCGCCCTCATGTCGCGAGACTCGGCGCGTCCTGCGCGCGCCCCTTCCAGACGCCGCCCCGACCGCGCCATGACTGGACGGCGGAGACCAGCGTGAACACGCCATAGAGGGCGCCGGCCAGGGGCAGGGCCACACCCCACATGACCCAGATGCGGTAGAGCCTCAGGATCGGTCGCATGGCGAAGATCATGGCGATCCAGGTCGCCAGCGCCAGCCACTTGGCCGGTCCGTGGTCAAAGATGGCGATGAGCGCCGGGGCGGCGAAGACCAGGCCCATGGCCAGGACGACGCCGGCCAGAACGACCGGCGAGTATCCCAGCTGCGCATAGGCCGAGCGGGCGACCATGGCGCCGATCTCATTCAACCCCTGATAGGGCCGCAGGCTCTGGATCCGGCGAGTGAGGCCGAGCCAGATCGGACCGCGACGCTTCAGGATCTCGGCCAGGGCGCAATCGTCGATGATCCGACCCCGAATGGCGGCAAGGCCGCCGGCCGCTTGCAGGGCCGACGTGTTCACCAGCATGCAACCGCCGGCCGCCGCGGCCGTCTTTCGCCGTGGATTGTTCACCCAGGCGAAGGGGAACAGCATGTCGAAGAAGAACACAAAGGGCGGGATCAGCATCCGCTCCCAGCCCGATCGAACGGTGAGGCGGGCCATCAGCGAGGTGAGGACAAGGCCGCCGGCCTCGGCGCGGCCGACCAGCCGGCGCAGGGTCGCCGGATCGTGGAAGATGTCCGCGTCCGTAAGCCACAGATAGGCCGGCTCGAGGGCGGCCGCGCGGGCCACGCCCTGGTTCTGGGCCCACAGCTTGCCCGTCCATCCCCGTTCGAGCGGCGCGCCGGCGATCACCTCGAGCGGATGCTTGCCGGCCGTTTCCAGCGCGCGATCGGCGGTGCCGTCCGTACTGCCGTCGTCAACGAGAATGATCCGGAAGGCGCCGAGATAGTCCTGCCGCCTGAGCGATCCCACAGCCAGAGCGACGACATCCGCCTCGTTGCGCGCCGGTACGACCGCGACCACCGTCGGCCAGGACGCCGGCGCCTTCGGCTCGCCAACATCATCGCGCTCGCGGCAGAGCCAGAAGCCGCCCCGGAAGGCGAGCAGCGCGACCCAGGCGCCTGCCGACATCGCCGCCAGGATCAGGGTCCAGTTCGCGGCCAGGGTCATCCCCAGGGTCACCCCGAACGTCATCCCAGGTATCCGGCGGCCCTGAACCAGGCCAGGGCGTCGGTCAGCGCCTCGCGGTAGGGCCTGGCCTTATAGCCGAGGTCGCGTTCCGCCTTGGCGGAGCTGAAGAACATCCGGTGAGCGGCCATGTCGAGGGCGTCGCGGGTGACGATCGGCTCCTTTCCGGTGAACCGGGCTATGGCTTCGGCGGCCATGGCCAGCGGATAGAGCGGCGCGCGCGGCAGGCTCACGGTCGGCGGCTTGCGGCCGACCAGGGCGGCGATGACGGCCAGCATGTCCTTCAGCGAAACGTCCTGACCGCCCAGGATGTAGCGCTCGCCGGTCGCGCCACATTCCATGGCTTTGAGGTGCCCCTCGGCGACGTCATCGACGTGGACGAGGTTGAGGCCGGTATCGACGAAGGCGGGTATCTTGCCGGTCGCCGCCTCGACCACCATTCGCCCAGTGGGCGTCGGCTTGACGTCGCGCGGGCCGATCGGCGTGGACGGCAGCACGATCACCACCGGCAGGCCGTCGCCGGCCATGCGCTCCACCAGCCGCTCCGAGGCCACCTTGCTCTTTTTGTAGACGCCGACCCCGCTACCGTCCGGCAGGGGGAATGTCTCGTCGACCGCTTCCCGCTCGACGTTCAAGGTCGCCACCGAGGAGGTGTGGACGATCCGCTCCACGCCGGCGCGCCGGGCCACTTGCATGACGATGCGCGTTCCCTCGAGGTTCGCGCGCATGATTTCGGAGGGGTCGCGCGCCCACAGGCGGTAGTCCGCCGCCACATGGAACAGGAAGCGGACGCCCTCCATGGCGTGGCGGACGGAATCCTCGTGGGTCATGTCGCCCAGGGCGATCTCGCAGGGCGCACCCATCAGATTGCGCCGGTCGCTCGTCGGCCGCACCAGGGTCCGCACCCTGAGGCCCCGCTCGGCCAGCTTGCGGGCCACGGCCGAACCGACGAAGCCGCTGGCGCCGGTGACAAGCGCCAGATCGCCCCGCGTCATCCGGGTCTCGGTCATGAGTTCAGCAATGGATTCCGTCGAGCCCTACCAGGGAAGGGTGTCGCCCTTGTAGTCGAAGAAGCCGTCCTTGCGGTCCCTCTGGGCTCGCTCGATGACATCGGCCAGGCCCTTGACGCTGGTGGCTACATCCAGCGGGGCCTGAGGCCCACCCATGTCGGTCTTGACCCAGCCGGGATGGAGCGAGAGCACCGTAACGCCCTTGTCCCTGTGGCGCGCGGCGAAGCTGCGGGTGAAGGAGTTCAGCGCCGCCTTGCTGGCGCGGTAGAGGTCGTAACCGCCCCCGCTGGCCTGTTCGACGCTGCCGAGCTGCGAGGTCATCAAGGCGATGACGCCGGTCTTGGGCCGCACGCGGTCGATGAAGATGTCAGCCGTCCGAACGGGCGCCAGCGAATTGGTCACGAACAGGGTGTCGAACTCCTCGTCGCTCACCGACACGGGCGTGCGCCCGTGCGGATTGCCGAGGCCCGCGTTGACGAACACCAGGTCGAAGGTCTCTCCGTCCAGCCGCTTCCTGAGGGCCTCGACCTCGGCTTTATCGGCGATGTCCACGGCTTCGACGGTGACACGGCCGCCGGAATTGTCCGCCAGCTCCTTGAGCGCCTCGGCTTTAGCGGGATCGCGCGCCGTGCCGATTACCTTCCAGCCGCGGCGCTCGAACTCGCCCACGAGGCCCAGGCCTAGGCCGCGTGAGGCGGCGACGATGAGAGCGGTCTGGGTCATGGCGGATCTCCTGGTCCGATTTGAACATCGGACTTAAGGGCTTAGCCGTCCGCCTCCAAGTGCGTCAGTGGCGCAGCACAGCTTCGAACTGCTCCACCACCCAGTCCGTCTGGTCCGAGGTGATGATCAGCGGCGGGGCGATGCGGATCGTGTTCTCGTGCGTATCCTTGCACAGCAGGCCGCGTCCCTGCAGCCTCTGGCAGTAGGCGCGCGCGCCGCCGGCCGCGGGATCGAGTTCGATGGCGACCATCAGGCCGCGCCCGCGCACGTCCTTCACCGTCTTGCCGCGGATCGCCCCGAGACCGCGCTTCAGGCGCTCGCCCTGGACGGCCGCGTTGTCGATCATGCCTTCCTCTACGAGCACGCGCAGCGCTTCGCGCGCCACCGCGCATGCGAGGGGATTGCCGCCGAAGGTGCTGCCGTGCTCGCCGGGTTTCAGCACGCCCAGGACTTCGCGGTTCGAGAGCACGGCGGAGACCGGATAGAAGCCGCCCGAGAGCGCCTTGCCAATGAGCGTGAGGTCCGCCTCGATCCCTTCGTGTTCCTCGGCCAGCAGCTTCCCGGTGCGTCCCAGGCCCGTCTGGATTTCGTCGAGGATCAGGGTGACGTCATGGCGGGTGCAGATCTCACGCACCGCCGTCAGATAGCCGGCCGGCGGGATGATCACGCCGGCCTCGCCCTGGATCGGTTCGACCAGGAAAGCCACCGTGTTGGGCGTGATTGCAGCCTCCAGCGCCTTGGCGTCGCCGAACGGCACGATCTTGAAGCCCGGTCCGAACGGCCCGAAACCTGCGGTCGAGGTCGGGTCCGTGGAGAAGCCCACGACGGACAGCGTCCGGCCGTGGAAATTGCCCTCGCAAGCGATGATTTCGGCCTGGCCAGCCGGCACGCCCTTGATCTCGTAGCCCCATTTGCGGGCGACCTTCAGGGCGCTCTCCACCGCCTCGACGCCGGTGTTCATCGGCAGGACCGAATGCGAGCGGGTGAGCACGCAGAGTTCTTCGTAGAAGAGGCCCAGTTGGTCGTTGCGGAAGGCGCGCGAGGTGAGGGTCAGACGCTTGGCCTGGTCGATCATCGCCTTCAGGATCCGGGGATGGCAATGGCCCTGGTTCACTGCCGAATAGGCCGACAGACAGTCGAGATAGCGGTTGCCATCGACATCCCAGACATGGACGCCCTCGCCGCGGGTCAGCACCACATCCAGCGGCTGGTAGTTGCGCGCGCCGTATTCGGCCTCGAGGGCCAGGAAGTCGGTGCGATGTTCGGTCTGGGTCACCATGACGTGCGCCTCGCTCATGCGGCCGCTTCCAGGCTGCGCACGGCCGGCGCCGCCTGGCTGGCAAGATCCAGTCTCAGGGTCATGCAGAAGGCTCCGCCGCCGGAGAGGATGAACGGGTCCAGATCGATGCCGATGACGTCGTAGCCGCGCGCGGCGAGGCGCCCTTCGAGATCCGCGGTTGGACGGGCCATGATGACCTTGCGGCCAAGGCTCACCGCATTGACGCAGAAGCCTCTGGCGTCGGCATCTGTCGCCTCGATCCTCTGGTCCGGGCTGGTGTGCTCGAATAGGTTGCGAATGGCTTCCTTCGAGAGGGCTGGCGGGTAGTAGAGGATCTCGCCACCGGAGAGCGGGCAGAAGCAGGTGTCGAGGTGGTAGAAGGCCTCGGTCGACAGCGGCATGGGAACGACCGCCTGACCGAAATGGTCGGCGACCACCTTCAGCGAATCGGGTGTCGAGCGTGGGCCGCTGGCCGTCCAGAAGAGGCGTCGGTTGCCATCCCAGATACAGTCGCCGGCCCCCTCCTGATACACCGTCTCGATGTCCGCGACGTCCGCCAGCACGCCCGCGCGGCCCAGCGACTCCAAGGCCCGGTGGAAGTGCGGGGCCTCGTCGGCCCGTTCCGCGAAGCGGAAACGCGCCACCAGGGCCTTGCCGTCGAGCACCACGGCGGCATTGGCCGGAAAAACCAGATCGGGCAGGCCGGGAACGCCGGGCATCACCCGCACATCGGCGCCGGCGCGCTCCAGTGAGCGCTTCAGAGCTTCCCAGCCCTTGCGGGCGCGGGCCTTCAGGGCCGCTGGGTCGGCGTCCCACGCCGAAGGCTTCATCCAGGGGTTGATCTGGTAGGCGACCTGGAAGTGCTCAGGATCGGTCATCAGGAAGGTGGGGCGGGGGGTCATGGGCTCTCCGTCGGCCGACTCAGCTTGGCCAGTTCAGGAATGGCGCCGTTCGTTGCTAACGAAAAGCGCACAGACTGATGACATATGTTCGGAAAACTGACATTATGATTAGCATGGCATGCAAATAGTCAGATTGCGATGGACGAGACTGATCGCAAGCTAGTGAGTCTCCTGCGCGACAACGCCCGCGCGCCTGTGGCCTCGCTCGCCAAGGCGCTGAAGGTCTCGCGCGGGACGACGCAGAACCGCATCGACCGCATGCTGGCCAGCGGTCAGATCGGCGGCTTCACCGTTCGGGTGCGCGATGACGCGGATCGGGTGCGGGCGATCATGGCCATCGCCGTCGACGGCGAGCGCTCAGGCGCGGTGCTGAAGGCTCTGCGAGGTTTCCCGGAAGTCCGCGCCGTCCACATGACCAACGGCCGCTGGGACATGATCGCCGAGCTGGAGACCGACAGCCTCGCCGGATTCTCCGCCGCCCTCGACGCCGTACGCCTGATCGAGGGGATCTCAGGGACCGAGACCAGCCTGCTCCTCAGGACGCATCAGATGTGACGCCCGCCGCTCGCCGGGAGGCGCTTGCGCCGAGCGGCGTCATCCAGGGCCCGCGAGCGGCCGAAGGGCGCAGCGAGCTTGGGCCCGTGGGACTTCCCCGCGAGCGGCCGAAGGGCGCAGCGAGCTGGGCCCGTGGAACCCCTTTCCGCGAGCGGCCGAAGGGCAGGCGAGCTGGGTCGTCGCCCGTTTCGCCCTAAGCCACCGCTGCGATCGACTCCCGACGCCGGAACGCGCCCCGCAGGTAGAGCTCCATGAGGATCAGGTTCGGGATCCAGGAGATCCACGCTGTGGCGCGATAGATCTCGATGAACGAAAGCCCCGCCATCATTCCGATCGGCAGATAGAGGCGCAGGGTCACCGCTGCGAAGGTGAGGGAAAACGAGCGCAGCATCCACCGGCGATGGTCGGTGAAGCGGCGGGCGACTGCAGCGCGCCAGCCCTGGATGTTCACGAAGATCCACGTCGGCGCGAGAAGGGCAAAGCCGGCGGTGGCGATCGGACCGGCGGTCGAGCCGAAGGCGGCGACGAACCCGCCAACCCCGCCCGCCAGGCAGCCGATGACATAGACCCGGCCGGTGATCCTGTGGACCTGCGGAAAACGCTTGCGGATCCCCGGCAGGAGTTGAACGGGGCTCACTAACAAGGCCGTGGCGGCGCCGGCGATGTGCAGCCACAGCCACGGCCTCGCCAGACCATTGCCGAGGATGTTGGACGTCGGCGGCGCGAAGTAGCGATAGGAATAGATCGCCAGGCCGGCGCAGAAGAGCGCCGCCAGCGTCCACCAGACTTTTCGCATCGGGGTCATCACGAATCTCGTCAGGTGAGGTTCGCTGTCTGATTGCCGCCGGACGCCGCTCGCGCTAGGCGCCGTTGCGCGAACGGCGCCATTGTTTCGCGAACGGAACTGCATGAGCCGCACCTGGCATCTCGCCTCCGCCCTGGTCGACCGGCGCGCCCGCCGCGTCGCCGCCGAGGTCGCCCTCATGACCGTCGCGGGCCTCTTCGCAGGCGCAGTCGGCCCCTTCGGCACCGCCGCGTCAATGCACGACCCGATCCGTTACCCGTACTGGCTTCTATGCATTGTCGGCGGCGGAGTGATCGGCATCGCCATCGACGAGACTCTAGGCGTCGCCGCCGGCGGCTTTTGGCGTCGCCTCGCGGTCACCAGCATCGTGATGACCCTTCCGGTCGCGCTTCTGGTGATGGCGATCGGCTACGTCCTGGTCGGCTCGAGGTTCCAGCCCTTCGACTTCTTCGGGTTCCTCTTTCAGGTGTGGGTGATCAGCGTGGCCGTCATGGCCTTGCGGGCTCTGACCTGGCGACCGGTTGTGACCCGAGTTGAGACGCGGATCGTCGTCGCCCCACCGCTGCCGGAGGCGGAGGCCCAGTTCCGCAAGCGCCTCTCGGCCAGGCGGCGGAGCGCCCGCTTGATCGCTGTCGAAGCCGAAGATCACTATCTGCGCGTCCATACCGAAGCGGGAGATGAGCTCGTGACCGCGAAGTTCGCCGAGGCGCTGGCCGAGCTTTCCGGCGCCCACGGGTTCCAGACCCATCGGTCATGGTGGATCGCAGCCGACGCCATCGAGAAGGTCAGCTGGCGGCGGGGCTCGGGCGAGGCGAAGCTTGCTGGCGGGCTGGTCGCGCCGGTCAGCCGCAGCCATGCGCCGAGCCTGCGCCACGCCGGGTGGATCTAGGCCATGACGCGCAGCCAGCCAGCCCCGACGCGCAGCCAGCCAGCCCCGACGCTACGCCTCACCCTGATCGGGCTTTTCATCGGCATGGCGCTCCCCTCGCTTGGGATCGGACACTGGTTTGCGCCCGGCCACGATCTCGGCTCGATGGCAATCCGCGAGGTGATCTTCTGGTCCATCGCAGCGGCGCTGGTCTTCCTTGTCGTGAGATTCGAGAAGTTGCCCCTGGCCTCGCTGGGTTTTCGTCGGCCGACGATCTGGACCCTCGTCTGGGGCGTCGTCTTCGGCCTCCTGATTACCGCCCTTTTCATCGTCTGTGGCCTGGTCGTGCTTCCCTGGCTGCACCTCAAAGGCAATGCCGACGCCGCGCGACCGCTCATGACCGCCCCCCTTTGGTTCCGCTTCCTGCTGGTCCTGCGCGCCGCGGTGACCGAGGAAATCCTCTACCGCGCCTATCCCATCGAGCGGATCGAGGCCTTAAGTCGCAGCCGGTGGCTGGCGGCGGGTGTCTCGGTGGTCGGCTTCACGCTCGCCCACCTAAGCTATTGGGGCCCGGTGCAGCTCATCTTCGTCGCCCCCGCCGGCGTCCTGCTGGCGGCGCTCTACCTTTGGCGACGCGACATCGTCTGCAACATGCTCGCCCATTTCATCACCGACGGCATCGGCCTTTTACCGGCCCACTGAGGACGGCGCCGGTCAGGGTTGGCGGGAAGCTAGCCCACGACGTCAGAACTAGATCTCAATGTTGTCCGCTGTGCGAAGGTGAGCCGGGCGGTTCTCCGTTCGGCGGACCCGAAGCGGGTGGCGCATTGTTTGGATGGTGATCGGAGTGGTAATGGCCATTCTGATCGTAATAACCGCTTGGGTTATAACGTGAATGATTGGGTGGTCCGGCAGGTTTACCGTGGTAATACTGGCCGTAGTAGGGGGAATAGCCGTATTGATCGTAAGGTCTGTAATGGTACGTGCCGCCATAATATTGGTAGTAAGGAGAATAGGCGTAAGGTCCGTAGGGTCCATAACGTCCGTAAGGTCCGTAATAGCTCGGACCGTAGTAGGGGCTCCCGTAGGAGTAACAGCCGTAGCTGTCACAGTAGTCAGCGCAAGCGCCAAGGCTGAGTGCGCCGATCGCGGCGATGATCAGAAACGCCAACCGTCTCATGGGTTCGCCCTCCAAATGACGGACCCCCATCGGGCCTGATCCTAGAACGACCGGGCGAAGCCTGGAATCGGGTAGGAACCTGAGTTCAGTGGAGCCCGAGGCTGGACACCGCCATGCGAGTTGGCCAGTATTTCGCACGAGACCCGGCCCAGCCCAGGGAAGGGCCTCTGATGGCAAGGACCGACGGAGTGTGCCAATCCATCGTCGGGGCGGCGATGGAGCGTTTGAATGACCCGGAGTGCTGCGCGGACCGCCAACAGAAGCGGTGCTTCAGCGAGCGGCCGCAACGAGTTCACCCTCGATCGCGACTGGCGCATCACCAGCATCTCCGAAGGTGCAGCAGCCTGGTCAGGATCTGAGCCGGGCGCCCTCGTCGGGCGCAGCAGCCGTGAGGTCTGGCCCCCCGAACCAAGGCAGCTGACCGAGGCCATCGAAGCCGCGTTCGCGGACGGGACGAGTTCAACGGTCGAGCATCCCTCTCTTGCGATCCCGGGTCGGTGGGTCAAGGTCGACGTCGAGCCGGCGAAGGACGGTGCTCGCATCCACTTCGAAGACATCACCTCACAGGTCAGATTCGGCCCGGGTCCCGCCGAAATCGTCCTCCTGGACCGCAACGGCGTCATTGTCGCAGCGAACGCTGCGTGGCGCGCCGGTATCCTTGCTCTCGGGCTGAAGATCGCTGACGCTGGCGTCGGCTCGAGCTACGCGGCGGTCGCCAAAACGGTCGTCCCGAAGACGGACGCGGTCGCGTTTCAGAACCGTCTGGAGGAGCTTTTCTCTGGGCGCGTGCAGGAGTTCGAGGCCACCTACAGCCACGTTGAGCCCCACCGTAGCGAGCGCCGGCAGGTGCGGATCACACCCCTGCAGAGCGGCCATGTGACCTACTTCGTGGCGGTCCATGAAAATCTGACGGAGCGAGCGCGCATCCTCGCCGCGTTGCGCGAGACCTCCAACCAACTGCTGCACGCGCAGGAGAAGGAACGCGAACGCATCGCCATCGAACTGCACGATACCCTGGGCCAGAACCAAGCCGCGATGTTGCTGGGCCTGGCCCAGTTGCGCAAACGCCTGGGCGAATATCCCGCCACGCACGGAGTCCTCGATGACATGTCCAATTTGGTCAAGGACAACATTCAGCACACGCGGGTGTTTTCGTATCTCATGAACGCCTCGGGCGGCCAGCGAGTCGGGTTAGAGACCTCGCTGCGCCAGCTCGTGGATGGATTTGGCCGGCGATCAGGCCTGGGGGTGATCTTCAAAAAGCAAGGTCCGGCGGACGCGATCAGCGCCGCCACACAACACGCCGTGTTCCGCGTGGTCCAGGAGGCCTTGTCGAATGTGTACCGACACGCGCACGCCAAATCGGTGTCCGTGAAGCTGGTCATTCGGTCGGGAGAGCTTACCATCCGCGTCTCTGACGACGGGCAGGGCTTCCCGCTTGCCTCCGGGGCGCGCGCCGCCGTTGGCCCGCTTGGCGTCGGCATCGCCGGAATGCGAGCCCGGATCGAGCAGCTTGGCGGAAGGCTGGAGATCGCGCCGGGCGTCTCGGGGACAAGCGTGACAGCGTCGGTCCCATCGCGCTCTTCACGTCAAACGCGCCGTGCCGGACTGAAACTCTGAAGCTCCGGGTGTCAGAGCGACCGGACGTTTGGGCGGGGGACCTTGAATTCAAAGCCTGTGACAGACGGACATCGGTGGCCTTCGAGCTCTACCGCACCGCGTTGACGTGGACGACGATCACCTCATCGAGCGCGCTGGCCCTCAGGCGCAACATGCCGCCGCGTAGGTGATCCACACGCGCCGCGTCGCCGGCTTCGAGCGCGCAACGCTCCGCGCCCAGCATGGCCATGATGCCGCCGGCCCTGGAGAGCACGAAGGTCGTGTCCTGGCATATGATCGCGGCCTGACCCTGCACCCGCCGACGCTCGAGCACGCCGGTGAACCGCCCGCGGCGGACCATCAGGTTGAGATCGGCGGCCGGCCCGTCGAGAACCTTGGCCGTCACCTCGGCGTCCCCGGGGAAGGAGCCGGCCTCGCCGCACTCGTCGAGGACAAGGCGGTCGTTGCCGGCGATATCAAGCTCCATCCGTCCGTCCAGGACCAGCATCTGCCGATCGACGCCGGAAAAGGCGGAAAAGGGCCCACCAGCCTCCACCACCGCCAGGCTGAGGCGCCAATCGAAAGACCCGAGGTCCGCCCCCTCGGGCGAGACGGCTACCGGCCAGGTGAGGCCGCCGCCATTCTTCCACGGCTGGGGCGAGCGGTCGGCGGCCCGAAGCAGTGTCAGGGTCATGAGACCTCCCACAATCGGGCGGCGCCGCGCACGCCAGACGAATCGCCCCACCGCGCCGGCGCGAGACGTCCCAGCCAGCCGTCTGAGAAGACGTAGGGGCTGATCGCCGCCGGCAGACGGGGATAGATCTCCTCAACTTTGGACATGCCGCCACCGAACACGAAGACATCTGGATCTAGAATATTGCAGATCATCGCCACCGCGCGACCCAGACGGTCGATGTAGCGCTCGAGGCTCCCGGAGGCCTCGAGCTCTCCAGTCCTTGCCCTGGCGATGATCCTTACCGCCTCGAGTGTCTCTCCGGTAACGGCCGCATGGTCGCGTTCGAGGCCTGAGCCGGATATCCAGGTCTCGAGACAACCATGAAGGCCGCACCAGCATTTCGCGCCCGGCGCCTCGCCAGGACTGGGCCAGGGGAGGGGCACGTGACCCCATTCGCCGGCGATCCCCGAGGCGCCGTCGATCAGCTTGCCGTCCACGGCCAGACCGCCGCCGCAGCCTGTGCCGAGGATCACCGCGAACGCCGTCTTCGCCCCGGCTGCCGCCCCGTCGACCGCTTCTGAAAGCGCCAGGCAGTTGGCGTCGTTGGCGAGACGAATGGGCCGCCCGAGCGCCGCTTCCAAGTCTTCCTTGAAGGCGCGGCCATTGAGGTAGGTGGAGTTGGCGTTGCGCATCTTCCCGGTGAGCGGGGAGACGGAGCCGGGCGAGCCCACACCGATCGATCCTTCGCCGCCGGCCTCGCGCTCGGCCTCGGCGACCAGGCGGACCACTGTCTCGATGGCCGCGTCATAGGATTTCGGATTGGCGGCTCGGCGGCGGTTGAGAAAGGCGCCGTCCACGTCCAGCGCCGCAACCTCGATCTTGGTGCCGCCGAAATCGACGCCGATCCTGAATTGGCCTTTCACGGGCGCCGAAGGCCTAGTTGTTGTCGCCCAGGATCCCGCCAAGCAGGCCGCCGACGGCGCCGCCCGCGGCCAGGGTCCCCAGTGTCGAGCCGGCATTGCGCTGGGCATTTCCCGGAAGATATCGGGCGATCTCCTCGGCGAGGTTCATGATCGGCATCGATTGCAGGTGCACTTCGCCTGGCCCGGTCAGCGTCGCCAGGAACAGGCCCTCGCCGCCGAACAGGATGTTGCCGAAGCCAGGCACCATCTGGATGTCGAACGACACTGCCGGCTCGTGGACCCCCACATGGCCGGCGTGGACGAAGAGTCGTTCGCCGGGGCCCAGGCGCTTGGTCACGACCTCTCCCGATAGGTCGAGGAAAACCGTCCCCGGACCACTTACCCGCTGCAGGATGAAGCCGGAGCCGCCGAAGAAGCCCGCGCCGATGCGCTGCTGCCAGGCAAGCTCGAAAGTCACCGACTTCTCGGCGCACAGGAAGGTCTCCTTGCGGCAGATGAGGGACTCGCCGGCGGCCAGGGTCTTGACCAGGATGTTGCCGGGAAAGCGCGGTGCGAAGGCCACGTGTGCGCCGGCGCCTTCGGCCGTGAAGTCGGTGACGAAAAAGCTCCCGCCAGTGAGGCTCCGTTTCAGCCCAGCGAACACGCCCCCGCCGGTGTTCGTCTGCATGCGGACGGCGTCATTCATCCACGACATGGTCGCGGTCTGGCTGTAGACGGTCTCGCCCGGCGACAGGTCGATGCTGACCGTCTGCATAACTGTTCCGGAGACTTCGTACTTCATCCTGGATCCTTGGCTGTAGGGCTCGCCTGCCGCGGCGCGCTCCTATAGTCCAGCGGGCGATGGACTCCGCAACGCAAATTGCCGATCCCTTCTTCAACCGCGAAGGCGAGACCTTCCGTCCAGGCCTGGTCAGCCGTGGACCGTGGGGCGGGACGACCCTGCACGCCCGGGTGGTCATCGGTCTGCTGGCGCACGAGATCGAGCGCCTCTACGGCGACCCCGCCTTCACCCCGGCGAGGCTCACCACCGACCTCTACCGCATGCCAGACCTCTCGCCGGCGACGGTGGTCGTCCGGCCGGTGCGTGAGGGCGGACGGATCAAGGTCATTGACGCCGAATACCTCTGCGGCGGCGTCTCGTTCGCCCGCACGACCTGCCAGCTGCTGCGCCGAACCACGGCGCCGGACGTCAAGGTTTGGTCGCGGCCCAACTGGGATGCCCCTACGCCGGACTCCATCCCGCCGCCTGAGCGGAAGGGGATGGGCGACCTCGACGGCATGTGGGAGATCCGGCCGATCACGGGTGAGATCTTTAGTTCGGGGCGCAAGCGCGTGTGGATGCGAGAGGTGCGGGAGCTCATCGGCGGAGAGCCACTCACGCCCTTTGTCCGCGCCGCCCTGGCCGTAGACTTCGCCAGCCCGTTCGCCAATTCCGGCGAGGGCGGTCTTGCCTACATCAATAGCGACGCAACCCTCTATCTATGCCGGCCTATGGTCGGCGAATGGATCGGCTTCGAGGTTGCCAACCACCAGGCGAGCGAGGGCGTCGCTGTCGGCGACTGCTGGCTCTACGACAAGGCCGGACCGATCGGCACGGCAACCGTCGCCGCTCTGGCCCAGGCCAGGGCGATGGGCGGGACTTGAAGGAGGGCGCGACGTGGGCGTCTCCGATGACGCCCGAATGAGTCACCCGCCGGTTCGCCCGATCATGGCGGTCACGGGCTGACTTGAGCCCGCCACCTGAATGCCGCGCACTCCGTTCGGGTAAGATCGCCAAGTGTAGAGGGGCAAACTGACTTTGCTCACGTGCTGCGCGCACATCACGCCGGTTTTCAAATTGGCGACCACCGCAAATCCGAAGATGCCGCCCCTGGGACTTGATTGCGCGCGAAGCGGCTTCAATTGCGGATCCGACCAGCAGGTGCTGGGCAGCTCGGCCGTGACGCGAATGACGATGGTGTGGGGCGCTATCGAATAGCCGGCCGACGCGCTGTCGATGACGGGCACGATCTGCTGTCCGGCCAACGTCCCGCCAGCGGCTAGCAAGCCGGTCGTGATCACCAGGCTGGCGAGTGTGCGCATCCGATCTCCTTGCTTCGCCCGACGGTTTTGGCCGGTCCTGCTGAACCGCCCTGGACATCATCGAGGCAAACGCATCACGGCGCTGAGTGGCGCCCAAAATCCGGGCAGGTTGCGACCAAGCGTCGCGCGTTACACGCAATCGCCAATTGTGAACAATGTTTAGCTTGATCTGGGACCCGGGTCACAGGCAATGGCCCACCGCCGCGATCATTTTCGCGGTGTTCCCTGCTTGGACGGGTGGGACCGGGGGGTGCGCCAGCGCCGAGAGGTTCATCGCTCGTCGGATATGACGGAGTGACCATGCCGCCGCACATTATTGGCGCGATCTTCAACCAGCCGATCGATTTCGCCCATTCGATCGTGGCGCTGCTGATCGGCGTCGCCGGCGGCTGCATTCTGGCCGAGTTCCGCTTGGCGCCACTGCGCCGGGCCTTCGCCCGCAAGCCCAAGCCGCCGACCGTGCAAGGTGGCGGCGATCACGGCGGTCCCTGGGGCTAGGCCTATCTGGAAGCCTCTGCGGAAACGGGGTCAAATTCGAACACCACGCGGGTCCCTTCGCCGGGGCTGGACGCGACTACGCTGCGCGCGCGGGCGTTCAGCAGTAGCGCGCGGACAATGATCGACGAGAGTTTGCCCGGACTGGGCCAGCTGACGTCCGCCGGAAGCCCGACCCCGTCGTCGGCGACCTCCACCCTGCAGCCTTCCGGGCCGGCGGCACAGTGCAGGGTGATCGTCCCGGGCTCTCGGCCCTGGAAGGCGTGCTTCAGGGAATTGGTGATCAGCTCATTGACCACGAGGCCCAGAGGCATGGCGATGTCGATCGAGATCGGCCAGCTGTCCACCTGAAGGTCCAGCCGCACCCCATCCATCGCGTTTGCCGCTATCACGGCCGTCGCCACCTCGGTCAGATAGGTCCCGAGGTCGACCGATCCTTCGGTTTCCGACTCCGAGAGCGCGCGATAGAGCACGCCCAGGGCCTCGATGCGCCCGGCCAGACGCTCGAAGCTTTCGCCGGTCTTGGCGTCCGCCACCCCGCGCGCCTCGGCGCGGATCAGGGCGGTGATCATCTGCAGATTGTTCTTCACGCGATGCTGCAGCTCGCGCAGCTGCGCGTCCTTCGTACGGACGCTGTCCTCCAGTTTCTCGAAGACGGAGGTCCGCGGCTCGGTCAGTTCGGCCAGGGCCAGGATGCGGTAGACGGCCTTCTCGCCGTCTTCAATCAGGCTTGACCAGGCGTCGACCTGCAACGACCCATCGGCGGATGGCAGGGTGAAGGCGCCAAGGTAGTCGCGTTCCTCCCTGACCAAGACGCCCAAGGCCCCTCCGTCGAGGTTCCCTGGGACGGTCTCCCAGCCTTGGCCAACCAGTTCGGCATGGGGTCGGCCCGTCAGCCGCTCAAACTCTTCGTTGACATAGACAATGCGCTCGGCGGGCAGCAGTTCGGCCACGGCGATCGCAATGGGAACCGCGTCAAGGATTTGCTTGAATTGATCACCGTCGGGAGGAGCACTTGGGTCCGGATCGCGCACCAGGCTCACTTTTTGCGACCTTATTTCACCGGCGATGCGGCCTCGCCGGTGACCGTCGAAGCTTACTGTAGGCGCCCTAGCATGGGGGGATGGCGCCTCAAAGCGTGGCCTTACACTTTCAACCGAAGGGGCGAAGCCGACGGGACAGCAGGGCAGGATCTGAGCCCTGACTCGGATGCGCGCGATGCGCCCCGCCACCTAACTCTCCGTGGGAGAGCTAGTTCACCAGCGCCGAGAGGATCGTGGTCGCCCGCTCGATGAACACGTCGCGCTCGCGGCCTCTCAGCGCCGTGCCGCGGATCAGCCGCTCGACGAGGAATCCAATGATCACGCCGGCCAGCACCCGGGCCCGCGGCTCGGCGTCCTCGCCGCCCAGCCAATCGCGGATCGGGCCGAGGAACCGCTCCTGCACCGCCAGGTTCAGCAGCGGCGCCGTGGCCGGCGAGGTCGCCGCCCGCAGCAGGAACTGAAAGCCGTGCTGGTCGGCGTGGCCGTCGCGCGGCCCGTTCGCCATCGCCTCGGCCACCTCCCGCACATAAGTCTCGCGGTCGAGCTCCGTGAGGCGCCTCGGGTGGATTGAGGCCTTCAGGGCCTCTGTGAACAGCCCCTCCTTGCCGCCGAAGTAGCGGCCGATCAGGGCGACATCGACGCCGGCCTCGGCGGCGATCTCCCGCAGCGAAGCGGTTTCGTAGCCGAGGCGCGCAAAGCGATCCATCGCGGCGGCCAGGATGCGGGCCCGCGTCGCCGTGGCATCGCGTTTGCGCGGCCGCGCCTCGAGGAGGGTGTCGGTCATGTCCATTCGGCCGCGATCAGGCGCGGGCGGGGATGATCACCTGCATGCTCTCGAAGCCATGCACGAACGAGGAATAGGAGCGCACGGGATCGCCGACGAGCTCGATCCTCGGGAAACGCTTGAGGATCTCTTCCCAGATGATGGTCAGCTGCATTTCCGCCACCCGGTTGCCCACGCAGCGGTGCACTCCAAAGCCGAACGACATGTGATGCCGCGGCCGCTCGCGATCGATGATGTAGGCGTTGGGGTTGTCGATCACCGCCTCGTCGCGGTTGCCGGAGATGTACCACATCACCACCCGGTCATCCTTCTTGATGGTCTTGCCGCCAACCTCGATGTCGCGCATGGCGACCCGACTCATGTGGGCGAGCGGCGTCTGCCAGCGGATGGTCTCCGAGACCATCGGCGTCACCAAGTCCGGATTGGCGCGCAGCTTGTCGTACTGCTCGGGGAACTTGTTCAGCGCATAGACCGAGCCGGAGATCGTGTTGCGGGTGGTGTCGTTGCCGCCGACGATCAGCAGGATCACGGTGCCGTGGTACTGTTCGCGCGACATCGCCCGGGTCTCGGGATGCTGGGTCAGCATCGAGATGAGATCGTTGCCGCCACCTCCCTCGAGGCGCTCGTTCCAAAGCTCTTCGAATCGGCCGAAGCATTCGTAGACAGCCTGGGCCTTCTGGGCCCAGCTCTCGACCGGGCCGTGGCCCGGCATGTTCATGACCATGTCCGACCACCAGGGCAGCTTGCGCCGCTCCTCGAACGGGAAGTCGAAGAGCGTGGCCAGCGTCATCGCCGTCAGCTCCTTGGAGACGAGGTCCACCCAATCGAAGGGCGTGCCGATCGGCAGGGAGTCGAGGATCTGGCCGGCCCGCTCGCGCACCACCGGCGCCATCTTGGCCATGTTGGCCGGCGCCACCGTCGGGCTCACCGCCTTGCGGTGCACGCTATGCTCGGGCTCGTCCATGGTGATGAAGCCGGCCCCGCCGCGGCGCCGCGGCTCCTGGCCGATGGCCTTCAGGGCCGCTTCCTGCTCCTCCATCGCCCGCTTGTTGGCGAGGCCGATGCCGTCGGCGGAGGAAAAATCGGTGTGGTTGGTGTCCACCGCCATGATGTCGTCCCAGCGGGTGATCGACCAATAGGCGTCGAACTCGCTGTCGGCCGTGAAGTGGACCGGATCCTCGCGCCGAAGCCGCTCGAACACCGGCCAGATGGTGTCGTTCTGGAAGCGGTCGGTGCGGGCGGGATTGAGCTCGGCCAACGGCAGGGTCCAGGCCTCGTCCGCGGCGCTGACTGCCTCGGGCTTCACGGCGATGTTCATGGGTCGTCTCCGATTGATCGCACCGAGCAGATTCCGCTCACGCCAGCGACATGTCAATGCCTGTTGACTTATCCGGCGGCGGCCCGTCTCATTCGATCCCATGGAACGCACCGATCCGGCCGACGCTGAAGCGATCGAGGAGAGCCTCGTCCTCGCGGGCGACCGCGCCGGCGATCTCACACCGCGCGTCTACGCCGTTCTGTTCGAGCGTCAGCCGCCGATGGAGGCCCTGTTCTGGCGGGACGGGAAGAGCGTCATCCGCGGTGAGATGCTGATGCGGGTCTTCGAGGCGATTCTCGATTTCATCGGCGAGCGCCGCTACGCCGACCACATGATCGAGGCCGAGGTGCTCACCCACGAAGGCTACGACGTGCCGCGCGAAGTTTTCGCCACCTTCTTCGGCGTCGTCGCCGAGGTCGTCGCGGAGGCTTGCGGGCCGGATTGGACGCCGAAGATGGCCGGAGCCTGGCGGCGCCTGGTCGTCGACCTCGACGCCTATGTGAACCGCTGGGTCACCGCAAACGGCTGAGCCCTTTCAGCCGCACGAGCGGCCCGAAAATCCTTGACTTTCGTCTCATACAGTCGCATAATGCAAATGCAACTGCCTTGGGCGCCCAAGGACTGGTCTTTGACATTGTGAACGCCCCCGTTTCGGGGTTTTCAGATCCTGCGAGACCGTCCCCGGCGGCGTCACCGTATTTTACGGAGAAACACCCGTTCTTACGGTGTTTTACGGATCGGACCTTCTCGCAGCGCCGGCGCCCGCCGGCCCACCGTATCAACGGTGAAAGCGCCCGATCTTACGGTGTTTTGCGGTGAGAGAATTTTCACGTAGCGCCTGCGTCCCGCCAGCAAACGGCCTGGTCGGCGAGAGACCGGCGATACGAGCCTCCACCCCCGGGAAAACGACCGCATTCGCGGCGGTTGTCGAAGGACTCCAACGGCCGCCAACGGCGCGCCTGTCAAGGTTACTGGACACCATTCCTTATGGGGAAATCACCAAGTTTATGGCGTTTAATGGTGCGCGTTTTCGCGGCGCCGGCGCCTATAGGATCGCTGGCAGGTCGAGCCCGTGCTCGCGGGCGCAATCGAGGGCGATGTCGTAGCCGGCGTCCGCGTGACGCATCACGCCGCTCGCCGGATCATTCCACAACACCCGCTCAATCCGGCGGGCGGCCGCCTCCGTCCCATCGCAGACGATGACCATGCCGGCATGCTGGGAAAAGCCCATGCCGACGCCGCCGCCATGGTGGATCGAGACCCAGGTCGCCCCGCCGGCCGTGTTCAGAAGGGCGTTGAGCAGTGGCCAGTCGGAGACCGCATCTGAGCCGTCGCGCATGGCCTCAGTCTCGCGGTTGGGCGATGCGACAGAGCCGGAATCCAGGTGGTCGCGCCCGATCACGACCGGCGCCTTCAGCTCACCGCTGGCCACCATATCGTTGAAGGCGAGACCCAGGCGATGACGGTCTCCCAGACCCACCCAGCAGATCCGCGCTGGCAAGCCCTGGAACTTGATCTTCTCGCGCGCCATGTCGAGCCAGTGGAGGAGGTGCGCATCGTGCGGCATCAGCGCCTTCACCTTCTCGTCGGTGCGGTAGATGTCCTCCGGATCGCCGCTGAGCGCCGCCCAGCGGAACGGTCCGATGCCGCGACAGAAGAGCGGGCGGATGTAGGCTGGCACGAAACCCGGGAAGTCGAAGGCGTCGTCGAGGCCTTCCTCCTTGGCCATCTGGCGGATGTTGTTGCCGTAATCGACCGTGGGGACGCCCGCGCGGTGGAAGCCGAGCATGGCCTTCACTTGCACGGTCATCGAGGCCTTGGCCGCCTTGGCTACGCCGGCCGGATCGGTCTCGCGCCGCGCCATCCATTCGTCGATCGTCCAGCCGGCCGGCAGGTAGCCGTTCGAAGGGTCATGGGCGCTGGTCTGGTCGGTGACCGCGTCAGGACGGACGCCGCGGGCGAACAGTTGGGGAAAGATCTCGGCGGCGTTACCCAGCAGGCCCACCGACACCGGCTTCTTCGCCTCGCCGGCGCGCCGGATGATCGTCAGGGCCTCGTCGAGGTCCTGGCTCATGACATCGAGGTAGCCGGTCCTGAGGCGCATTTCGATCCGGGACGGCTGGCACTCCACCGCCAGGCACGAGGCGCCGGCCATCACCGCCGCCAGGGGCTGGGCGCCGCCCATGCCGCCCAATCCGCCGGTCAGAATCCAGCGCCCGGCGAGGTCGCCGCCGTAGTGCTGTCGGCCAAGCTCGGCGAAAGTCTCGTACGTGCCTTGAACGATCCCCTGGGCGCCGATGTAGATCCACGAGCCGGCGGTCATCTGGCCGTACATGGCGAGGCCCTTGCGATCGAGCTCGTTGAAGTGCTCCCAGGTCGCCCAGCGGGGCACGAGGTTGGAGTTGGCGATGAGGACCCGCGGTGCGTCCGGATGGGTGCGGAAGACGCCGACTGGCTTGCCGGACTGGACGAGCAAGGTCTGGTCTTCCTCCAGCCGCGTCAGTACGGCGACGATGGCATCGAAGCTCTCCCAGTCGCGGGCGGCGCGGCCGACACCGCCATAGACGACAAGCTCCTCCGGCCGCTCGGCGACGTCCGGATCGAGATTGTTCATCAGCATCCGCAGGGGCGCCTCGGTGAGCCAGGATTTGGCGCTGATCTCCGGCCCCCGGGGGCTGCGAATGACGCGGGAATTGTCGAGACGGGTCATGGCTGTCCTG
>DASXBY010000008.1:0-14141 GCA_036491455.1 Caulobacteraceae bacterium
CTGGTCCCCTTGGGTGAGGTTGACGGCGTCCGCTCACACGATCGCCGCGCCGCGGAATATGCCGCGTTCCGTGAAGAACGCAAGTGGAGAGTTCACGGTTCCGTGAACAATGAGACAAATCGACGACTTCGCTTCTTGGCCCCGTGCCCGAATTGGCCGGCGCAAGGCGTTGAATTACAGCCGTGCAAGCCATGACTGCTCCCGCCGATTCGCCCCGGACGCTGCCGCCGAAGGCGCTGGCGATCATCTTTGGCGTATCGATCGTCACCGCGCTCGGCAACACCGGCATGCAGTCGGTGCTGCCCGCCATCGGCCGCTCGATCGGCTTTCCCGACTACCAGGTGGCGGCAATCTTTTCCCTTTCCGCGCTGCTGTGGGCGTTCAGCTCGCCCTATTGGGCCAAGCGCTCGGACCTCGTCGGCCGCAAGCCGATGATGATGGTGGGCCTCGGCGGCTTCCTGGTGTCGATGGTCTGCTGCGGGATCGTGGTCGCCGCGGGCGAGGCCAGGTGGGCCGCGCCGACCGCGATCTTCGGTCTCTTCCTGCTGGCCAGGGCGCTTTTCGGCCTGTTCGGCGCCGCCTCCAACCCGGCCACCCAGGCCTATATCGCCGAGCGCACGGATCGCGAGGAGCGCACCGGGGCCATGGCCGGCCTCGCCGGCGCCTTCGGCCTCGGCACGATTGTCGGCCCCGCTGTGGCGCCGCTGTTCGTCCTGCCCCTCGTCGGCCTGGCCGGCCCGATGTTCGCCTTCGCTCTGATCGCGGCGGGGATGATGGTCGTGGTCGCCCGCATGCTGCCGGAGTCGCGGCCCGCGGCCGCCGCTCTGTCTGGGCCGCCGCCGAAGACCCGCGCCCTGCTGCGCGACCCGCGCCTGACGCCGTTCCTGATCTACGGCTTCCTGGTCGCGTCTTGCCAGACGGCCCAGGGGCAGACCCTGGGGTTCCTGATCATGGACGTGCTGCATCTGCCGCCGCTGCAGGCGCAGGGCTACACCGCCGTGGCGATGATGGCCGGCGCCGTCGCCGGCCTGTTGGCGCAGTGGGGCCTGATCCGGATGTTCCGGATGAGCCCCAGGCACCTGCTGCGCTGGGGCGCGGCGACGGCGGCCATCGCCAACCTGATCGTCGCCTTCGGCCACAGCTATCAAGCGGTGGTGATCGGCTTCGCCCTGTCGAGCCTCGGCTATGGCTTCTGCAGGCCGGGATTCACCGCCGGCGCCTCGCTGGGCGTCGCCCCTTCCGAACAGGCCGGCGCCGCCGGGGCGATCGCGGCGGTGAACGGCATCAATTCGGTGGTCGCGCCGCTCTTCGTGCTGCTGTACGGCGCCTTCCATCCGGCGCCCTTCCTGGTCAACGCCGCCATCCTCGGGGCGATGACGGTCTATGCCCTGCGCAACCGGGTGCTGGCCCGCGCCGGCGATCACGAAGCGACGGAGGACGAGGCGGCGCAAGCTAGCCTCGAGCGCCAGAGAGAAGGCGTAAGCGTCTAGGCTCTGGAAGCCGCCGCGGAGAGCCTCTGGACCAGCTGCGGCGTGAGATAGCCATCGGCCGGCAGGCCTTCCCGCTTCTGCCAGGCGCGCAGGGCCCGGCGGGTGCCGAAGCCGATCATGCCGTCGGCCGTCCCCGGGTCGAAGCCGAGGCGGGTGAGAGCGGTCTGGGCCGTCATCCGCTGATCGAGGGTCAGGGCGACCTCGTAGGGCCAGCGGGTGGCGAGCCCGACGCCGCCGGCGAACCGGTCCGCCAGCAGGCCGACGGTGAGGGCGTAGGCGATGGAGTTGTTGTAACCGCGGATGGCAAAGTGATTGGGCAGGGCCAGGAAGGCCGGCCCGGCCGCCCCGCTCGGCAGCAACAGGACGCCCGGCGCATCGGCGTCGGCGGTTCGCCACGAGGCGGTCGGCGAGCGGCGCACGCCGCGGTCGGCCCACCAGGCGAAGGGCCGGGTCTCGCTCTCGCTGAGCCCATAGTCGAATCCGGACGGCAGGATCACCTCGACGGCCCAGCTTTCGCCGCGGCGCCAGCCGTCCTTCTGGAGGAGGTGGGCGGCGGTGGCCAGCGCATCGCCTGCCGAGTTCCAGATGTCCGGCCGTCCTTCGCCGGAGGCGGTCACCGCGCTCTCCAGATAGACGGTGGGCAGGACCTGGGTCTGGCCCATGGCCCCGGCCCAGGAGCCGCGCAGCTGGCCGCGGACGACATCGCCGCTAGCGATCATCCTGAGCGCCGCGATCAGCTGGATCTCGGCCCAGTCCCGCCGCCGGCCCTGGGCCAGGGTGGCGAGCGAGCGCACGACGTCCATATCGCCCTGGCGGGCGCCGAAGCCGGATTCCATGGCCCAGACGCCGATCAGCACCTCACGCGGCACGCCCCAGTTCGCTTCGATACGGCTGAAGGCCGGGACCTGGTCGCGCTTGAGACGGCCCTCGGCGATGCGCCCCGAGCTCATGGCGCCCTGGACATAGGCGCCGACGGGTCTGGCGAACTCCGGCTGCACGGCGTCATCCGCGGCGACGCGCGGATCGGGCGCGAGACCCGCGAGCTCGCGGTCCAGCAGGGTGCGGGAAATGCCGGCGGCCAAGGCCGTGACATAGAAGCGCCCCAGCCAGTCGCGGAAATAGGGCTCGGCCTGGGGCGCGAGCTGAACCGCGCCGGTCTGAGGCCAGGCCCGGGCCGCGCCCGAAACGCCGGCGGCGGTCAACGCCAGAAAGAATCGCCGATTCATCACCGGGGCGAGGGTAAACCCGCGCCGGCGCCGTTCAATCGAAACTCTCCGGGCTGGCCGGTCAGGGATGCGTGATCGGCCCCTCAGATTGACTTGGCCGGATCGTCTCTCTATACGACCGCGCTCTCCCGAAACGACCCTTTGCACCCGACAAGGCCATGAAAGTCAGAAGCTCGCTCAAGACGCTCAAGACGCGCCACCGCGACTGCAAGCTCGTGCGCCGCAAGGGCCGGGTCTACATCATCAACAAGACGAACCCGCGCTTCAAGGCCCGCCAGGGCTGAAGCCAGGGAGATCGCGCTGTGGCGGCCGTCGGTCCGCTAGGCGCTTAGTCCCTTGATCGCCTGGCGACAGGCGAGCAGCGACTGTCCGGCCACCATCCCCTTCCAAGTCTGCGTATCGCCATAGAAGGCGGCGCGGATGGCGCGCTTGATCTCGCGCCCCTGAGGTGAGGCGGGATCGCCGTGGGCGTGCAGCCAGGCGTCGGCGCGCAGGGCGCTGAGGGTCGCGGTGAGATCGAGCACGCCCACCTCAAGAGCCATGCCGGTGACCTCGGCGTGGGGAAGCATCACCGTCGCTGCGGCAAGATTGTCGCCCTTGATGTCGGCCGACGTCGAATCACCGGCGGCCGGACAGGTGACGGCGGCCCCGAACCAGCTTCGCGCTCGCTCATAGCCGGGGGTTCCGGGCAGGTCGCTGACGATCTGCTCGCCAAAACCGTAGGGCCCAAGGCCGGTGTGGTAGTCGAGAATGCCGACGCGACCGGCGCCGGCGAGATAGTCGGCGAAGATCGCCGTCTGGGCGCGCCTCGACCAGGTGGGGCCGTCACCGCCGTAGAAGATCCCCTTGGGATGGCGGTATTGGCCGCCGGACATGGCCTGCTGCAGGGCCGGGAAGCCATGCTCGCCGGCGAAGGCCAACAGCCGCTTCGCCGCCGCGGCCTGGGCCGCGTCCGACCAGTCGGCCGGCACGGCGGCGTCGGCCAGGCCGTCGTATCCGGGATTCTCGGGCAGGGGCTGGTCGAAATCGATCCAGTTACGGTTGAGATCGACGTTCTCGTGGGTCACCCGGCGCAGCCAGGCGAAGCCATAGGGATTGATGGCATGGATCATCACCACCGCGACGCCCGCGGGCAGGCCCGCCGCCTCGCCGCGGCGCAGCCAGTCGACCTGGGCCCCTGAGCCGCAGAAGCCCTCGACGCCGTGAGTGGCGGAGATCATCACCAGCACCCGCTCGGCCGACTTCGGTCCGATCAGGGCGACGTCGGTGGATAGATCGCCGCCGTCGGGGCCGCGTTCGGGATGGGCGAAGGTCTCGATCGCCGCGCCAGCGGCCTTGGCCGCCTCGCGAAATTTGGCGCGGGCGGCGGCGTAGTCGGGGCTGAAGGCTTCGACGGAATTCATGGCTCAGGCCTCTTGCAGGAAGGCGCGCAGCACGGCTTCGGCGCGCTCGGGTTCGTCGCGGTGGACGCCGTGGCCGGCGTTGTCGAAGACCTCCAGGCGGCCGAGCCCCGGCGGCAGGGCGGCGAAGATCTCCTCGGCGCAGACCACGGGGGTGATCGGATCGAGAGTGCCGACCAGGACCAGGGTCGGGGCGGTGACGCGGCCGAGGGCCGGCAGGAAATCCATCGTCCGCTGCGCGCCCTGGATGAAGGAGAACATCACCTCCAGGCGCATGATCGCCCGGGCCCTGATGGCGGCGGCCGCCTCCCCACCGGTGGGGTTATAGAGCGGCATGCATTGGGTCATGTAGTCATTGGCGCCCCTGGGCGTGGGATCGTCCCAGAATTTGCGGGCGATGGCGGCTGCCTCCGGCCCGCCGAGCCGCTCCATGATCCGATAGGTCTCCTCCAGGCGCATGCGCGCGGCGGTGGACGAGAGGATCAGCTTGCCGACCTTGTCCGGATGGCGGGTGGCGAAGGCCATGGCCGCCATGCCGCCGAACGACTGGCCGAAGACGACCGGTTTCTCGACCCCCAACTCGTCGCAGAAGGCGGCCAGGTCGTCGCCCCACTGGTCGAGCGTCCAGGTTGAGGGCTCGCCGCTGGAGCGGCCGTTGCCGCGGTGGTCGAGGTAGATCACCTGGTGAGTGTCGACGAAGCGGTCGAAGTAGGGGCGCATTGACGAATGGTCGAAGCCCGGGCCGCCATGCAGGGCGATCAGGGCCGGCCTCTGCTTCATGCCATCGGCCTCGACCGCCAGACTGGGTCCCAGGGTGTCGAAAAACAGCCTGGCGCCATTGACCGTCAGATACATTGCTTCGCCTCCGCAGGATTAATTCGGGGTTAGCTGGGAGGCGCGGCCTTGCCAATGGGGCCGAACTTGGCCTCATGGCCTAAGGACGAGCTTAGGGAGACGCAGCCGATGGCCGCATCGGGGCCTGCCGGGTCGCAGAAGCTGCCGCTCCGCATCGCCCTGCCGTTCTCTGTGCCGACCATTCCGCTGTCGGCCCTGGGCCTCGCCGTCGCCGTCTACCTGCCCAACTATTTCGCCGGCCACCTGAAGGTGCCGATGGTGACTATCGGCGCGGTGTGGGGCCTGGTGCGCATCCTGGACCTGCCGGTGGACGTGTTCCTGGCGATCTTCATGGATCACACCCGCACGCTCATTGGCCGCTATCGAGTGTGGCTGCTGGGCGGCGTCCCGGTGACGATGCTCTCGCTCTACATGCTGTTCATGGCCCCGGTGGGTTTTTCCGGGACCTACCTTTTCATCTGGCTGATCGTCCTGGCGCTCGGCACCTCGATCCAGGGCCTCGCCCACCAGGCGTGGACCGCCACCTTGGCGCCTCAGTACGACGAACGATCGCGCCTGTTCGGCCTGATCAACGCCGTCGGCGTGGTCGGCACCCTGGCGGCCATGGCCGTACTCATAATCGGCCCCTCGATCGGTCTCTCGAACGCCAGGAGCGTCCAGATGTGCGGCTGGGGGATCATCCTGGTGACCCCGCTCTGCTGCCTGCTGGCGGCCGTGGTCGCCCCCGAATATGTCGCCCCCAATCTCGCCCGCCGGCCGAAGATCGGCGACTACCTGGAGGTGCTGCTCAAGCCGGACCTGCTGCGGCTGTTCCTGGCCCAGCTGTGCCTGTCGCTCGGACCCAACTGGATGAGCGCGATCTATCTCTACTTCTTCGAGCAGTCGCGCGGCTTCACCGGCCAGCAGGCCTCGATCCTGCTGGGGGTCTACATCCTGGTGCAGATCCCGGGCGCGGGCCTGGCCGTTGTGATGGCCAAGAAGATCAGCAAGCACCGCACCCTGATGGTCACAACCACCGGCTTTTCCCTGGGGCTGCTGTCGATCTTCGTCACGCCCAAGGCCAACCTGGCTTACGCAATCCCGTTCATGGCCTTCGCCGGGATCATGACGGCGGGCTTCGGGATGATGATCCAGGCCATGCTGGCCGACGTCGGCGACGAGATCCGCCTGACCCAGGGCCGCCAGAGGATGAGCCTGGTCTATTCGGTCAACACCCTTGCGACCAAGATCGCCGGCGCGGCGTCCATCTTCCTGACCTTTACCCTTCTGCCGGCTCTGGGGTTCGACGGACGCGAGGGCGCAGTGAATACCCCGGCGGCCCTGCACAACCTCGACCTCGCCTTCCTCTTCGGGCCGTTCGTTTTCGTGATGCTGGGCGGCGCCTGCGTTCTCGGCTGGCGGCTGACCGGCGAGCGGCACGACAAGATCCGCGCCGAGCTGGAGGCGCGTGACGCCGAGCTGGAGGCGACCCCCCTGTTCGAGGCGACGCTCGATCATCCGCTCGACCCGGAGACGCACCGGGCCGGCGCCTGAGAGCGGGACCTGAGGGCAAGGCCATTTCCATCGCCGCAAAGACGCCGTAAAGGCGGCGCCCATGGGTCACCCCGCGACTCGCGGCCGCTTCCGCGCCCTGACGATCGGCTCCATGGGCGTGGTGTTCGGCGATATCGGGACCAGCCCGATCTATACCCTCAAGACCGCCATCTCTCAGGCCACCCGCGGCGTCGTCGGGCGCGGCGAAGTGCTGGGCTGCATCTCGCTGATGTTCTGGGCCCTGATGATCGTGGTCACCATCAAGTACGTCACCGTGATGATGCGGGCGGACAACCGCGGCGAGGGCGGCATTCTCTCGCTGATGGCCCTGGCCCAGGGGGCGCTCGGCCGCCGCACATTTGTCGTGCTGGCGTTCGGCGTGACCGGAGCGGCCCTGTTTTACGGCGACGCCATCATTACGCCGGCGATCTCGGTGTTGTCAGCGGTCGAGGGTCTGCGAACGGCCCCCGGCTTGGCGGGCATGTCGATCTCGACCAGCATCTTCATCACCCTCTTCGTCCTCATCCTGCTGTTCATGGTCCAGTCGCGCGGCACCGGGAAGGTCGGCGCCTGGTTCGGCCCGATCTGCCTTGTCTGGTTCATCGTCATCGCCGTGCTCGGGGTCATGCGGATCGTCGACGAGCCCAGTATCGTCGTCGCCCTGTCGCCCACCTTCGGAATCGGCTTCCTGCTCACCCACGGGATAACCGGGCTGTTCGTCCTGGGCGCCGTGTCGCTGACCATCACCGGGGCCGAGGCGCTGTACGCCGACATGGGCCACTTCGGCCGCGGGCCAATCCGGGCCGCCTGGCTGCTGGTCGTATTCCCAGCCCTGGCGCTGAACTATTTCGGCCAGGGCGCCCTGGTGCTTCGCGCAGTGGCCGAAGGCCATGCCAGCCCGGATCACGACTGGTTCTTCCTGATGGCCCCGGCGGCGCTGCGCGTGCCGCTGGTGGTGCTGGGCATGGCCGCCACCGTCATCGCCAGCCAGGCGGTGATCAGCGGCGCCTATTCGATGTCGAGCGCGGCCATGCAGCTGGGCCTGCTGCCGCGCCTCAACGTGCGCCGCACCTCGGCCACCGAGGCCGGCCAGATCTATCTGCCGACGATCAACTTGCTGCTGATGGTGGGCGTCATCCTGCTGGTCGGCATCTTCAAGAGTTCCGACGCGCTGGCCGACGCCTATGGCTTCGCCGTCACCGGAACCATGACCGTGACGACGGCGCTGGCCGCCATCGTCGTTCGCCGACTATGGAAGTGGCCTCTGTGGCGCTGCGCGCTGCTGGTGGCGCCGCTGATGTTCGTCGACCTCACCTTCTTCTCGGCCAATTCGCTCAAGCTGCTGTCCGGCGGCTGGGTGCCGCTGACCATCGCCTCGATGGTGATCCTGGTCATGGCCGCCTGGATCCGAGGCAGCGGCATCGTCGCCGCCAAGGCCCGCCGCGACCGTATTCCCCTGGCCGACTTCCTCGCCTCCCTGGCCCGCAAGCCGCGACACATGGTGAGCGGCGCCGCGGTCTATCTGACCCCCGAACCAAACCTGACACCGGGGGCCCTGCTGCACAACCTCAAGCATAACGGCGTACTGCACGCCCAGAACGTCATTGTCTCGGTGCGCACGGCTGACGAGCCCAGGGTGGCCGACGCCGAGCGGGCCAGCTTCGAGCGGATCAACGACGTCTTCGTACGCGTGAGCCTGGATTTTGGTTTCATGGAGCGGCCCGACGTGCCCAGCGCCCTGGCCAGGCTGGACATTCCCGGCGTGTCGTTCGAGCCGCAGCGGGTCTCGTATTTCCTCGGCCGACGCTCGTTCGTGGCCGGGCGCGAGCATGGTGTGCGGCGGATCCTCGACCGCATCTTCCTGGCTTTGGCGCGCAACAGCGCCGATCCCAGCGAAGTGTTCGCCATTCCTCCAGGTCGGGTGGTGGAGATGGGCGTGCAGATGGCGATCTGAGGGAGGGTCTGTCAGGATTTCCTTGACGGACCGTTTGTCAGGATTTACCTGACTGTCGGGGCTTCCCGAGGAGCTGCCATGACCGCCGAAACTCCGTCGAAGGACGAACTGCCCGCCCCCTTTACCGGCAAGGGGCCCCTGCACTGCTCGTTCTGCCTGAAGTCGCAGCACGAGGTGAAAAAGCTGATCGCCGGGCCGGGCTACATCTTCATCTGCGATGCGTGCGTTGGGCTATGCGACACGATCCTGGCCGGCAAGACGCCCAAGACCGACGTCAGGTCGATCGACAAAATCGCCTCCGACACCCTGCTCGCCCGCCTCAAACCGATCGAACAGACCCTGCAAGGCATGGGTAACCAGCTGCAGACCGTGGTCGCGGAGCTGCGCGGCCGCGAGGTGAGCTGGGCGCGCATCGGCGAGGCCCTGGGCATTTCCCGCCAATCGGCCTGGGAGCGGTTTTCCTAGAGACCGCTGCGGATCTCCGCCCATGCCCTGGACAGCTCCGCCCGATGCTCCGGCGCGGCGATCTCGATGAGGGCCTCGGCGCGGTCGTCCAAGGCAAGGCCGCGGACATCAGCGATACCGCGCTCGGTGATGACGAGGTCGGCGTCCGCGCCCGGCAGGGAGACGGTGGGCGACGTGAGCCGTGGGACGATGCGCGAGACGCGCCCGGCCGTGGCGGGCAAGGCGAGGATGGCGCGGCCGCCCCGCGAGCGCCGGGCCGCGCGCGAGAAATCCGGCGCGCCGCCCAGGCCGCTGACCAGCTGTCCCGCCCGCCACTCGATGTTGGCCTGGCCGAACAGGTCGACCTCCAAGGCCGAGTTGATGGCAAACAGGCGGTCGACGCGGCCAAGCCGGGCCGGCCCATGGGTCTCATTCGCGTCGGCGAACAGGCAGCGGTCGCAGGCCCAGTCGACGAAGGCCGCCCCCCCATAGGCGATGCCGGTGACGATATCCTCGCGCGGGGCGAGGGCGCCGGCTTCGTCGAGCAGGCGATAGCCTTCGGTGACCATGCCGGTATGCACGCGAAGTCCGCGCCGCTTGGCAAGCTCGGCCAGGGCCGCGGCCGGGACGCCGCCGATGCCGGTCTGGATGGCCGCGCCGTCGGGGACCATGGCGGCGACGCGCCTGGCGATCTCGCTCTGGGCCGAAGTCGGGGCCGGCTCGGCGGCGGTGATGAAGGGCGCCTCGACCTCGATGGCCACCTCGAGCGCGGCAAAGGGGATGGTCGGGCCGCGGCGGGGCCTCGGCAGCAGCGGATTGACCAAGGCGAGGCGCCGGCCGGCGCGCCGCGCCACCAGCGGGGCGAAATCGGCGCAGGGACCGAAGGAGCACTCCCCCTCCCCGTCCGGTGGCGTCACCTGAAGGATGGCGAGATCCGGCGCCGGCCCACTGCGCAGCGCCTCGACGATCTGGGAATAGGCCATAGGCCTGACGACCACCCGGCCGGTCTCGAATGAGGGCCGGAAGGCCGGCGGCAGCATAAAGCTGGTCAGCCGGGCCATGGGGTTGAGGGCGGCGTAGTCGAAATCGTTGATCCCCGGGATGAAGCAGCCGGTGAGCGACACGCCCGTCAGTGTCTCGGGCTCGGCCATCAGCGCCTCGCGCAGGGCCAGGGGTTCGCCCACCGCCCCCTGCAGATAGGCCTCCAGTCCGGGTCGGAACTCGGCGAAGATGCGCGCGGCGTCCTCAGCCTTCACGCGGTCTCGACTTCGGCCAGGCCGAGCTCCTCGACCATCGCCTGGCGGATGAGAAACTTCTGCACCTTGCCGGTAACGGTCATCGGGAAGGCGTCGACGAAGCGCACGTAGCGCGGGATCTTGTGATGGGCGATCTGGCCGCGGCAGAAGGCCCGCACCCCTTCGTCATCGAGGCCGGCGCCGTCGCGCAGACGGATCCAGGCGCACAGTTCTTCACCGTAACGGGGGTCGGGCACGCCGACCACCTGGGCGTCGGCGATGTCGGGGTGGGTGTAGAGAAACTCCTCGATCTCGCGCGGGTAGAGGTTCTCGCCGCCGCGGATCACCATGTCCTTGATGCGCCCCACAACTTTGCCATAACCGGCCTCGTCGATGGTGGCCAGATCGCCGGTGTGCATCCAGCCCTCGACGTCGACCGCCTCGGCGGTGCGTTCGGGATCGTCCCAGTAGCCGAGCATCACCGCATAGCCGCGGGTGCACAGCTCTCCGGCGACGCCGCGCGGTACGGTGTGGCCCTCGGCGTCGATGATCTTGACCTCCAGGTGCGGCTGCACTCGGCCGATGGTCGAGACGCGTCGCTCGAGGGGATCGTCGGTCGCCGACTGGAAGCTCACCGGACTGGTTTCGGTCATGCCGTAGGCGATGGTGATGTCCCCCACATGCATGCGGGCGACCGCCGCCTTCATGACTTCCACCGGGCACGGCGATCCGGCCATGACGCCGGTGCGCAGGGACGAAAGGTCGAACCGCTCGAACGCCGGCTCATCCAGCATGGCGATGAACATGGTCGGCACGCCATAGAGGGCGGTGCAGCGCTCCGCCTCGATGGCCTTGAGGGTTGCGGCCGGATCGAACGCCGGGGCCGGATAAACCACTGCCGCGCCGCTGGTGAGGGCGGCGAGGTTGCCCATCACCATGCCGAAACAGTGATAGAGCGGCACCGGCACGCAGATCCGGTCCTCCGTCGTCAGGGCCTGGGCGAGGCCGACGAAGTAACCGTTGTTGAGTATGTTGCGGTGGGTCAGGGTCGCGCCCTTGGGCGCGCCGGTGGTGCCGCTGGTGAACTGGATGTTGATCGCTTCGTAGGGGCGGACGCTGGCGCCGAGACGGGCGACCTCGGGGAGCCTCGCGGCGTCGCCGGCGGCCACAGTCGCGAAGTCGAACCAGCCTGGGCGCGGGGCGCCGCCGATCTTGATCAGGATCCTGAGGTCTGGGAGCGCCGCGGCTTCGAGGGCGCCGGGCGCGGTGGCGGCCACCTCCGGCGCCAGGTCCTCGATCATCGCCGCATAGTCGCTGGTCTTGAAGCGCTCGGCGGCGACCAAGGCCTTCACCCCGGCTTTCGCCAGGGCATGGGCGACCTCGGCGCGGCGATAGGCCGGATTGATAGTCACCAGAATGAGGCCGGCCCTGGCCGCGGCGAACTGGGTGAGGGCCCACTCGGCGCAGTTGGGCGCCCAGATGCCGATGCGGTCGCCGGGCTCGAGACCGAGGGCCAGGAAGGACGAGGCCAGGGCGTCGGCGCGAAAGGCCAGGACGGACCATGTCCAGCGTACCTTCTGGGCGACGCTGATCAGGGCGGGACGATCGCCCCACTTGGCCACGGCCTCGCTCAAAGCCTGGCCGATGGTGGCGATGAGCAGGGGCGGCGTCCTGGCGCCGCGGACGAAACTGGGGGATGGCTGCGGGCCTGGATCCTTGCCCATGGTTGTTCCTCCGCGGGTTTGCGGCAAATCTAGCGCCGCGTATCGGGTAGGATAGTCCCTGACGGCGGCGGAGGGCGGAAATGGCTGAGTGGCGGAACTGGTCGGGCAGCGTTCTCGCCCACCCGGAACGGATTGAGCGGCCGCGGACCGAGGCCGAGCTCTCGGGGATCGTCGCCGGCGCCGCCCGGGTGCGGGTGGCCGGCACGGGCCATTCCTTCATGCCGCTCTGCGAGACCGACGGCGTGCTGCTGTCGCTGGCCGACATGGAAGGGGACCTGGAGGTGACACCGGGCCGCCAGAGCGTCTGGGCCCCGGCCGGCATGCCGATCGGCAAGCTCACGGCGCTTCTGTGGGCCGAGGGCCTGTCGCTAGCCAACCAGGGAGATATCGACAAGCAGGCCATCGCCGGGGCGCTCTCCACCGCCACGCACGGCACCGGGCGCACACTGGGCTCGCTGTCGACCTTCGCCCGCAGTTTTCGCCTCGTCACCGCCGACGGATCGGTCGTCGAATGCGACGGGAGCCGCGAGCCGGACCTCTTCCAGGCCCAGCGCGTGAGCCTGGGCGCCCTCGGCGTAATGTCGAAGGTGGAGCTCGCGACGCTGCCGGCTTACCGCCTCAGGGAGACACTCCGGCGGGCGCCGCTGGCCGAGGTCCTGGATGCCTGGGACGCCCTGGCCGACGGACATCGCCACGTGGAGTTCTTTGTCTTCCCCTATGCCGACGAGGCCCTGGTGAAGATCCTGGAGATCGTTGAGGAAGGTGACGACCAGCCCGGCGTCGACATCGAGAGCGGGGCCATGCAGTTGATGTGCGATCTCGCCCGCCTGTTCCCGGGGCTGGCGCCCGGCCTTCAGCGGATGATCACCAAGGCCATGAGCCCATCGGTCCGGGCCGCGCCGGCCTATCGCATTTTCCCCTCAGAGCGCCCGACCCGGTTCGAGGAGATGGAGTATGAGATCCCGGCGGAGCGCGGGGCCGAGGCGCTGCGCGCGGCCATCGCCGAGGTGCGCGGGCGCAAGCTGCCGATCATCTTCCCCTTCGAGTACAGGACGGTGGCGGCCGACGAGATCTGGCTGTCGCCGATGAACGGCCGCGACTGCATCTCCATCTCCTTCCACCAGTACGCCAAGATGGCCTGGCGCGAGGCCTTCGCTCACATCGAGGCGGTGTTCGCCGCCCATGGCGGGCGACCGCACTGGGCCAAGCGGCACGCCCTCGGCTCCGAGGACGTCCTGAGGCTCTATCCCCAGGCCGCGAAATGGGGAGAGGTGAGAAAGCAATGGGATCCCGATGCCAAGTTCCTCAACGCGCACCTGCGCGAACTTTTCGCCTTCTCGCTGTGAGACGCCGGCGATGAGCGAGGTCGAGCCGCTGAACACGCCTCTGGTGGGCCGGCAGGGCGGCCGCCGTGACATGGCCACGCCCGCCCTGGTGGTGGATCTCGACGCCCTGGACCGCAACATCGCCGCCATGGCCAGGTTCGCCCGCAAGGCGAAGCTGAACCTTCGGCCGCACGCCAAGACCCACAAGTGCGCGACGCTGGCCCGCCGCCAGATCGCCGCCGGCGCCGTCGGCGTGTGCTGCGCCAAGCTGGGCGAGGCGGAGGCCCTGGGCGACGCGGGGATCGGCGCCATTCTCATCACCTCGCCGGTGGTGGGCGTCATGGGCGTGGAGCGCCTGGCCGGGCTGGCCGGCCGCTGCCGAGGCCTGATGGCCGCGGTCGACAATCCCGAAGCTGTCGACGCGCTGATCGCCAAGGGCGCCAGGCTCGATCTGGTGGTCGACATCGATCCCGGCATCCACCGCACCGGCGTCGCCGACGCCGACGCGGCCGTGGCCCTGGCGCGCAAGATCGAGTCGGCGGCCAACCTCAGCTTCGCCGGGGTCCAGTTCTATTGCGGCATGCAGCAGCACATCGAGGATTTCGCCGGCCGCCGGGACGCGATCGAAGAGCGCACCGCCTATCTGCGCGAGGTCATCGCCCGGCTGACCGCGGCCGGCGTGCCGCCCAGGATCGTCACCGGCGGCGGCACGGGCACGCACCGCATCGACGCGGCCCTCGGCGCCTTCACCGAACTTCAGGTCGGCTCCTATGTGTTCATGGACCGGCAGTACAACGACTGCGACCTGACCGGTGAGGGCGACGCCCCCTTCGAGACCTCGCTGATGGTCGACGCGCGGGTGATCAGCGCCAGCCACCCGTTCATGGCCACCGTCGACGCTGGCTTCAAGGCCTTCGCCACCGAGGCCGGATCGCCGCCGGTGCTGAGCGGGGCG
>DASXBY010000009.1:0-6657 GCA_036491455.1 Caulobacteraceae bacterium
AATTGTTTGACACCGAGGGCGGCCGCCGCGTGCTGGTGTTGAGTCCCATGGGCCGTGTCCACATGGACGCCCTGGACGACCCCTTCGCCGCCGTTGATGCAGAGTTGATCGCCTGTCCTCTGGGCGAAACGGCCGACGCGATCATCGTCGACATCCACGCCGAGGCCACTTCGGAAAAGATGGCCATGGGCCATTTCTGCGACGGCCGGGCCAGCCTGGTGGTCGGCACGCACACCCATGTGCCGACGGCCGACGGTCAGATCCTGCCCGGCGGCACGGCCTACCAGTCTGACGCCGGCGCCTGCGCCGACTACGACAGCGTCATCGGCAACCAGAAGGACGAGCCGCTGCGTCGCTTCACCACCCGGATTTCCGGGGGTCGCTACAAGCCCGCCGAGGGCGAGGCCACCGTCTGCGGCGCGTTCCTTGAGACAGACGACGCCACCGGCCTGGCGAAGCGCTTCGAGCCGATCCGGGTCGGCGGTCGACTGGCCCGGGCGGTGCCGCGGTTTGAGGCGGCGCTCGCCGAAGGCTGATCGACGCCGGGGTTCAGGCGGGGGACTGACGATGAAACGTGGACAGGCTCTGGCCGTGGCGGCCCTGGCGGTGGCGCTCGCCGGCGGCGCCTTCGGCGATCCGGCCATCGTTCGCGTGACCCTTCCCGCCGGTTCCAAGGCGCCGCTCTCCGGAAGGCTCCTGCTGTTCGCCCGGCCCCTGAACGGCGCCAAGGTCGCGACCGTCCGCGAGGTGGATGCCGGATTCACGCCGCGCGGCGTGGCGATCGCCGCCCAGGAGGTTCGCGGAGCCGCGCCCGGCTCGACGATCGAGGTGGACGCCGACCTGATCGCCTTTCCCACCGCCTTCTCGAAGCTCCCAGCGGGCGCCTACGCCGTCCAGGCCGTACTCGATGTCCATCACCACTACGCCTATCACAGGCGCGAGGCGGGTGATCTCGTCAGCCCGGTGACCGAGATGCAACTGCCGGCTGGCGGGACGCTTTCGCTGGGCATGGTGCTGCCGGAGCCGAGCGATCCGTGGACCCGGCCGGCGTCAGCGCCCGCCGATGAGAAGGTCCGCTTCGCCGCCGCGCGCGCCGACACCCACGAGATCGATTTTGTCAGTCCCTCGCTATCCAGATTCTGGGGCCGCCCGATCCACATGCGCAGCTGGGTGGTGACTCCGCCCGGCTACGCGGACCATTCACGCGAGACCTGGCCCACCGTCTATTTCACCCACGGATTTGGCGGCGGGTTTCGCTCGCTGGTGGACACGGCGGTCTATGTCCACGCGGCCATGGCCGATGGCTCAGCGCCGCCGATGATCTGGGTGCTGCTCGATGAGTCCGGTCCGGCGGGAACCCACGAATTCGCCGATGGCGTGAACAACGGTCCCTGGGGCGAGGCCCTGACCACCGAGCTCATTCCCGATCTGGAACGACACTGGCGCATGGACGCGCGCGCCAGCGGCCGGTTCCTCAACGGCCACTCCTCCGGCGGCTGGGCCACCCTGTGGCTGCAGACCTGCTATCCGTCGGTCTTCGGCGGAACCTGGTCAACCTCGCCCGACCCGAGCGATTTCCACGACTTCACCGGCATCGATCTCTATGCGCCGGGCGCCAATGTCTATCATCGGGCGGACGGGACGCCCGCTCCCCTGATCCACGACCACGCCAACGTGCTCGCAACCTTCGAGGACTTCGCCCGTCAGGAGGCGGTCGAGGGCGAGGTGGGCGGGCAGATGGCCTCATTCGACTGGGTGTTCTCGCCCCGGGGCGCCGACGGCCGGCCCGAACCGATGTTCGACCGCGTCACGGGCGACGTCGATCCGGTTGTCGTCGCCTATTGGCGCGACCACTACGACATTGCCTGGCGCGTGGCCCACGACTGGCCGGCGCTGAAGCATGACCTCGACGGCAAGATCCATCTCATCGTCGGAACGGACGACACCTTCTACCTCGACGGGGCGGCTCATCGCCTGAAAGCTGTGCTCGATGGCCTGGGCGTCCGGAGCGACTTCCGCTTCCTTCCCGGCCGCACCCACATGGATCTCTATGAGGTGAGTGGCGATTATCGCGGCCTGCTTAAGGCGATCGCCTGGGAGATGTACGCGGTCGCACGGCCAGGCGCCGCGAGGCCGGTCAAGCCTCCGGCGGCAGGTTCAGTCGCCGCACCGTAAGCTCGTCGATCGTCACCTCGCCCAGCCGGACGCGACGCACGGCCAGCCTCCCGATGGCGAGGGCTCCGATCGCCACGGCGCCGATGGCGAGTCCGCCGGCCGCCACCGCCAGCAGCGAAACCGCAGCCACGCCCAGCCCCTCCGCCCTGACGCGGACACCCCGGCCGCTTTCGGACGACCGCGCGATCTTTCGAGCCATACCCGACCTCCGGAACCTGTTGGCGCCGCCCAGACCTTAGCGCCCGGCGATCGTGAACGGCTAGCGAGTGGTGCGCACCAGACCGTCGGCGCCTGCCGCAGGCGGACATTGCCAACGCCCGGGAAGGGAGGTTAGCGGACCTTGACGAGTGCTACGCCTTTTCGGCTCAAGCCCAAGTTATGGGCTCTCAGCGCCTCGAAATCTTATGTATGACCCAAGCTTCTTCGTTGAGATCGTCGCAGATGTAGACGCCCTCGATCTCGTACGCTGATTCAGAGGTGCATTTTGTCTTGTCGAAGCCATATATATAGCGTGAAAGTCTGTAGCCGCGACCTTCGTCGACCTGCGCAGTCTTGAGTTCAGTATCGACCCTTTGGCCGCACGTTGGGCACGTCATCAGCGCCATCCGCTAACCTCCCTCAGCCAGCTCTCGCGATGCGACTATTGCTAGCTTGAGACAATATGGGTCAACCGAAAGGTCGCGAGGCTCAGCCCGACTGGCGGCTCTTGGGCCGGCCGGCGGGGTTGTTAGCGATGGGGTGGACGCCCCCCGACGGCATCGAAGTGCCAGAGTGGAGGTGTCGAAGCACCACTACGAAGGAGGCGTCCGTGGGCGAGGTTACGACGATCGGCCTTGATCTGGCCAAGCACATCTTCCAGGCGCACGGCGCGGATGCGTCGGGTGGCGTGGTTTTCCGCAAGAAGCTGAGGCGTGAGCAGGTGCTGGCGTTCTTCGCCGGCCAGCGGCGATGCCTGGCGGCGATGGAGGCGTGCGCGGACATTGGCTTCAGGCCGAAAAGCGGACATTCAACGCGGAGTTCAGCGTCGAGGCGCTAGGCGCCAACTGCTGCGTTCTCTGGCCTTTCTCCGCTTGAGGCGCGACGCCAAGACGCACTCGACTCTCCATCCAATCGGTGACCTGATCGGGCCCGGGTTCGGGGGAGGCTACTATGCGGCGAATTGCGCTCGCCGTGCTGGCGATCCTGGCCGTTCAGGGAACGGCCTTCGCTAGCAGCAGCGACGACTACACCAACAGCAGCGGTCACCGGGTGCGGCCCGTTCATTCCAACCAGGTTCCGCCAAGCGCGACCGCGCGTTTCCGAGACGGGACTTATAGCTTCAGCGAACACCATCGGGGAGCGTGCTCGCATCGTGGTGGAGTGGCGTTATGGCTCTAGCTCTAACTGCTTTCCCATCGCCACGCCTGAGACGTGGGTAGCGCAGAAAACCGATACGATGCGCAGACTTCATTGTTCGTTGCTGGTCGCCTTGGTCTTGTCGCTGTTAGGCGCTGCGTCCAACGGATTGGCCGACGAAACCGCCGACATTTCCTTCCGAGCGTACCAAACTCTTCAAGGGACCGACAAAGCAATTAAAAACGCCTATATTCATGGAGTATTTGGAGGGCTAGACTGGGCAAATGGGACTTTAGCTCAAATTCGACATGAAAAACTTCTATACTGTCAACCGCCGAAACTTAAACTAACAATGGATGAGGAAATTACTATTTTGAACGAATACGTGAAACGTCATCCGGAATCTGCCGATTTCCCAATAGGATTTGTGGTCGAACTTGCGCTCGAAGAGACGTTTCCGTGCCCGTGAACGCATCTAGCGACCGGAGGACTCTTCCCTGTGGATGAACTCGAAACACGCTCGGCGGCCGACGAGCTTGTGCTGGTCGAGCTGATCCCCCGGCTTGACGAAGGGGCGATCAGTGACGCCGCAGCCTCAATCCGCTCGGGACTGACAGACCAGGTTTGCGGCGATGAGCGCGCCGTCCGGCTTCAGGCCATCTCAATCATCGCGGAAGGCCAGCGGCGGTTTGCGGCGCCGGCCCCAGAGGTGCGCCTCTAAACACCTGGGCGCCGCTATGGCCTGCGAAAGCTGGCGTGGCGAAGAATGAGGGATTCGGGACCGACGGCCACAAGGGCTGGGTGCGCTCGACCTGGCCGACGCCAAGCTGCGCTCGTTGGAAGACCCGACATGACGAAACCCGCAGACCGTTCTTTGTGACCCTTTATAGGGCGTCCGCTATGGTCGTAAGCAGCCAATTGGCTCGCCGGCCGAACGCAGAGCTTGTCATGTAACTTGACTAAATGCAGCGATAAGATGAACGCCAACCGTTCCGCCACTGGGCGTAAGGGAGAGCCACCATGCCAGTCTTCGAGATCGACACCCTGAAACAGGTCGAGCGGGTGCTTGGCTGGCGCGGTCGCTATTTTCACACGGCCACGATGACCTTCGCCCACTACGAGTTCGAGCGCGACGCGAGGATCCACGAACACCGCCATCACGCAGAGGAAGTCTACCAAGTCCTTGAGGGCGAGCTCGAGATCGTCATTGACGACGTCGCCCACATCGTGGGGCCCGGGCGCGTCGCCGTGGTGCCAGCCAACGCGCGCCACTTCGTCAAGGCGCTGACCAGCGGCAAGGTGATCGTCGTCGACCATCCTGTGCGGCACGAGTTCGGGTAGGCGACAGGTCAGCCACTCTTCAGAGGGGATTCTGCCGGTCGCAAACGACTGCATCGAAAGCGGACATCGGCCTCTGGCCGAAGAGCGGACCTACGATTTCGCCTCCTTGGATAGGTTGAAAGGTTGCTGTCCATAAGGCGGGCGCCTCTAGCCCGCCTCGCAACCGGCCTCTTTGCTCTGCGTTGAATAAGGTCAGCCATGCGAGGGCGAAGAACCGGAGCGTATTTCGATGAAAGTCTTGAGCATATGCGGCGTCGCCGCCGCGGCTGCTTGCCTCGCTTGGGGCGCGCAGGCGCAACAACAGTCCTATACCCCCCCGTCCAGTTATGACTACTACGGGCCCGGGCAGCCTGGTCATCAGGACCAATACCCTACCGGCCAGTACGAATATCCGAACGATAACGTTCAGGCTTCCCAGAATTACGATCAGGCATATCAGAACTACAACAACGCCATGAGCGCCTATGACGCGGCGCGCGATAGCGCCGCCACTCAGCGCGACGACTACGAGCACAACGTCGCGAATTACCGTGAAAGCGAGCGCGCCTATCGCCACCGCCTTTACGAGTACAACCAGGCGCGCGCCGCCTATGACGAAGAATACGGTCGGGGCGCCTATGAGGAATATTACGGGCCCCCGCCGGTTGCGCCTTACGACCCCTATTGAGGCGCCTCGCCGGCTGGCGAAAATGAGTTCAGGGGTCTAGAAGCGGCGCCGCTTCTGGACCCCTCGCTTTTTTGAACTCATGGCCGGCCATTCCAAATTCAAGAACATCCAATTCCGCAAGGACCGCCAGGACTCGGTGCGGTCCAAGCTGTTCTCAAAGCTTTCGCGCGACATCACCATCGCCGCCAAGCAGGGCGTGCCCGATCCCGCGGCCAACGCCCGCCTCCGCCTGGCGGTGGCCAACGCCAAGGCCGAGTCCATGCCCAGGGACAACATCGAGCGGGCGATCAAGAAGGCCCAGGGCGGCGACATCGATGCGCTGGAGGAGATCCGCTACGAAGGCTTCGGTCCCGGCGGCGCGGGCCTGATCGTCGAGGCCCTGACCGACAACCGCAACCGGGCGGCGGCCAATGTCCGGGCCCTGTTCACCAGGAACGGCGGCAACCTTGGCGAAACCGGCTCGGTCGCCTTCATGTTCGATCGCCTGGGTGAGATCGTCTATCCGCGCGCGGCCGGCTCCGAGGAAGACGTGCTCGAGGCGGCGATCGAGGGCGGCGCTCAAGACACCGAGAGTGACGACGACGGCCATCTGATCCTCACTGCTTTCGAAGACCTCACGGCGGTCGCCGAGGCCGTCGAGGCGCGGCTGGGTCCGCCGACATCGGCCCAGGTCGTCTGGCGCGCCAAGTCGGAGACGCCGGTGACCGGGCAGGACGCGGCGACCCTCGTCAAGCTGATCGGCGCCCTCGAAGACGACGATGACGTCCAGAGCGTGTGGACCAACGCCGAGGTCGATGAAGCCGAGATGGACCGACTCTCCGGCTGACGCCCTTTTCCTTAAAGCCGCGTTCGGCGATGCTGGCGGAACACATGACGAACGCGATTCGCATCCTGGGGCTGGATCCGGGCCTGCGGCGCACCGGCTGGGGGGTGATCCGGGTCGAGGGCGCGAGGCTCAGCCACGTCGCCCATGGGGTCATCGCGCCGGACGAGACGCAAACCCTGGCCGAACGCCTCAACACCCTGTTCGAAGCCGTGCGCGAGGTGATCAGCGCCTATGAACCCGACGAGGCGGCCATCGAGGAGACCTTCGTCACCGCCAATGGGTCCTCGACCCTCAAACTGGGTCATGCCAGGGC
>DASXBY010000010.1:0-15684 GCA_036491455.1 Caulobacteraceae bacterium
TTGCCCGCTTTCGCCGCGGCCATCGCTCCGTTGCACTGGAAATCGGCCAGGTCTGGCCGGTCGGAGGCGGCGACTCGGCCCCACTCCGCGGGCAAGCCGATGGAGGCGAAAGCGGCGCTGACCGCTTCGCCGAGGCCCGACCTGAGATCGGTCATCGTTTGGAGGAGGTGACCTGGGTCTCGGTCTCGCCCGCGTTAGCCTTGAACCGCTTGCCCTGGCGGTTGAAGTCGGCCATTTCCGGCGTCACGTCAAAGCCGGTCAGGATCTCGAAGTTCGACCCGCTGACCCGGGAATCCGCCCGGGGGATGGAGACGGTCTTGATGATGTCGGTGACTGCGGTCCGGTCCTGCGAGGCCGGGAAAGTCACAGGAATCTCGAACTCCTGTTTGCCGAGCACCGCGTGATTGCGATCGGTGACCGCCACCCAATAGCGATAGGTCTTGTGGCTGGAGGTCGCTTGAGGCCCGCGCCCGAACTCGAAAAGGATCTTCATCTCAACTTTGATCGGCTCATCGCCCTTGTAGGCGCAGGCCGAGGCGATGTTCTCGAACTCGCCAGTATAGGCGACGTTGGCCGAGGCCTGGGCGTTGTCCTTGAATTCGATGTAGCGCGCGGCGTCGTACAGGGTCTTCACATAGGGGCACGGACCGGCATTCTTCATCTGCGGCATGGGTCCGGTGAGATCCCCGAACTCCTGCTTGCGCTTCGCCGCCTTGGCGTCCTCCTGTGACTGCTGGTCGGCGCCATGTCCGCCGCTGCCGTACTGAGCGAAACATGGCGCCGCCTCGGCCACGCAGAACGCGGCCGCGGCGATGAACAGGGGTAAGCGAAGGCGGCGCATGAGCGTTTCCGGAAAGGCCGGCGAAAGATGCGCGGTGATAGCGGCATAAGCGCGGCGCCGCAATCGAGGGTAGTGTGTTGGGAAACTGAAACACCACCCAGTCAAGGCTCGACTTGACGCGCCTGCGTCGCTCGCGGATGGACCCTCATGGCCGTCTACACCGAGGTCAGCGACGCCGAACTGGAGGCCTTCCTGGCCGGCTACGACCTTGGCCGCCCGCTCTCGTTCAAGGGCGTGGCCGAAGGAGTCGAAAACTCCAACTACATGCTGGAGTCAGAAGCGGGCCGGTTCATCCTTACGCTCTACGAGCGTCGCGTGAACGCCGCCGACCTGCCGTATTTCCTGTCGCTGCTGGCGTGGCTGGCCGATCATGGTTTTCCGAGCGCGCGGCCGGTGGCTGACCGTGCTGGCAGCTTCTTGGGTGAGCTCGCCGGTCGACCGGCGGCGATCGTCAGCTTCCTCAGCGGCCTTTCAGCCCGCCGGCCCGGCGCGCAGCATTGCCGCGAGGCGGGCGAGGGCCTTGCCTGGCTGCACCATGCGTCGGAGGGCTTTGCCGGTCATCGCGCCAACGACCTCGGTCAAGGCGCCTGGGCAGCCCTCGCGACCGGCCTTGTGGACCGGGCCGAGGCCCTGAAGCCGGGCCTCGCGGCGACCGTCGCCAGCGATCTCGAGGAAATCGCAAGGACGTGGCCGAAGGGTCTCCCCAAGGGCGTCGTCCACGCCGACTGGTTTCCCGACAACGTCTTCTTCCGTGACGGGCGCTTCGCCGGGGCCATAGACTTCTATTTCGCGGCCGACGACTTGCTCGCTTACGACCTTGGCGTGGCGCTCAACGCCTGGTGTTTCGAGGCGGACGGCAGCTTCAACGTCACGTCGGCCCACGCCCTGATCGAAGGCTATGAGCGGCGCCGCACCCTTTCAGCGCTGGAAAAGGCGGCCCTGCCGACGCTGGCGCGGGGCGCGGCTATGCGCTTTTTCCTCACGCGCCTCGCCGACTGGCGCGACGACCGCGCGGCGGCGCTGGTCCGCCCCAAGGACCCGTTGGAATACGAGCGCAAGCTGGCCGTGCACCGCGCCGGCCTCAACCTCTTCGCGCCCACATGAGGACTGACCGGCCGGTGGTCATCTTCACCGACGGCGCCTGCCGCCGGAACCCGGGCCCCGGCGGTTGGGGCGCGGTGCTGATGTTCGGCGAGAACGAGCGCGACATCTGGGGCGGCGCGCCGGACACCACCAATAACCGCATGGAGCTCACCGCCGCCATCGAGGCCCTGCAGGCGCTCAAGCGCCCATGCCGCGTCGAGCTGCACACGGACAGCCAGTACGTGAAGAACGGCATCACCCAGTGGCTGAGCCTATGGAAAGCCAGGGGCTGGCGGACCCTATCGAAGGGAGCGGTGAAGAACGAGGATCTATGGCGCCGGCTCGACGAAGCCGCCGCGCGTCACGATATCGACTGGCGCTGGGTCAAGGGCCACTCCGGCCACGACCACAACGATCGTGCGGACGCCTTGGCCCGCCGGGGCATGGTGGAGACTGAGGCGGGGCTTATTCCGCCGCCCGCATGACCCGTTTCGCCGTCGCCGTGGCCGGTGCCGTTCCGAACCTTGGCGTGGCCAGGCGGCCAACGACAGGTCCCAGCCAGCGCTCGAAATCGTCGACGAATTCATAGGCCACGGGCACCAGCAGCAGCGACAGAACCGTCGAGGTGATCAGGCCGCCAATCACCGCGATTGCCATGGGCTGGCGGAATTCCGAGCCATTGCCCAGGGTCAGGGCGGTGGGCAGCATGCCAGCAGCCATGGCGACCGTGGTCATGACGATCGGCCGCGCCCGCTCGCGGCAAGCCTCCATCAAAGCCTCGCGTTGGCCCTTTCCCTCGCGTTCGCGCTCAATGGCGTATTCCACCAACAGGATCGAATTCTTGGCCGCCAGGCCCATGAGCATCAGGAAGCCAATGGCCGAGGGTATCGACAGCGCCGCGTCGGTAAGCAGCAGCGCCAACAGAGCGCCGCCCACTGCCGTCGGCAGGGCCATCAGGATGATCACTGGTTTGAAGAAGCTGCGGAACAGCAGCACCATCACGGCGTAAACGAGCCCGATCGCCGATACGAGAGCCGTGAGGAAGCCCACCGCCAGCTGGGTGTAGGCCTCTTCCTGGCCCTGCTCGGATCGGCCGACGCCCGGCGGAAGGTGCTTCATGATCGGCAGCTTGGCGACCTTGGTGGTGGCGTCGCCCACCTGCAACCCGCCGGTGGTGTCTGCGATGACGGTCAGGTTGCGCTTGCGGTTGACTCGGTCGATCACCGCCGGGCCGGCCTGGAAATAGACGTCGGCGACGCTGTCCAGAGTGGTCACGCCGCCCGAGGCGGTCGGCAGGCGCAGATTTTTGATCACGCTGAGATCGGTCCGATCGGCCTGGGGCAAACGTACGCGCACGGGAATTCGCCGCTCGCCCTCATCCAGTTTGGAGACATTCGCGTCGATGTCGCCGACGGTGGCAATACGGGCGGCGTCGGCGATGGTCTGGGCCGAAACGCCCAGACGCGCGGCCTCGTCGGGCTTGGGCCGCACGACGAGTTCCGGGCCGGGTGGCGGCGTGTCTGGCCGTGGATCTGAAAGGCCCTGGACGCCGCGCATCTCCCGCTCCAGTTCGAGGGCTGCGGCGTCGAGGTTTTCGCCTGTCTCGCTGGTCAGGATCACTTGCACGTCGGCGACTCCGAAGCCGGAGGTGTCAAAGCTCAGACGGGCATCCGGGATCTCGCGGAGCTGGGCGCGGATGCGGTCGCGGATTTGCTCGACCCTGGCCTTCCGGTCGGGCTTCAGGATCGCCGCCACTGCGCCCTGGTTCGGGCCCGCCGACCCCGAGATTCCGCCGCCAGGGCCGGAGGAGACATTCTGCCCGCCCATCTGGGTGTAGACGTGGGCGGTTTCCGGCTGGGCCAGCAGCAGCTTCTGCAGGCGGTCCGTGGTGAGACGCATGTCATCGAGCGTCGCACCCGGCGGTCCCTGGACATTGATGTAATAGTAGTTGGGGTTGCCCTCTGGCTGGATGCCTTTTTTGAGCGGGATGAACAGCATCATCGAGCCCAGGAAAATAAGGCCGCCGATCAGCGCGGCCAGCCAGCGGTGGTCCAGCGCCCAGCCCAGCGGGCCGGTGTAGAAGCGGGGCAATGGCCGGCGGATGCTGGCGGATTTCGGCTTCAGGAAATAGGCGGCAAGCAGCGGCGTCAGCAGGCGGGCCACCACCAGCGAGAACAGCACGGCCACCGAGACCGTCAGTCCAAACTCCTTGAAGAATTGGCCCGGGATGCCGGGCATGAACGCTACCGGGAAGAACACGGCGACGATGGCGAAAGTGCAGGCGACGACGGCCAGGCCGATCTGGTCGGCCCCCTCCATGGCGGCCTGATAAGGCCGCATCCCGGAATAGACCCGTTTCTCGATGTTCTCGATCTCGACGATGGCGTCGTCGACCAGGATGCCGATTACCAGCGTCAGTCCCAGCAGGGTGACGACGTTGAGGCTGAAGCCGACCATATTCATGAAAATGAAGGTCGGGATCAGCGACACGGGCATGGCGATCGCCGTGATCGCCGTGGCCCGCCAGTCGCGCAGGAACAGCCAAACCACCAGAGCGGCCAGGGCCATGCCCTCCAGCAGGGTGTGCAACGTCGCATCGAATCCGGCGCGGGTGGAATCGACACGCGAAACGATCTTGTGGATCGAGAGGCCAGGATTGTCGTGCTTGATCTTCTGGATCGTGGCGTCGACTTCGTTCTCGACGCTCACCTCGCTGGATGTCTTGGTCTTGCTGACCTCGAAGCCGACCACGGGCCGCCCGTCCAGCAAGGAATAGGTGTGCCGCTCTGACGTGCCGTCGCCGACGTCGGCGACGTCCGACAGCCGCACAAACCGGCCGCCGGGGGTGGGTATGGTTAGGTTGCGAATGGCGTCGACGCTGGTCGCCGCGCCCAGGATCCGGACGGTTTGCTCGCGTTGCCCGATGGTCGATGTCCCGCCGGGGGAATCGACATTCATTTTTACCAGGGCGTCATTGACTTGCGAGGCAGTCAGGCCCTGTGCCGCCAGCCGCGCCGGATCGACCAGGACGTTGATCTCCCGGTCGACGCCGCCGATCCGATAGATCTGCGCCACGCCCGGCTGCGTCTGAAGGGTCCGCGCTATGGAGTTGTCGACCAACCACGAGAGCGCCGCCTCAGACATCTTCGGATCGGTGATCGCGTAGGTGATGATTGGCTGATCGTCGACCTCGAGCCGCTGGACGACCGGCGGGTCGACCTCGCGCGGCAGGGAGTTGCGAATCTGGTCGACCTTGGAGCGGACGTCCTCGGTGACCTTCTGAACGTCCTGGCCGAGCTGAAACTGGACAATGGTGATCGACGATCCCTGGCTCACCGTCGAGTCGATGGACTCGACATTGGATAGACCGGTGAGGGCGTTCTCAACTGGGCGCGTGACCTGATTTTCCATCTCCGCTGGCGCCGCGCCGCTGCGCGTCACCTGGATCATCACCGCCGGGAAGGAGATGTTGGGGTACTGCTTGATCGGCAGGCTCATGTACGAAACGAGGCCTGCGAGCACCGCGGCGATGAACAGAACCGCGACCGGGATTGGGTTGCGGATCGCCCAGGCCGAGATCCTCAGCTGGGCTGTGGGCCGTCCCGCCGTCGGATTGTGAGAATCGCTCACGCCTTGATGTCCTTAGGAGGCCGGTACGGGTCGGACATAATCGCCCGGCACAAGCATGGCGCCGGCGCGGTCCACTACCTTCGCGCCGTCGGTCGGGCCGGTCAGCAGTTCGACAAAGCCGCCGCCGCGTTGGCCGGTGGTGACCGGCACGCGCTGCACGCGGTCGTCCGCGTTCACCACCATCACCGAGGCCCCTTCGGCGTCATAGCGCACCGCCGTCTCCGGCACGGCGCTGGCCGAGCGCGTGAAGCCGAGGAAGCTGGCGCTGGCGAAGCCCCCGGCGCGGATGTGGGGTTGGACCGGCAAGCTGATGCGCACCTTGCCGAGCTTGGTCTGCGTATCGACCGCCGGACCGACTAGGCGCACGACGCCTTCGACCTGGCTGCCATCGGCCAGTGTCACCATGGCCTTGTCGCCGGGATGGATCTTGTCGAGCGCGTTCTCGCTCACGTCGGCCGCCAGCTCTACCTGACCGTCCCGCGCCATGCGGAACAGTGGCGTGGTGACCCCGCTCATGTCGCCAAAGCGCGCATTGCGCTCGATGATAAGCCCGCTGAACGGCGCGCGCACCACCGTCAGCGCCTCGCGCGTGCGGACATCGTTGGCGGCGGCGTCCTGGGCCCGCGCCTGGGCCAGGGCCGCCTTGGCGGAGAACCGGCGCTGATCGATCTGTTCCTTTGACAGCAGGCCGGCGTTGTCGAGGCCGGCGACCCGGTTGGCCTGGTCCTCGGCCTCGTCCGCCAGCGAGTGCTGCTGGGCTGCAAGAGCCTGCTGCTGCGTGAGCTGGGCGCGCAATAGGACGTCATCCAACTGGACCAGCGGCTGGCCCGCCTTCACCCAGGCGCCGACGTCGACGAGCACCTTGGCGACGCGATAGCCCGTGATCTGGGGAAAGATGGCCACGTCCTCCCGCGGCACCAGGGCGCCGGACGCCGCCAGACCGCCCTGGATTTCGCGCGAGGCGACGGTCACCACGGTGACGCTGCGCGCCTGTTCCTTGGCGCCCTCGGCGGGTTTCTGAGCGCAACCGCATAGCGCCAGGGCCGCGGCGACGCCGGCGACGGCGAACCACCCTTCACGTCCCTTCGAAGAAACCCGCATCATCGATCCCTGAAATCTGAAGTGGTGTAAGCCCAGCCACCGCCGAGAGCCTTGTATGTGGCGACCGCCTGGCGAAGGGCCACGACGCGAGCGGCGGTCAGCGCCGTGCGCGTCGTGCGCCACGACTGTTCGGCGGATAGTGTCGCGGTGATATCGTCGAGGCCCATGCCATACAGGCGGCGCGCGGCGTCATAGGCGCTGCGGGCCCGAACCTCGCCCGCCTGGAGAACGTCCGCGCCACGCTCGGCAGCGCCCAGGTTCACCAGGGCGTCCTCGGCTTCGCCGTAGGCGGTTTGCACCGTCTTCTCATAGGCGATGGCCGCCTGTTCGGTGCGCTGGTCTTCGGCACGGGCGTCGGAAAGCAGGCGCGGGATGTTGAGCACCGGCACGGTCACCCCGCCGGCGATAGACCACAGGCCAAGACTTGTCGTCTGCTGCTGGGAGAAAAGGGTAGCGGGCGGTTTAAAGCCGACGCCAGGCTGGGTGATGCTGGACAGTCCCAGGCCGGGGAGCAGCGTGAAGGTCGGAAAGATCGCCAGGTGCGCCAGCTTGGCCGTGCCGGCCTCGGCGCGGAACGTCTCCTCCGATTCGCGCACGTCGGGCCGTCGCGCAAGCAGATCGCCCGGCACCGCCGCCGGAGTCTCCGGCGGACTATAGACCGTCGCATCCACCGGCAGATTGGCAGTGGGGTCGAACGGCCGACCGACCAGTATCAGCAGCTGGCGTTGGGCTGCGTGCAGCGCGGCCTCGAGCGTCTCGACCTGGGCCTTGGCCTGGGAAAGATCGCCAGCCACGCGATCGGCGTCCGTGGCGGCGCCAAGGCCGATCTTGGCCTTCTGGGTGGCGACGCTCTCGAGCTCGTCCTGGATCTGGACGTTCTCCCTCGCGTCGGACAGCTGGATGGCCAGGCCTCGAGCCAGGAAATAGTTGTCGGCCACGCTCGCGGCCAGGCTGGCGCGCACGCCCTCGATCTCGAAGCGCGTTGCGATGTAGTCGGCGCGGGCGATCTTGCGTTGCTCGTGCAGGCGGCCGAACAGGTCCAGCTCCCACGAGGGATCAAAGCTCAGCGTTCGGGTGGTCGTCACCCCGCCGACCGGAAACAGGTCATCGGATGGATTCGTGCCGAGTCCGCTCGCCGTTTGGCGGCTGAGATTGCCCTGTATCTCGCCCTGGGGCAGCGTCTCGGCCAGCGCGCTCGTTTCCACCGCGTGAGCCTCGAGGACACGGGATGCGGCAGTGCGTGCGTCGGGGCTCAGTTTGAAAGCTTCATCCTCGAGGGCGTCGAGCTGCGGATCCTTGAACAGCAGCCACCAGCGGTCGAGATCGACCGGCGCCAGGCTTGCGCCGGCCCCGGCGCCGTCAAAGTCGGCGGGCATGGCCACCTTCGGCGGCTCCCGCTCCGTAACGCAGGCGGGAAGGCCGCAAAGAAGCGCGAAGAGGATCGCGACGCGTTTCATGGATTGATCGATCTCGCCATAAGCCCTGCCGTCGCCGCGGCAGCCGGGCCGGCGCGGGGCGGAGGTCATACCCCCGTTCGCGCGGCTTTTCGCGGTCCGTGTTAACAGTGTCAAATTAAGGCTGGTTAAGGGGACGGCGATGGCCGGAGCGATTCGAGTTGGGATCGGGGGCTGGACGTTCGCTCCCTGGCGCGGCTCCTTCTATCCCAGCGACCTGAAACAGAAGGACGAACTGGCTTTCGCCGCGCGGACCCTAACGGCCCTGGAGATCAACGGCACTTACTACTCGGGTTTCAAGGCCCAGACCTTTGCGGGTTGGGCGAGCCAGGCGCCGGAGGGATTCATCTTTACCGCCAAGGCCAACCGCTTCTGCACCAACCGCAGGGTCCTGGCTGACGCCGGAGAGTCTGTTGGGAGGTTCTTCGCCCAGGGAATCGACGCGCTTGGCGAGCGCCTGGGCCCGATTCTCTGGCAGTTCGCCCACACCAAGAAGTTCGATGCGGACGACATCGCTCGCTTTCTCGAACTGTTGCCTGAGCAGTTGGCTGGGCGGCGGCTGCGCCACGCTCTGGAAGTCCGCCACGAAAGCTTCCACGACGAGCGATTCGTCGAATTGGCGCGCGGCAGGGGGGTGGCGATTTGCCTCGCGGACCATCCCGTCTACCCCATGATCGAGGAGCCGACGGCGGACTTCGTTTATGCCCGCCTGATGCGCGGCGATGAGAACGAACCGACCTGCTATCCGCCGGCGGAGATCAAGCCATGGGCCGAGCGGTTGTCCCGTCACGCCGCCGACGGACGCGACGTCTTCGCCTTTTTCATCAGCGGCGGAAAGCCGAGGGCGCCGTTCGGGGCCCAGGCGATGCAGGAGGCCTTGGGCTTGACGCCTTGGGCCTGAGCGCCTCTCGATGCCGGTCTGACAGGAGAGAGCCATGAGCCCCGACGACCTGATGTTCCGTCCCGGCCTGATGAAAGGTCATCGCATCCTGGTCACCGGCGGCGGCACCGGCCTTGGCAAGGTCATGGCCGAGGCCCTGCTGATGCTGGGCGCCGAGGTCTACATCTGCGGGCGCCGCGGTGGGGTCCTGGAGGAAACGGCCAAGGAGCTCTCCGGCGCCCATGGCGGCAAGATGGTTCCCATCGCTTGCGACATCCGCGTGCCCGAGGCGATCCACGACATGCTCGACGAGGTGTGGGCGGACGGACCGCTGACGGGCCTGATCAACAACGCCGCCGGCAACTTCATCAGTCGCACCGAGGACCTTTCGCCACGCGGCTTCGACGCCATCGCCAACATCGTCTTCCGCGGTTCTTTCTTCGTCACGCTCGACTGCGGCAAGCGCTGGATAGCTGAGAAAAAGTCGGCCTCGGTGGTCTCAATCCTGACCACCTGGGTGTGGAGCGGCGGCCCTTTCACCGTGCCCTCGGCCATGTCCAAGGCCGGCCTCAACATCATGACCCAGTCCCTGGCCGTCGAGTGGGGCCACAAAGGCATCCGCTTCAATGCCATCGCCCCGGGGCCATTCCCGACAGAGGGGGCGTCGGCTCGCCTGGCGCCCGGAAGCGGCGGCAGTTTCGGCGCCCAGAGAGCCAACCCTCTGGGTCGGGTCGGCAAGATGCCGGAGCTGGCCAACCTGGCGGTCTATCTGCTCCACCCGCTGTCGGAATATGTGAACGGACAGACCATCGCCATCGACGGCGGCGCCTGGAACGCCGGCGGCGGCGGCTTCTCGGGCCTTTACGAATGGGACGATGCTCAATGGGAGCAGGCCCGAGCCATGATCCGCGGCTCCAACGTGGCCGACCGGGCCAAGCGGACAGTGTAAGGGACCCGGCGCCCACGGGTTCATTTGCATGTCACAATGCTCTAGGAAGGCGGTGAATGTCGCAGATCGCCTATATCCTTCCGGGCAAGCGCGAGCTGACCAAGGCGGCCAATCGCGAGACCATCCTTCAGGCGGGCCGGGAGGTGTTCGGCGAGCTGGGTTTCGACGCCGCCACCGTGCGCGACATCATTCGCCGCACCAATCTTTCGGTGGGCGCCTTCTACAACTACTACCGCTCGAAGGAGGAGGTATTCGAGGCTCTCTCGGACGACGCCGCTCGCAGGTTCCGGCCGATCCTGCACGCGCAGGCCGCGCGGGCCACCGACTTCGAATCCTACCTGCGAGCCGCTGTGAGCGCCTATTTCAACTTCCTGGCTGAGGAGCACACTCGCTGGCCGGGCCGTGGCATGCCGCGCGAGCAGGTGCCTCACGCGCGCAATACGCCCGAGATGCTGGCTGTTTTCGAAGAGGTCCGGCAGGTGTTCGCCGACGTCATGGAGCGCGGCCTCGCGCCCAAGGTCGATCTCGACTACCTCGCCGCCAGCTGCATCGCCGTGGCCCGCGAGGTTGGCGATCTCATGCTGGAGCGCGATCCGGTGAAGGTCGATGAAGCCGGCGAGTTCGTCGTGCTGTTGATCCTGGGCGGCCTGTCCGCCTTGCCCCGCGTCGACGGCTGACGGCGCCGAAGATGGCAGACGCCGCCTTCCAGAAGTTCCAGCTTCGCCTGATCCTTTCCCTGCCCGCGCCGATCCTGCGCGCGCTCTCCGGCGGCGGCGTTGTCTACAAGGGCGGCCGGACGCTGGATCCCCGCCTGCAGTTCCTGGCCAGCCGCAGCCAGGGCGCGCCGCCGATGTCCTCTCTCACCCCCGAGCAGGCGAGGATGGGCGTCACTGCCATGGTCGCGGTGATGGGCGGCAATGTCGAGCCGGGGGTCAAGATCGAGCCGGTGAGCGTGCCGGGCGCCGAGGAGTCCCTTCCCGCGAGGGTCTACCGGCCCGACAAGCAGGACCCCGACACGCCGGTGATGGTCTTCGCCCATTTTGGTGGCGGCGTGATCGGCGATCTCGACACCTGCGAGGCCTTCTGCTCGATCCTGGCCAAGGTCTGGCGCGGGCCGGTGCTGTCGGTCGCCTATCGCCTGGCGCCGGAATACCGCTTTCCCGATGGACTCGAGGACATGATGGCAGCCTATCGCTGGGCCCTGGCCGAGGCGCCACGATTCGGCGCGCCGGCGGGCAAGGCCGCCGTGGGCGGCGATTCCATGGGGGGCAACTTCGCCGCTGTCATTTGCCAGGAAATGAAACGCCGGAGCGAGACCCAGCCGGTCCTGCAGCTCCTTATCTATCCGGCCCTCGATGTCGCGGGCGATACCGAGTCCATGACCACCTACGCCGACGCCTGGCCGCTCACGCGCGACACCATGGAGTGGTTCATGGCCAATTACATGGGTCCGGAGGATTCCCCACTCGATCCGCGCCTGTCGCCGGTGAAGGCTGCGGATGTCTCGGGCTTGGCCCCGGCGGTGATCGCCGCCGCCGGCTTCGATCCTTTGCTCGATCAAGGCGAGATATATGCCCGGCGCCTCGGTGAAGCGGGCGTTCCAGTCCGCTACAAACGCTATGACGCCCTAGCCCACGCCTTCACGGCAATGACCGGCGTGGCGCCGCCCGCCGACGCCGCTTGCCGTGAGATCGCGACCTTGGCCCGCGAGGCCCTCGTGGGCTCTTCCGCCGACCCAGCCACCTGATGCGCGCCCTCAGAGTCGAGGCCTTGGCGCCCGACTACGAGGGCTGCGCCATCCGGGAGCTTCCGACACCGGAACCGGGTCCGGGCCAGGTGCGCGTCAGGGTGAAGGCGGCGGCCGTCAACTTCCCGGACCTGCTGATGACCCGCGGCGAGTACCAGCACAAGCCTGAGCTGCCGTTCACGCCCGGTCTGGAATGGGCCGGTGAGGTCGACGCGGTGGGCGATGGCGTCGAGGCCTGGAATGTCGGCGATGCAGTGGTGGGCGCCGGCGGCGCCTTCTCCGAGCAGGTCATCGCGCCGGCCGCCGGCCTGCGCGCCAAGCCGGCGGCGTTCAGCTTCGCCGAGGCGGCGTCCTTCGCCGTCGCCTACCTCACTGCCTATGTCTCCCTGGTCCGGCGGGCGCAGGCTCAGGCCGGCGAGTGGCTGCTGGTCCATGGCGCGGCGGGCGGCGTCGGCCTGGCCTGCGTCGATCTCGGCAAGGCGCTCGGCCTCGAGGTCATCGCCGCCTCGGCCTCGGACGCTAAGCTGGCCGTGGTCCGGCGGGACTATGCGCCGCACGCCGTGCTCAACGTCACCGGCGGGTTCCGCGAGAAGGTCAACGCGCTGACCCACGGGCGCGGAGCCGACATCGTCTATGATCCGGTCGGCGGCGACGTCTTCGACGAGAGCCTTCGCTGCATCGCCTTCGATGGCCGCCTGCTTGTTGTGGGCTTCACCTCCGGCCGGATTCCGACCGTCCCGGTGAACCTGCCGCTGATCAAGGGCTTTTCGGTGATGGGCGTGCGCGCCGGCGAATATGGCCGCCGTTTCCCCGAACGCGGCGTCGAGGATCGCGCGGCGATCTGGCGCCTGGCGGAAGAGGGCCGCCTGCGCCCGCGGGTCCACGCCGAACTGCCGCTCGACGACTGGCGGGAGGCCTTCGACCTCCTCGCCCGCCGAAAGGTTATCGGCAAGGCGGTGATTGTTCCTTAAGCCGCGCGGGCTCTAATCCATCAGCTTGCGGGTGAGGTACGACATGGTCAGCGCCGTGGTGTGGGCCGCCTGCTTGAGATCGGCGCCCGCCGCGTGCCCGCCCTCGGTATTCTCCCAGTAGTAAAACGGCAGGCCCATCTCCTCCATGAGGGCGGCGAACTTGCGGGCGTGCTGCGGCCCAACCCGATCATCCTTGGTGGTGGTGAAGATGAACGGCTCGGGATAGGCCACGCCCTTCCTGAGGTTCTGGTACGGCGAGGTCTTGAGCCAGAAGGCCATCACCGCCGGGTCGGCGTTCACGTCGCCGTATTCGCCCTCCCACGAGGCGCCGGCGGCGATCTTGGAGATCCGGATCATGTCCAGCAGCGGCACTTGGATCACCACCGCGCGATAGAGCTCGGGGTGCTGGGTGAACTCCACGCCCATCAGCAGGCCGCCGTTGGAGCCGCCCTCGATGCCGAGCCGCCTTGGGCTGGTGATTTTTCGCGCGATGAGGTCCTTCGCCACCGCGGCGAAGTCGTCATAGATGATCTGCCGCTTCAGCCCCAGGCCCGCCTCATGCCAGGCCGGGCCGAACTCGCCGCCGCCGCGGATATTGGCCAGGACGAAGGCGCCGCCGCGCTCCAACCACAGCTTGCCGACGGCCGCGGAATAATAGGGCGTGTTGCTGACCTGGAAGCCACCATAGGCGGTCATCAGCGTCGGCGTCGAGCCGTCGTTGCGGATGTCGCGCCGGTGGACGACGAAATAGGGGATCCTGGTCCCGTCGCTGGAGACGGCATCGAACTGTTCGACTATGTCCTTGGAAGCGTCGAACTTGGCCGGCAGGGACTTGGCCAGGGTGAGGGCGCCCGATCGCGCATCGACCAGCCAAAGGCTGTTCGGGTCGAGGAAGCCGCTGGCCGAGAGGAAAGTCTGATCCGAGCGGTGGTCGACGTCGGCGATCCCCACCGAGAGGTTGTCCGCCAGGGCAAGGCGATGATGGGTCCAGCCGCCGTCCGCTGTCGGCGCATAGACGAAGGCGCGGCCACGGACATTATCGAGCGTGGTGACGATCAGCTTGTCGCGCGCGGCGGAGACCTCGCCGAGGGATTCCCGTGGGCTCGGCGCCCACACCAGCTTCGGATGCAGGTTGGCCGGATCGGCCTTCACTGCCGCCAAGTCCAGGTCCACCAGCGATCCCGCCGCGAAGCTCTGGCCGCCGGCGGTCCACGCCTCGTCGAGGCGGACCAGCACCCGGCCGCCGACCAGATCCTGGATATCGGCCTTGGCCGGGATGGCCAGCCGCTCGGCGCCCTTGGCCGTGAGCACCCAGGTCTCGTGCCGGAAGGTGTCGAGCGGCCGTTCGACATAGGCGAGCGTGCGGCCCTGGCCGTCCATCAGCACCGCGGGGCTGACCCCATAGCCGCCGTCGTTCTTGTCGCCGCGATAAACCTCGACGGCGGCGCTCAGCGGCTCGCCCCGGGTCAGGCGCTTGACGATGTAGGGGTAGCCCGAAGGCGTCAGGTCGCCCGGCGTCCATTCGCTGGCCACCAGCAAGTGGTTGGCGTCCTCCCAGGCGACGCGGGACTTGGCCCGTGGCAGGTGGACGCCGTCGGTGACGAAGGCGGCCTTGTCGAGATCGAACTCGCGCACCTCGACCGCGTCCTCGCCGCCGTCGGAAAGCGAGACCAAGCACAGCCGCTCGTCCGGGCGCAGACAGTCCATGCCCTTGAACACCCAACTCTTGGCCTCGGCCTTGCCGAGCGCGTCGATGTCGAGAACCAAAGTCCAGTTGGGATCGGCGGCGCGGTAGTCGGCCAGCGTCGTCTTGCGCCAGTACCCCCGCAGGTGATCGCCGTCCTGCCAGAAGTTGTAGATCTCGCCGTGGATGAAGTGGGGCGCCGGGATCCGGTCCTTGGCCGCGGCCAGGGCCAGAGCCTCATCGTAGAGGCCCCTGTAACGGGGATCGGCCTCTAGCGGCCCGACGCTCTTGTTGTGTTCCTCGACCCAGGCCATGGCCTTGGACGAGGAGACATCTTCCAGCCAGATGTAGGGATCGGCAGGTGGGGTCTGGGCGGCGGCGAGGGCCGGAAGGGTCATGGCGGCGATAAGGACCAGGGAAGCGATGCGCATGGCGCGCTCAATGAGCAATCGCCACACGGAACGCAACTGCCCTTGCTGCCCACTTGCAGCGTCGATCTAGATGGCGTTCGCGGACAACGGAGAACGCTTGATGAAAGAACGGACGCAGCGCCTCGGACTCGGCGTCAAGGCGAGCTACGGGGGCGGTTCAGTGGCCTACGGGGCCGCCTTCGCCGGCCTCTCGGGCGCCGTGCTGCAGATCTATTTCAACCAGGTTCTGGGCCTGCCGGCGCTGGCTGTCGGCACGGCGATCATGATCTCCCTGATGGTCGACGCGGTGGTCGATCCGCTGGTCGGCCGCTGGTCGGATCGCGCGCGCTCGCGCTGGGGCCGGCGCCATCCCTTCATGTTCGCTTCGGCCATCCCGGTGGCGATCTTCTTCTTCCTGCTGTGGAACGCGCCAACTGAGCTGGCGCGGGGACCCCTGCTGATCTTCAGCTTCCTGATGATGGTCGGGGTGCGGGTCTCGACCAGCTTCTATGAGATCCCCAGTAACGCCCTCACGCCCGAGCTGACGCCGGACTACGACGAGCGCACGACCCTGCAGAGCTGGCGGTGGTTCTTCGGCATCGTCGGCAACACAGCTGCGACTTTGCTGCTCGCCGAGGTGTTCCTGGGCGGCCCGCAGAGAGGCGTCCTCTACCGCCCTGGCTACGCCCAATGGGGCGGCTGGATGGCAGCCTTGATCTTCGCCTCGATCATGGTCTCGGTCCTGGGTACCCGTTCGCGCATTCCGCACCTGCCTCAGGCCGCGGCCAAGCCCGCGGGCGGGGCCCGCGCCGCCTGGCGCGAGATCCGGCTGACCCTGGCCAACGCCTCGCTGGGATCGCTGATGCTGAGCGGCATATTGGGCGGCGTCGGCGGCGGCATCACCCAGAGCCTCAGCATCTACCTCTACAGCTAC
>DASXBY010000011.1:0-8289 GCA_036491455.1 Caulobacteraceae bacterium
CGACGCCGCAGCCGACCTTCTGGCCGAGATCCGCGCCCTGCCCTCCGGCTACACGGAATACGTGCGCGACCTGCGGCGGGCGCGATCACGCGCCTGGAAGTCCATGCCCGCCGACTTCATTCTTGGCGTCGCCGTGGAGGCCCGGGCCTGGGACCGCCGACGCTGGGTCGGCTATGAGCTCATCCGCTTCCATAAGGGCGCCTTCGCGGCGCTGGACGACGGCCAGGTCGCCTGCCTCGCCGAAGGCCTCGATTCCTGGGACAGCGTCGATGGCCTCGGCCGGATCATCACCGGCGCTGCCTGGGCTCAGGGGCTGATCTCAAATGATCTTGTGGACGCTTGGTCGCGTTCGCCGGACCGCTGGCAGCGGCGCCTGGCGCTGGTCAGCACCATCGGACTCAATACCCCAAGCGACGGCGGCTCGGTCGATGCCGAACGCACGCTGGCGATCTGCGCTCGCCTGGTCGCCGACCGGGACGACATGGTCGAAAAGGCGCTCTCCTGGGCCCTGCGCGTACTCGCCACACGCGAGCCGGGAGCGGTCGTCACTTTCATGGCGGATCATGAACGGGCGCTCGCCGCGCGCGTGAAGCGTGAGGTGGGCAACAAGCTTTCCAGTGGGCTGAAGAACCCGCGAAAGCGCGCCTAGGCCTCCGACCAGCGCTTCGACGAGGCCTTCATCCAGCGGGTCATGTGGCGCATCTCGGCGATGAGCTCACCCGCCCCGTCGTGCAGCCAGGAGTCGAACCAGGCGAACTCGGTCTTGGGGCTCGCGCCGACACAGATGACCTGGCCGGTCTTGCGATAGGGCGTCCCCAGCTGGATCGGCCCGGCGTGGAGCCTGATCTCCGTGGCGCCGAAGAACCCGACTGCGCCGCCAAGATCGACGCCTTCGGGGAAAACGGCCAGGGCGCGGTACATCTCCTGCGGATCGCGCAGCTCACCCGCCTCGCCGCCCTTGTCCACCACATAAGCCTCGCGGTCGGGCGTCGGCATGCCGACCTGCATGCCCTCGAGGATGCGCAGGGCCTCGCGCGGCGCGGGCTCGAGCGGCAATCCGCGGATGTAGGAGACCGCGTCCGGCGAACCGCAAAAGAGCGTGCCCTTGGCGACTGTCTTGCCGTTCTCGTTCTCGATGATGGCGTCCACCTGAACATCGTCCCGCCGGTCCGGCGCATCGACGATCGCCCGGACCTGTTCTCCGTTCAGGGTGGCGTAGGTGTAGAACATGCTGACGCCGCCACGCCTCAGCCAGGCCCCGCCAAATAGCTCGTCGAGGATCGGCCGGAACCAGGACAGGTGGACGGTGCCGGGGATCGTACCCCCGCGCATGCCGATTCGCCTGGCCACCTGGTCGTTGTGAATCGAGTTGGGCGCGGCCTGCCAGCGGTTGACGGGCGTCTCCCAGGCGCCAACGATCCGGTCACGGACGGTCTGGGTAGTCTCGGTCATACGTACACCTCCTGTCCAACCCCGGGGGGCCTGGCGGAGGAGGGACCGGCTTGGCCCCGCGCCGCCTAGTTGAACACCTCGAAGAGGCCCGCGCCGCCCTGGCCGCCGCCGATGCACATGGTCACAACGGCATGCTTAACCTTACCGCGACGCTTGGCCTCCTGAAGGATGTGGCCGGTGAGCCGGGCCCCGGTCATGCCGAATGGGTGGCCGATGGCGATCGAGCCGCCGTTGACGTTGTAGATCTCCGGATCGATGCGCAGGGTGTCGCGGCAGTAGAGACACTGGCTGGCGAAAGCCTCGTTGAGCTCCCACAGATCGATGTCCTCGACCGTGAGGCCGTGGCGTTCCAGGAGCCTCGGCACCGCGAACACCGGGCCGATGCCCATCTCGTCCGGGCGGCAGCCGGCCACGCTCCAACCTTTGAAGACGCCGAGCGGTTCGAGCCCGCGGCGCTCGGCCTCCTTGGCCTCCATCAGCACAACGGCCGCAGCGCCGTCGGACAGCTGCGAGGCGTTGCCGGCGGTGATGAAGTTGCCTTCGCCGCGAACCGGCTGGAGCTTGGAAAGGCCCTCCATGGTGGTGTCCGGACGATTGCACTCGTCGTGATCGACCGTGTAGTCGACGATGCTCTCTTCCTTGGTCTCCTTGTTGACGACCTTCATCTTGGTCTTCATCGGCACGATCTCGTCGCGGTACTTGCCGGCCTGCTGCGCCGCCGCCATCCGCCGCTGGGATTCCAGCGAGAACTCGTCCTGATACTCGCGGCTGATGTTGTAGCGCTTGGCGACCACGTCAGCGGTGTCGATCATCGGCATGTAGATGTCGGGATACATCTGGGTCAGCTGGGGATCGTTGTTACCCTGGCCAGGACCGGTCGCCGGGAAGCTGATCGACTCAACGCCGCCGGCGACGACGCAGTTGGCGCCGTCATCCTTGATGTAGCGGGCGGCCATGGCGATGGACTGCAGGCCCGAGGAGCAGAAGCGGTTGATGGTCACCCCGCCCGTGGTGATCGGCAGGCCCGCCAGCAGGGCGGCGTTGCGGCCCGGATTGTTGCCGCCATGCGCGACGTTGCCCATGAAGCTGTCCTCGATCGCCTCCGGTTCGACGCGGGCCTTGGCCACGGCGTGTTTCACCGCGTGAGCGGCGAGGCTGACCGTCGGGGTTATGTTGAAGCCGCCGCGAGCGGACTTGGCCAGGCCCGTGCGGGCGTAGGAGACGACGACGGCTTCGCGCATGGGGGGCTCCCTCTCAAAGGAAAACGCTTGTTCGAATTTGCTCTTACACCGGCCGGGCGAGACATGGAAACAGGTCTGGGAACAGGCCTGGGAAACAGGCAGCAAAACAGGCCAGCGGGGCCAAACCGGGGCCGGGCGGCGCCGAACCAGCGACGCCGACCATGACCCGCGCTAAGACAGGGCAAACCCAGGGGGAATCGCGACCATGACGCCACAGGTGCGGACCTTCTTCGATCCGGCCACCTCGACAGCCACGCACCTGGTGTTCGACCCAGCTAAGGGGGTCGGCGCGATCATCGACCCGGTGCTGGACTTCGATCCGAAGTCGGGACGCGTGGCCAGCCGCTCGGCCGACCAGGTCCTGGAGGGGGCGGCGGCGCTCGGGTTGACCATCTCCTGGATCCTGGAGACCCATCCTCACGCCGATCACATGACGGCCGCCGGCTATCTGAAAAAGAAGACGGGGGCGAAGACGGCGATCGGCGCGCGCATCCTCGACATCCAGAAGCATTTCAAGCCGATGTTCGAGGCCGAAGACGTGTCGGCTGATGGACGGGAGTTCGACCGCCTTCTGGCCGACGGCGACCGCCTGCCGCTGGGCGAGCTGACGATCGAGGTGATGGCGACCCCCGGGCACACGCCCGTGTGCGTCACCTACCGGGTCGGAAATGCCGCCTTCATGGGCGACACCCTGTTCATGCCCGACTACGGCTCCGCCCGCTGCGACTTTGTCGGTGGCGACGCGGCGGCGCTCTATCGATCGATCCAGAAGCTTTTTGCCCTGCCGGACGACACGCGCCTTTTCACCGCCCATGACTACAAGCCGGCGGGCCGCGACGAGGCGGCCTGGGAAAGCACGGTCGCCGAGCAAAGGGCGCATAACATCCACGCCCACATCGGCGTCAGCGAGGAGGCGTTCGTCGCGATGCGCAAAGGCCGCGACGCCTATCTCGAACCACCGGTGCTGATGCTGCCCTCGCTGCAGGTGAACATCCGCGGCGGAGCCCTGCCGCCGGCCACCGAACTGGGCCACGTCTTCCTGAAAATCCCGGTGAGGTCGTCGCTCGAGGGCTGAACGCGATCGCGCTGTTCAGGCGTCCGCGGCGTCCAGACGAGAGATGAGCGCGGCGTGCTCGTCCCACAGCGCTTGCGGCAGGCGCTCGGCGAAGCGGTCATAGTGGGGGCCGATGAGGGCCGCCTCCTCGCGCCAGATCTCAGGATCAACCCGGAGCAGCAGGTCGAGCGCGCCCGGGGCAAGGTCCAGCCCTTCGACGTCCAGATCCTCGGCCAGGGGCACGCGGCCGATGGCCGTATCCTCGGCTCCCGCCTCGCCTTCCAGGCGGGCCACGATCCATTTCAGCACCCGGCTGTTGTCGCCATAGCCCGGCCAGACGAAGCGGCCGGCGGCGTCCTTGCGGAACCAGTTGACGAAATAGATGCGCGGCAATTTGGCCGGGTCGGCGCCCGCGCCCACCGCCAGCCAGTGGGCGAAATAATCGCCCATGTTGTAGCCGCAGAACGGCAGCATGGCGAAGGGATCTCGACGCAGCTGGCCGATCCGATTTTCGGCCGCGGCGGTGCCTTCCGAGGTGACGTTGGAGGCCAGGAAGACGCCATGGCGCCAATCGAAAGCCTCGGTCACCAGCGGCACGGCGCTGGCCCGGCGTCCGCCGAACAGAATGGCCGAGACCGGCACACCGGCCGGGTCTTCCCATTCTGGCGCGATCGAAGGGCACTGGGCCGCCGGCGCGGCGAAGCGCGCGTTGGGATGGGCGGCGGGCTCCCCCGATCCCGGCGTCCACGGCCGGCCCCTCCAGTCCGTGAGCCCTTCGGGCGGCTCGGGCGTCAGACCCTCCCACCAGACATCGCCGTCGGCGGTGAGGGCGACGTTGGTGAAGATGCAGTTGCGCTCGAGCGCCGCGACGGCATTGGCGTTGGTCTCCCGGCCGGTGCCAGGGGCGACGCCGAAGAACCCGGCCTCGGGATTGATCGCCCTCAGGCGCCCGTCCGGGCCGAACCGCATCCAGCAGATATCGTCGCCCACCGTCTCGGCCTTCCAGCCCGGCAGGGTTGGCTGAAGCATCGCCAGGTTGGTCTTGCCGCAGGCGCTGGGGAAGGCGGCGGCGATGTAGTGCGAGCGACCCTCGGGCGAGGTGAGCTTGAGGATCAGCATATGCTCGGCCAGCCAGCCCTCGTCCCTGGCCATCACCGAAGCGATCCTGAGGGCGTAGCACTTCTTTCCCAGGAGGGCGTTGCCGCCGTAGCCGGAGCCGTAAGACCAAATCTGGCGGCTCTCGGGAAAATGGACGATGTACTTGGTCTCGCTGCACGGCCAGGAGACGTCGGCCTCGCCGGGCTCTAGCGGCGCGCCTACCGAATGCACCGCGGGCACGAAGAATCCATCGTCGCCCAGCGCCTCCAGCGCGGCATTGCCCATGCGGGTCATGATCCGCATCGAGGCGACCACGTAGGGACTGTCGGTGATCTCGACGCCAAGGGCGCTGATCGGCGATCCCAGCGGCCCCATGCAGAATGGCGCGACATACATCGTCCGCCCGCGCATCGCGCCGTCGAAGAGCCCAAGCAGTTCGGCGCGCATGGCCTCGGGCTTGCGCCAGTTGTTGGTCGGCCCGGCGTCGATCTCCCGCTCCGAGCAGATGAAGGTGCGGCTTTCGACGCGGGCGACATCCTTGGGATCGGACGCCGCCAGGAAGGCGTTGGACCGCTTCTCAGGGTTGAGGCGGCGCAGCGTCCCCGAGGCCACCATTTCGGTGGTCAGGGCTTCCCATTCGGCCTGGGAACCGTCGCACCAGTGGACACGGTCCGGCTTGGTCAAAGCGGCGATCTCGGCCACCCACTCGACGAGGCCGGCATGGCGCGTGGGCGCGGGCGTCAAGCCCGGAATCGCGATCGTCTCGCCTACGCCATGCCCGTCCGGCATTCGAGCTCCCGTCCCGCGGTTGCATACCTACCAAAGAGCCGCAGGCCCTAAGGGCGAGCCGAAGGCCCCTCCCTGGATCGAACCTAGGCTGCCGCCCCGCCTATCGCAACGAATCGTTGACCGCGGCAAGCGCCTCCAGGCTCGGCGTCAACGCGGCGTCGCCCAGCTGGTTCAGCGGCGTGGCGACCGTGCCCAGGTGGTCGTGAAGGTCCTCCGCCTGCGGATCGACATAGAGCAGGCCGGTGACGATCTCGCCGCGCGCCTGGTGCGTCTGCAAGTGGTTGACCGCATCATTGCGGTCGGTGGGATCATAGTCCTCCGCCACCTTGCGCAGCTTCAGGATGGAGCCGTCGTGCTGGGTGACGATCTCGACCGTGCCGGGCGCATAGTCGACGATGATCTCGTCGCGCTCGATGATGACATCCATGCGGTTCACCGCCGCGTTGTGCTCGCGCACATAGTCGAAACTCTTGGTCGAGCCGGCGTGGTTATTGAACTGCACGCAGGGGCTGATCACGTCGATGAAGGCCGCGCCCTTGTGGGTGAGCGCCGCCTTAATCAGCGGCACAAGCTGGTCCTTGTCGCCGGAAAAACTGCGAGCGACGAAGCTGGCGCCCAGCTGCAGGGCAAGGCCGACAAGGTCGATCGGCTCGTCGTGGTTCACCGCCCCGCGCTTGGAGGTCGAGCCGGGATCGGCGGTGGCCGAGAACTGGCCCTTGGTCAGGCCGTAAACCCCATTGTTCTCGACGATGTAGGTCATGTTGACCCCGCGCCTGAGGGAGTGGGCGAACTGGCCCAGGCCGATCGAAGCCGAATCCCCGTCGCCGGAGACCCCTAGGTAGATCAGGTCGCGGTTGGCGAGGTTGGCTCCGGTGAGCACCGAGGGCATGCGCCCGTGCACGCTATTGAAGCCATGCGAGGCGCCCAGGAAATAGTCCGGCGTCTTCGAGGAACAACCAATGCCGGAAAGCTTGGCCAGGCGATGGGGCGGCAGGTCCAGGTCGTAGCAGGCCTGGATGATCGCGGCCGAGATCGAGTCGTGGCCGCAGCCGGCGCACAGGGTCGAAACCTTGCCCTCGTAGTCGCGCCGGGTGAAGCCGAGCGCGTTCGGCTTCAGGAGCGGGTGATGCAGTCTTGGCTTGACGATATAGGTCATTGCGCAGCCGCCGAATAATCCTTGTGGAGCTTGCGGATCCGCTCGGCGATCGACTGGGTGATAAACCGGGCGGTGATCGGCTGGCCATCATAGCTGAGGACCGGCGCCAACCTGGCGGGATCCACGTCCAGCTCATTCATGATCAGGGTGCGGACCTGGGCGTCGCGGTTCTGTTCGACCACGAACACGGTCTCATGGGCGGCAATAAAATCCGCGACCTCGTCGGAGAATGGAAAGCCGCGCAGGCGCATGGCGTCGAGGTGGATTCCGGCCTCGGCCAGCTGCTCCAAAGATTCGTCAAGCGCGTGCGACGTCGAACCGAAATAGAGGACGCCATGCGGTGTGCGGCGCTGGGCCGACTTGATCACCGGTGGGGGGATGAGACCCTTGGCGGTCTCGAACTTCCTTAGGAGCCGCTCCATGTTGGCGACATAGACCGGCCCCTCCTCGCTGTAGCGCGCGTTGGGGTCGCGTGATGTGCCCCTGGTGAAATAGGCGCCCCGCTCCGGGTGCACGCCCGGCAGGGTGCGGTAGGGAATGCCGTCGCCGTCGACCTCCTGATAACGGCCGAACGCCTCGCCGGCGTCGAGCCGCGCGCGGGTCATGATCTTGCCCCGGTCGAGCCGCCGCTTGTTGTCCCATGAGAAGGGCTCGGTCAGCCACTCGTTCATGCCGATGTCCAGATCGAGCATGACAAAGACGGTCGTCTGCAGCCGGTCGGCCAGGTCGAAGCTGAGAGCCGCCATCTCGAAGCACTCAGTGGGATCCTGCGGAAACAGCAGCGGGTGCTTGGTGTCGCCATGCGAGGCGTAGGCGGCCGAGAGGATGTCCGACTGTTGTGTGCGCGTGGGCATGCCGGTTGACGGGCCGCCGCGCTGGACATCGAAAATCACCGCCGGAATCTCGGCGAAGTAGGAAAGCCCGACGAATTCCTGCATCAGCGAAATGCCCGGTCCCGATGTGCAGGTGAAGGCCCGCGAGCCGTTCCAGCCGGCCCCGATGACAACGCCGATGGAGGCAATCTCGTCTTCAGCCTGGATCACCGCATAGCGCGCCTGACCGGTCTCGGGATCGCTGCGGAGCTTCTTGCAGTGGGCCATGAAGGCTTCGGCCAGCGAGGTTGACGGCGTGATCGGATACCAGGCGCACACCGTCGCCCCGCCCCACACTGAGCCCAGCGCCGCGGCCTCATTGCCCTCGACGTAGATGCGGTCGCCGACCGCATCCGCGCGCCGGACGTGCAGACCAATCTTTGGAAGCGACTTGAGCGCCGCTTCGCGGCCCAACGCCAGGGCCTCGAGATTGGGCTTGATCAGCCGTTCCTTGCCCGGGAACTGCTCCGCCACGAGCTGGTCGGTGACCTCCTGGTCGACCCCGAGCAACGCGGTGAGCGCGCCGACATAGATGATGTTCTTGAACAGCTGCCGCTGCCGGGGATCGTCATAGGTGGCGTTGCAGATCGCCGTCAGCGGAACGCCCAGCAGCGTGATGTCGTCACG
>DASXBY010000012.1:0-23150 GCA_036491455.1 Caulobacteraceae bacterium
GCGGCCCGCGGCCTGTTCCGCGATCCGTTCAGCCTGTTTGGCGGCGCCGGCGCCAAGGCCCGCGCCCAGGAGGCCCGCGAACGCAGCCTGGGCCGCCTCGAGCTTCAGGCGCTGGCCGATCTCGACCTCGATCGTGGAGCCGAAAAGAAGGCGATCCGCGCGCGCTATGCGGAACTCGTCAAACGCTGCCACCCCGACGCCAATGGCGGCGACCGCTCGGCCGAGCACAAGCTCCAGCGCGTGATTCGCGCTTACAAAACCCTTCGCAAAGCCAAGCTCGCCTAGAGCAAACGCGGCGAGAATCAGAAGTTCGAGTTCGTGCCGGTCGCAGTTGCGAATTGACGTTTCGGCATGGGATCAAGGCCTCGCGCACAGCCTGAGCGACCGACACCCGAACACCCGTTTGCTTCCTCGGATGGCTTATTCTAGTGAGCATCGCCATGCCCGTCGTCTCCGAAACCGAAGCGGATCCCCTGCTGGTGCTGAAGCCCAACCGGCTCGTTTCCATCAAGGAGACGTTCGGCGTCGATTCGGAGATGCTGGTCCCGGCCTTTTCCGAGCGCGACAGCCACGTGCCGGATCTGGACGAGGCCTACGTTTTCGACCCGCAGTCGACGCTCGCCATCTGCGCCGGCTTCGCCCACGACCGGCGGGTGATGATCCAAGGCTATCACGGCACCGGCAAATCCACCCACATCGAGCAGGTCGCCGCGCGGCTTAATTGGCCGATGATCCGGGTCAACCTCGACAGCCACATCAGCCGCATCGATCTGGTGGGCAAGGACGCCATCGTCCTGCGCGACGGCAAGCAGGTGACCGAGTTCCGCGAAGGCATGTTGCCGTGGTGCCTGCAACGGCCCATGGCCTTGGTTTTCGACGAATATGACGCGGGGCGTCCGGACGTGATGTTCGTCATCCAGCGCGTGCTGGAGGCGCAGGGCAAGCTCACCCTGCTCGATCAGAACCGGGTGATCCGGCCCAATCCGTTCTTCCGGCTGTTCTCGACCACCAACACCATCGGGCTTGGCGACACCACGGGCCTCTATCACGGCACCCAGCAGATCAATCAGGGGCAGATGGACCGCTGGTCGATCGTCGCCACGCTCAACTACCTGGCCCATGACGTCGAGGCCGAGATCGTGCTGGCCAAGGCGCCCAGCTATCGCACTCCGGAGGGCCGGCGGAAGATCGCCGCTATGGTCCGGGTGGCTGACATGACCCGCAACGCCTTCATGAACGGCGACATCTCCACGGTGATGAGCCCGCGCACGGTGATCACCTGGGCGCAGAACGCCGACATCTTCGGCGGCGACCTGGCTCTCGCCTTCCGCCTGACCTTCCTCAACAAATGCGACGAGCTTGAGCGCCCGACGGTGGCCGAGTTCTATCAGCGCGCCTTCGGCGGGGACCTGCCCGAGAGCGCGGCGCGCGTGAAAGTGGTTTGACCCGTCAGAAGTAAAGGGGGCGTCGTGAAGCTTCGAGTCCTGGCGGCCGCGACGGCCGTTTGTTCGCTGAGCGTGGCCCATATGGCGGCCGCCCAGGCCCCGGCGGCCCAGACCCCGGCGGCAACACCGCCCTCAGCGCCGCCCCTCGCTCCGAACGACTACGCCGACAAGGCCAACTGGCTGTGCTGGCCTGGCGCGACGCCCAATGCCTGTGACGTCGATCAGACCGCCACGGTCGTGGCCAAGGGCGGCGCGACGAGCGTCGAGGCCTACAAGGCCGATCCGCATCCGGCGATCGACTGCTTCTACGTCTATCCGACCGTCTCCACCGATCCGGGCGTGCTTGCGACCATGAAACGCGAGACGGCCGAGACCCGCGTCGTCGAACAGCAGTTCGCCCGCTTCGGAGCGTCCTGCCGCCAGTTCGCGCCGCTCTACCGCCAGTTCACGCTCACCGCGCTGGTGGGCTTCATGACCGGACATCCCCTGCCCGGCTCGACCGGCGTGCGGCCAACCGCGCCTTACGAGGACGTGCGCGACGCCTGGAGCTACTACCTGGCGCATGAAAACCATGGCCGCGGCGTGGTGCTCATCGGCCATTCCCAGGGCTCGGGCGTGCTGACCGATCTCATCAAGCGCGATATCGACGGCAAGCCGGCGCAGAAGCTGATCGTCTCGGCCATCCTGATGGGGACGCGGCTCGCCGTGCCTGACGGCAAGGACGTAGGCGGCGACTTCAAGTCCGTCCCCCTGTGTCACTCGGACACCCAGACCGGCTGCGCGATCGCCTACGCCTCGTTTCGCGAGACCAGCCCGCCGCCGGCCAATTCCGGCTTCGGCAAGGTGACGATGCCGGGAATGGTCGCCGCCTGCGTCAATCCCGCGAACCTCTCCGGCGGCGAGGGCGAACTACACGCCTACATGGCCTCCGGCTCGAGCATGATCGCGCCAGGCATGCCGCCGCCGCCCGACTGGTCCAAGGGCGTGAAGATCACCACGCCGTTCGTCAGCCTTCCCGGCATGTTGTGGTCGAAGTGCGAGTCCAAGGACGGGTTCAACTATCTCGGCATCGCCATCAAGGCGGACGAGACCGGCGGGCGCACCCGCGACATCAACGGCGACGTGGTCTACGCTGGCCAGCTCATGCCGCAGTGGGGTCTCCACCTGATCGACGCCAACCTCGCCATGGGCAACCTCGTCAGCCTCGTCCGCGACGAGAGCCACGCCTGGAAAGCTGCGCACCCGTAAACGCGCCGTCTCAGTTCGCCTCAATGCGGTTGAGTCAAATCCTGGCGTGTGTATAGTGCGCACGTGAAAAGCACGGATCTGATCCGGGAGATCCAGGCCGTCGGCTGGATCCTGGACCGGGTCCGCGGATCACACCACGTCTTCCGCCATCCGGATCGGTCGGGACATGTGGTTGTCCCACATCCAAAGAAGGATCTCGGGTTGGGCCTCGTCAAAGCGATCCGCAGACAGGCGGGACTATGAGCCTTCGCTATCCCATCGCCATCGAACCCGGAGACGAGACCACGGCGTTCGGCGTCGTGGCGCCCGACCTCCCAGGCTGCTTTTCGGCCGGCGACACGCTCGATGAGGCGTTGGCGGGGGTCGAGGAAGCTGCGGCTGCCTGGATCGACGCCACGTTGGACGCTGGCGGCGACGTGCCTCCACCCTCGGATCTCGACGCGGTCCGGCGCAATCCCGACTTCGCCGGCTGGCTGTTCGGCGTCATAACGCTTGACCCGGCCCTGCTCGACGATCGCGTCGAGCGCGTCAACATCACCCTTCCGCGGCGCGTCCTCAAACGGCTCGACGCCCAGGCCCGGGCGGCCGGCCAGAGCCGGTCGGGGTATATCGCCCAGTTGGCGCTCGAGGCGCCGATGCGCGTCGCCTGAACGGCCTCTTCCTAAGCCCCGCCGCCCCGCCTAAGACTGCCGGCCATGTCGCAGAGGGAAACCCCTTCGGAGGTCTTCAAGCGCGCGCTGGCCCATACCGCGCGTTCGCTGGCCGAACAGCCGGACCTCGAGGTGGTTTTCTCCGGCGACGGTCCTGCCCTCAACGGCCACCGCGCCATCCTGCCCCATCCGCCGCGCGAGCTTTCGGGGCCCGAGGCCAGCCGCATCCGCGGCCTCGCCGACCAGCTGGCCTTGCGCGTGGCTCATCACGACGGCGTCGTCCACGCCCGCGGCAAGCCTAAGTCGGTCGAGGGCGCCCAGATCTACGACGCCCTGGAGCAGGCCCGGATCGAAGCCATCGGCGCCAACGCCCTGGCCGGCGTGCGCGACAACCTGACCGCGGTCCTCGAGCATGGGGCCCTGCGCAAGGGCTACAATCACCTCGTCGACCGCGCCGCGGCGCCCATGGCCGACATCGTCGCCCTTCTGGCGCGCGAGCGCCTGACCGGCGAGCCGCCGCCGCCCGCCGCCAAGGCTCTGGTCGATGCCTTCCGCAGCCAGATCGAGACCCAGGCCGGGGCCGATCTCGACCGCCTGACCGGCGCTGCGGAAGACCAGGCCGCCTTCGCCCGCATCGCCCGGGCCGTGGTGCGCGATCTCAATTTCGGCGACGACCTCTCCGATGCGCCGGACCAGGACGCGCAGGAGGACGAGGGCCAGGAAGGCGAGCCTGAGGCCTCGGGCGAGGGCGAGAGCGAGGAGCAGTCGGCCGAGGGTTCGGCCGCCGAAGAGTCCGAACTTTCCGAAAGCGAGAGCGACCTGGCCGAGGCCGAACTCTCCGAGAGCGATGATGCCTCCGATTCCGACGAGGAGCCGGATGCCGCCGACGGCGAGCGCCCCGCCCGCCCGGATCTCAAGGACAGCGGCAAGCCGGAGCCGGCCTACAAGGTGTTTACCGCCGAGCATGACGAGATCATCTCCGCCGAGGAGCTGTGCGAGCCGGAAGAGCTGACGCGCCTGCGGGCCTATCTCGATCAGCAGCTGACCAACCTCTCCAACGTCGTCTCGCGCCTGGCCAACCGGCTGCAGCGCAAGCTCATGGCCCAGCAGAGCCGCGCCTGGAGCTTCGACCTCGAGGAAGGTCTGCTGGACGTCGCGCGCCTCACCCGGGTGATCGTCGATCCCACCGCCCCGCTCTCGTTCAAGCAGGAGGAGGACACCGAGTTCCGCGACACGGTGGTGACCCTGTTGATCGACAATTCCGGCTCGATGCGCGGGCGGCCGATCATGGTCGCAGCGGTGTGCGCCGACATCCTGGCCCGCACGCTCGAGCGCTGCGCGGTCAAGGTTGAGATCCTCGGTTTCACCACCCGGGCCTGGAAGGGCGGCGCCTCGCGGGACGACTGGCTCAAGGCCGGCAAGCCGCCCTCGCCCGGACGCCTGAACGATCTGCGACACATCATCTACAAGGCGGCCGATGCGCCGTGGCGGCGGGCGCGCAAGAACCTCGGCCTGATGATGCGCGAGGGCCTGCTGAAGGAGAACATCGACGGCGAGGCCCTGATGTGGGCCCACCAGCGCCTGCTGTGGCGGACCGAGCAGCGCAAGATCCTGATGGTCATCTCCGACGGCGCGCCAGTGGACGATTCGACCCTGTCGGTGAACTCGGGTCACTACCTCGAACGGCACCTGCGGCGGGTGATCGGCGAGATCGAGGCCAAGAGCCCGGTGGAGCTGATCGCCATCGGCATCGGCCATGACGTCACCCGCTACTACCGGCGGGCGGTGACCATCGTCGATGTCGAGCAACTGGGCGGGGCGATCACAGATCAGCTCGCCGCCCTGTTCGAGGAGCAGCCGAGGGCCATCACGCGCGCGGCCGCCTCGCTGCTGGAGCCGCCGCCCAGCGTGCAGGGTTCGCCCCGGCCGACGAAGAAGGTCAGGGAACCGGCGTGACCCGCCTTCGCGCTGCGCGCTTCGGAGGACGAGCCCTGCGTAGCCTGAAAGGCGAAGCAGGGTGAGGCCGGTCAACGTCGCTGACTATCGGCTGGCCGCGCGCTCGCGCCTGCCCAAGGTGTTGTTCGACTATATCGACGGCGGCTCCTACGCCGAGGCTACGCTGGCGGCCAACGTCGCCGACCTGCAGGCCGTCAGCCTGCGCCAGAGGGTGCTGCGCGACGTTTCGAAGCTGTCGATGGGCGTCGAACTCTTCGGCCAGAAGCTGGCCATGCCGGTGGCCCTGGCGCCGGTGGGCATCGCCGGCATGTACGCCAGGCGTGGAGAAATCCAGGCGGCCAGGGCGGCCGAGGCGGCCGGCGTTCCGTTCATCCTCTCCACCGTCAGCGTCTGCTCGATCGAGGAGGTGGCGGCGGCGGCGCCGCCGCCGTGGTTCCAGCTCTACATGATCCGGGATCGCGGCTTCATGGATGAGATGCTGGCCCGGGCGCGGGCGGCGGCGTCGCCCGTCCTGGTGTTCACGGTCGACCTGCCGACGCCGGGCTCGCGCTATCGCGACGCGCGCAACGGCATGACCGCCGACACCCTGGTCGCTCGCCTGGCCCAGGCGCGCGATGGCCTGACCCATCCCGGTTGGATGTGGGACGTCTGGCTGAACGGTCGCCCCCATACGCCGGGCAACATCGCCCGGGTGGCGCCGGACCTGAAATCCCTCACTCAGTTCTGGGGCTGGATCGGACGCAACTTCGATCCGACGGTCACCTGGAAGGATCTCGACTGGGTGCGCGAACGCTGGACCGGACCGCTGGTGATCAAAGGTGTGCTCGACGCCGAGGACGCCAGGGAGGCGGTGAGGCTGGGGGCCGACGGCCTGGTGGTTTCCAACCACGGCGGACGGCAGCTCGACGGCGCTCTTTCCGGGATCGCGGCCCTGCCGGCCATCGCTGAGGCGGCGGGAAGCGACCTGGCGGTGCTGATGGACGGCGGCGTCCGCTCGGGCCTCGATGTCCTTCGCGCGCTCGCCCTGGGGGCCAAGGCCTGCCTCATCGGCCGGGCCTGGGCCTATGCGCTCGGCGGGCGCGGCGAGTCCGGCGTCACCCATATGCTGCGCATTCTCAGGGACGAACTGAGGGTGGCGATGTCGCTGACAAGCTGCGTCGATGTCAGGGAGGCGGACGCCCGCCTCGTGGAGCTTAACTCGCGAGCTTCGCCTTGAGCTGACGCTTGATCTTGAGCGCCCGGATCGACAGGTTCTCGTCGCGCGCCTTCAGCAGGAACGGATCGAGGCCGCCGCGGAAATCCAGGGTGCGCAGGGCGGCGTTGGTAATGCGCAGCCGGAAGTTCTGGCCGAGCGCGTCGGAATGCACCGTCGCCGGGCTCAGCGCCGGCAGGAACCGGCGCTTGGACTTGATGTTCGAGTGGCTCACGTGGTGGCCGGTCATCGGACCGACGCCGGTGAGTTCGCAACGGCGGGACATGGCGCTTTCCAAGATTGGTCTTCTCTCGCGCCGTCGCGCGAAGAGCGGGCGATATAGGGGAAGGCGCCCGCGCCCGTCAAGTTGCGGCCGGGCCGCGGCCGGCGGCGGTTGACCGCCGCCGATCCTCGCCGCCATGGTGAGGAAACGGGAGATCCCACCATGGCCTTCAAGGCTTTCGACCTAACCGGCAAGGCCGCCCTTGTCACCGGCGGCAACGGCGGCATCGGCCTTGGCATGGCCGAGGGCCTGGCGGGGTCCGGCGCCAAGGTCGCCATCTGGGGGCTCAACCCGGAGAAGAACGCCGCCGCCAAAGCGCGCCTGGAGGCCCACGGGGGCGAGGTGCTCGTGCAGCGGGTGGACGTCTCGAACGAACAGGCGGTGGTCGACGGCGTCGGCGAGACCCTCGCGGCCTTCGGAAGGCTCGACTGCGTCATCGCCAACGCCGGGATCGGCGGCGGCGCCCCCTCCTTCGCCGAATTCACCACCGAGCAGTGGCGCCGCGTGACCACGGTCGACCTCGACGCGGTCTTCTGGACCTTCCGCGAGGCCTGCAAGCACATGGTGGCCCGGGCCAAGGCCGGCGATCCGGGCGGATCGCTGCTGGTCACCTCCTCGACCTCGGCCATCGACGGCGCGCCGCGCAACCAGGCCTACGCCTCGAGCAAGGCGGGCGTCCTGTCCATGATCCGCGGCCTGGCGGTCGAGTACGCGCGCTATGGAATCCGGGCCAACGCCGTGCTGCCCGGCTGGATAGCCACGGACATGACCGCCGGCCTGCAGGGCTGGGACAAGTTCAACCAGAACGTCATGCCGCGGGTGCCGATGCGGCGCTGGGGCGAGCCAGAGGACTTCTCGGGCGTCGCCGTCTATTTCGCATCCGACGCGGCCCGCTTCCATACCGGTGATTCCGTGGTCATCGACGGCGGCTACACGATCTTCTGACGCCGCCAAGGGAACGCGGCTTGACGGACTTTGCGGAAAGCGCGCCTTCGTCCTGAGCGATAAGCCGGCGAGGTGAGGCGATGAGCTATCAGAAGATCAAGGTTTCGACCGACGACGGGGTGACGACCATCACCCTCTCCGACCCGGCGACGCTCAATGCGCTGGGCATGGACATGGCCGGCGAACTGCTCGACGCGGTCAAGCGCGCCGCGACCGGCGAGGCGGCGGCCCGGGCCATCCTCATCACCGGCGAAGGCCGGGGATTCTGCTCCGGGGCCAACCTGTCGGGTGGCGGCGGAGGCGGGAGCGGTGGCCTCGATGTCGATGGCAAGCCGGACGCTGGCCGGGCGCTGGAAACGGTCTACAATCCGCTCGTCACCTACATCCGCGAGATGCCGGTCCCCCTGGTCACGGCGGTCAATGGCGCGGCGGCAGGGGTCGGCTGCTCCCTGGCCCTGCTCGGCGATCTGATCGTCGCCGGCGAGAGCGCCTATTTCCTGCAGGCCTTCCGGCGCATCGGCCTCGTCCCTGACGGCGGCTCGACCTACCTGCTCCCCCGGGCGATCGGCCGCGCCAGGGCCATGGAGATGGCCATGCTCGGGGAGAAAGTGAACGCCTTGCAGGCGCTGGAATGGGGCCTGATCAACCGCATTGCGCCAGACGCCGAGTTGACCCAGACGGCCATGCGCCTGGCCCGCGCCCTCGCAGACGGGCCCGCCTCTCTAGGCCTGACGCGACAGATCATCTGGGCCTCGCTCGAAAGCGACTGGACCGGTCAGCTGCACCGCGAGCGCCTGGCCCAGAAGACCGCCGGCAAGACGGCCGACTTCACCGAGGGCGTTTCCGCCTTCCTGCAGAAGCGTCCGGCCAAGTTCACGGGCCGGTGACGTGGCCTCCGTCTACGACCGCTATCAGCGGCTGACCTTCGACCGTCCGCGCGAGGGTGTGCTGCGGGTCACCATGAACAATCCGGCGCGGCTCAACGCGGCCGACGCCGTCATGCACGCCGAACTTGCCGACATCTGGCGGGACGCCGACCGCGACGACAGCGTCCAGGCCATCGTTCTCACCGGGGCCGGCAAGGCGTTCTCGGCCGGCGGCGACTTCGAGATGATCCAGGGCATCGTCGACGACTTCGAGACCCGCGCCCGCACGCTCGCCGAGGCGCGGGAGATCGTCTTCAACGTCATCAACTGCTCCAAGCCAGTCGTCTCGGCGATCCGTGGGCCGGCGGTGGGCGCGGGCCTGGTCTGCGGCCTGCTGGCCGACATCTCCATCGCCACGCCCGATGCGCGGATCATCGACGGGCACACCCGCCTGGGCGTCGCCGCCGGCGACCATGCCGCGATCCTCTGGCCCCTGCTCTGCGGCATGGCCAAGGCCAAGTACTACCTGCTGCTCTGCGAGACCCTGACCGGCGCCGAGGCCGAGCGGATCGGGGTGATCTCGCTCGTCGCCGACGACGCCGAGCTCGACGCCAAGGCGGTGGAGATCGCCGGGCGCCTCGCCGACGGCGCGCCGATGGCGGTGCGCTGGACCAAGCTGGCGCTCAACAACTGGCTGCGGGCGGCAGGTCCGATTTTCGACGCCTCCCTGGCCCTCGAATTCCTCGGCTTCACCGGCCCGGAGGCGCGCGAAGGCTTGGCGTCGCATCGGGAAAAGCGTCGGCCGCAATTCCGCCCGGCGAAATCCTGACGCGGTTGGCGGCGGGCCGACGTCGATGTAGCGTCCTGGCCGCGGGACGAAGGGAGTCGCGACCATGCGCCGAGGCGTCGCTATCCTCGTCGGGAGCCTGCGCAAGGGCTCGTTCAGCCGCATGGCCGCCAAAGCCATCATCGGCCTCACGCCGGCTTCGCTAGACCCTCACATCGCCGAGATCGGCGATCTGCCGCTCTACAACCAGGATCTCGATACCGACACCGACCGGCCACCCGCCTGGGTGAGGTTCCGCGACGAGGTGCGGCCGGCGGCCGGCTTGCTGTTCGTCACGCCCGAGTACAACCGCTCGGTGCCGGGCGTTCTCAAGAACGCTATCGATGTCGGCTCGCGGCCCTATGGCCAGAGCGTCTTCGCCGGCAAGCCCGGCGCGGTGATGAGCGTCTCACCCGGCGCGATTGGCGGTTTCGGCGCCAATCATCACCTGCGGCAATCGCTGGTCTTCCTCGACGTCTTGGCCATGCAGCAGCCGGAGGCCTACATCGGCGGCGTGGCGAAGCATTTCAATGAGGCCGGCGAACTCGTCGACGACTCGACCCGGGGATTCTTCAAGATGTTCATCGACGCCTTCGCAACCTGGATGGACCGCCTCGGCTGATGGCCGCAGGGGCGCCACACCGGCTCGTGGTGGTGGGGGCCGGATTTGCCGGACTGCAGGTGGTCAAGCGCCTCGGCCATGACCGCCGCTTCCAGATTGTCCTTATCGACAAGCGCAACCATCACCTCTTCCAGCCCCTGCTCTACCAGGCGGCCAGCTCGATCCTGCCGCCCTCGCAGATCGCTTGGCCGATCCGCCGGCTGACCCGGCGCCTCAGCAACGTCACCACCCTGCTGGCCGAGGTGGCCGGTGTCGACACGGCGATCGAATCCGGCGTCCGCCAGGTGCGGCTCACCGGCGGCGGCCAGATTCCCTACGACACGCTCGTCCTCGCCACCGGCGCCGCCCACGCGTATTTCGGCCATGACGACTGGGCCGCGTCCGCGCCCGGCTTGAAGACCCTGGAGGACGCCACCACCATCCGTCAGCGCATCCTCACGGCCTTCGAGCGCGCCGAGGCCTCGCCGGACGAAGCCGGACCCTATCTCACCTTCGCCATTGTCGGCGCCGGCCCCACCGGCGTGGAGCTCGCCGGGTCCCTGGCTGAGCTCGCCCGAACCCACCTGCCCGATGAATTCCGCCGGATCGACACGCGCTTGGCGCGGATCGTGCTCATCGAGGCCGGCGAACGGATCCTGCCGACCTTCGATCCATCCCTGTCGGCCTACGCCGCCAAGGCCCTCCAGACCCTGGGCGTCGAGGTGCGCACGGGCGAGGCCGTCACCGCCTGCGACGCCGACGGTGTCACCACCACAGCGGGCGTCCTGCCGGCCAAGACGATCATCTGGGCCGCTGGCGTCCAGGCCTCGCCCGCCGCGGACTGGCTGCACCTGGCCGGTGATCGCGCGGGCCGCTCGCCGGCGACGCCCAATCTCACCGCGCCGGGGCTCCCGGACGTGTTCGTGATCGGCGATACGGCGTCGGTCGGCTGGAAGGACGGATCCACTGTCCCGGGGATCGCGCCAGCAGCGAAGGAACAGGGCGATTATGTCGCCAGGGTCCTGAAGGCCCGGGTCAATGGCCGTCCGCCGCCCCCGCCTTTCCACTATCGCCACTGGGGATCGCTCGCCACCATCGGGCGCAACCGGGCGATCATCGATTTTGGCGAGATCAAACTCAAGGGCCGTATCGCCTGGTGGCTATGGGGCGCGGCCCACATCTATTTCCTGATCACCGCCCGCAGCCGATGGGCCGTGGCGTCAAGCTGGCTCTACGCCTACGCCCGCAACGAGCCGGCGGCGCGACTGATCACCTGGCCGCCGCCGGACGCCGGGCCGGAAAAGTGAAGGAACCCTTGTCCGCGCGGTCGCGTTTGATTGCCGGGCAAGGGCGAACTTCCAGGGAATCACCCGAGGATTCAAAATGAAACGGAAGCTCATCTATGCGGCGGTGGCCGGCGCCATCGCTCTTTCAACTCCATTCATCGCCTCAGCTGGCGGCGTAAAGGTCGGCACTCTGACCTGCCATGAATCCGGCGGCTGGGGCTACGTCGTCGGCGGTTCTCACCGCCTGGCCTGCGCCTTTGCGGGCCCCCATGGAACCGAGCACTACGGTGGCAGCATATCGAAGTACGGGGTCAATATTGGCTACCAAAGCTCCGGCACGCTTGTCTGGGCGGTGTTCGCACCCACTGACAGCTTGCGACGCGGCGACCTGCGCGGTCACTACGGCGGCGTGACCGGCGGCGCCTCGATCGGCGTCGGCGCGGCCGGCAACGCCCTCATCGGCGGTAACGAACACAGCATCGAACTGCAGCCGGTGAGCGTGGAAGGCATGACCGGCGTCAATCTCGCCGCCGGCATCGGCGCCCTCACTCTGAATTAGTGGCGTAGAGTTTGTGACCCAGCATTAGCTTGGGTCCGGTCCTCCTGGGGCGCGTCAAAGCCCCAGGAGGACGTATTTCATCTCCAGATACTCCTCCAGACCATATTTGGAGCCCTCGCGGCCGAGCCCCGACTGTTTGACGCCGCCGAACGGCGCCACCTCGGTGGAGATTATCCCCTCATTGACCCCGACGATGCCGTAGTCGAGCGCCTCGGCCACGCGGAAGACGCGGGCCAGATCGCGCGCGTAGAAGTAGGACGCCAGACCATAGGGCGTGTCGTTCGCCAGCCTGATCGCGTCGGCCTCGTCCTCGAACCTGGTGAGCGTCGCCACCGGCCCGAAGATCTCCTCGTTGAAGATCTCCATGGTCGGCGTCACGCCTGTGACGACCGTCGGCTCGAACCAGGTCCCGCCCAGAGCATGGCGATGGCCGCCGAGCCGGATTTCGGCGCCCTTGGCGACCGCATCGGCCAGCAGGCGCTCGACCTTCTCCACCGCCCGCTGGTTGATCAGCGGCCCCTGGGCGACGCCGTCGTCGAGGCCGTTTCCGACCCTCATCGCCGCCGCGCGCGTGGACAGTTTGTCGGCGAACGCCTCGAAGACGCCGGCCTGGACCAGGAAACGATTCGCGCACACACAGGTCTGGCCCATGTTGCGGTACTTCGAAGCCATGGCGCCTTCGGCTGCACGCTCGAGATCGGCGTCGTCGAAGACGATGAAGGGGGCGTTTCCGCCCAGCTCCAGCGACACCTTTTTCACGCCTTCGGCGCACTGGGCCATCAGCTTGCGCCCGACGGGCGTCGAGCCCGTGAAGGTGAACTTGCGCACCAGGCGATGCCCGGTGAGCTCGCGGCCCACCGCGTCGGCCTTAGTCGAGGGAATGACATTGAAGACGCCCTTGGGCACGCCGGCGCGCGCGGCCAGTTCCGCCAGGGCCAGGGCCGACAGCGGCGTCTCCTCAGACGGCTTGATCACGAAGGCGCAGCCGGCCGCCAGCGCCGGCCCGGCCTTACGGGTGATCATGGCGTTCGGGAAGTTCCACGGCGTGATCGCCGCGGTGACCCCCACCGGCTGCTTGAGCACCAGGATCCGCTTGCCCTCGGCGTGGGTGGGGATGATGTCGCCGTAGGCCCGCTTGGCCTCCTCGGCGAACCACTGGATGAAGCTCGCGCCGTAGGCCACCTCGCCGCGGGTCTCGGCCAGCGGTTTGCCCTGCTCGGCTGTCATCAGGCGAGCCAGATCCTCCTGGGCGTCCATGATCAGGCCGAACCAGCGGAGGAGCACAGCGTGTCGCGCCTTGGCGGTCAGCGCCGCCCAGGGCGCCTGGGCCGCGTGGGCGGCCCCGATAGCGGCGCGGGCGTCGGCAGCGTCGAGATCGGCGACTTCGGCCAGGACGGCGCCGTCGGCCGGGTTGCGCACCGCGAAACGGGCGCCGCTCTGCGCCGCTCGCCATTCGCCGCCCACGAAGGCCTCGGCGCGCAGGAGCCCGCCGTCTCTCAGGCCCAGCATCAGATCGGCCCTGTGCTTGGCCCGCGTCCCAGCGCTGTCAGGATGGCGTCGTGGCGCGAACGGTCAATCCGATAGGCGAACAGCAGGGTCACTGACACCGCCGAGACGACCGCGACGCCCGGGCCATAGATGAGGCCGAGCTTCAGGACCGTGTCGGCCGACGGATGGATGGCGGCGCCGGGCGCCGCGGCGTGCGGAAAGCCGATCAGATCCAAAACGATGCCGGCGATGAAGGTGCCGAGCCCGCTCGAGGCCTTCGCTGAGAAGTTGATGCCGGCGAAGTAGAGGCCTTCGCGGCGCGCCCCGAACAGATGCTCATGTTCGTCCACCGCGTCGGCCATCATTGAATTGTAGCCAATGAGCGCCCCAGTCGTGGCGATGCCGATCAAGATGACGGCCAGTGAGAGCACCGTCATGACCTCGGCGTCGGTCCGCAACAGTCCGGCGGCGCGCAAGGGCGCCGGCACCAGTTGGCAGGCGAGAAACAGGAAGATGGCGGCCAGCGTGACGGTCCGCTTCTCCAGGGACCTGGCCAGGAAGGTGAGGACGAGTCCGACCGCCAGGCCGGCCACCGCGAGGAAGGTGAGGATGAGGATCTGGTGAGTGCTGATCTGCCAGAAGTAGATATTGGCGTAGAGCGTCAGGGGCCCTGCCACGCCCTGGGCGATGAAGAACAGCAGGATGGCGAAGAACAGGACCCGGAACGACGGATTGGCGAACACCTCGCGAACTTCGACCGCCAGCGCCGCGAGCCTGGGCCCCTTCTGCGGCGGAGGCGCGTGCAGGCGGTCGCGCGCGCCAAGCGTGCCGAACGCGCTGATCAGCCCCCCGACGATGATCAGCGCCGCGAAAGAGACCATAAGCGGGAGATAGGCCGCCTTGTGCGTGAGCGCGCCCTTGGGCGCCAGGAAGACGCCGTAGCTGAGCCAGCCGATCAGGAGCGTGAGGACGATGCCCACAGTCACGCGCGCGCCGACGATGGTCGAGCGCTCGCTGTAGTCCTCGGACAGCTCCGCCCCGAGGGCGAAAAATGGCACCTGGAAGCAGGACATGAAGATCCGAAGCGCCAGGGAAACCAGGGTGGCGAAGGCGAACAGCGCCCAGGTGGAGAGGCCGGACGGCGTTGCGAACAGGAGGACCAGGAACAGACCCGTGGGGATCGGCGCGGCCAGAAGGAACGGATGGCGACGCCCGAGGCGGCCGTGGAGGTTGTCCGATATCGAGCCCACCAGCGGGTCGATCAGCGCGTCGAGGCTGAGCGAGATCAGACCCACCAGGCCGGCCAGGGATCCCGGCAGGCCGCAGCCGAGCGTGAGGTAGAAGAGAAGGAACCCGTTGACGGCGAAGTTGACGATGGTGTCGACGCCGGCCCCGGCGCCATAGGCGGCGAGAATGGGAAGGCCGACCCGTCCGGCGGGTTTCTGGCGGCCCGCCGCTGGCGGTCCCTGGTCGAAATCAGGCGCGTTGACCGTCATGGGCTCTCCCTCGTGGATCGCCCACGAGCGACCGTTCCATCTTGCTTAGAGGCGATGGATAGGTTGCGCCAGAATTTCCCAGACGCTGCTTCAGGTGGCCGTGGACCGACGCGGCTAGCCCGCGACCCGGCGCTCCGCCCATCCGGCCGGCAGCGGCGGCCAGCGGCCGACACCGCCGGCCTCGGTCAGCATACCGGTGAGCGTGCGGTCGGCATGCTGCGCCCGCCAGGCCAGCATAGACTGGGCGAGCGGCAGGATGGTTTCCGCCGTGGTCCGCGGCGTGCGCCATGTGGGATCGGCGGTCAGGTCGAATGTGAGCGCAGCGCCATCGCCGAACTGGACATAGGCGGCGTCGGAGGTCCTCAGGGTCGCCAGGCTTCGGCGCTCCAGCCGTCGGTCCCACGGCTGGGGAACGCCGTCGTTCCTGGAGATCGAGGCGCTGCGCCAGTCGAACTCCCAATGGGCCGCCTCGCGCCATGCGGCCGGCGCCTCGCCTCTCAGGAACGGCGTCAGGGCCATGCCGTCGCACTGCGCGGGAACCTCGAGGCCCATGGCCTCGGCCAGGGTGGGGAAGACATCGACGTTCTCAGTGAAGGCGTCGACGACAAGCCCGGCTCCGACGCCGGGTCCGCGGACCAGGCAGGGGACGTGAAAGCTCGCCTCGAAGAAGCCGCTCTTGCCGATGAGGCCGTGGTCGCCAAGCTGCTCGCCGTGATCCGAGGTGACCAGGATCAGGGTCTCGTCCCACTGGCCCGCGTCCTCGAGCGCTGCCCACAACCGTCCGAGCTGGAAATCCGCCTCGGCGATCATGCCGAAATACTGGGCCATGATCAGCCGCATCGCGGCCGGATCCTTGGGCGCGGCGGTCAAGGGATGGGCGAGCAGCGCCTCATGCAGTCGGATCCGCTCCGCGACCGGCGCGATCGGATCGGGCATGTCGTCCGGATCGTGCAACGCGGCGAAGCGGCCGGCCGCCGCATAGGGCGGGTGGGGCCGAAGCTGGCTGAGGTGCGCGAACCACGGCTGCTCGCGCCGGCCGATCCAATCGATCAGTGTATCGACCATGAACGCCGAGTGGCTGACCTCAGCCGGCCTTTCCGGCTCGCTGGCGAGCGCCGCCAGAGGGTCGGACGGCGCTTCGTGACCGCAGTCGCGGACCCAGTCGATCCACTTGCCAAGATCGGCCGTGGGCAGGTGCAGTCCGTCCTCGAAACCCGGCAGAACCTCCTCATAGGTCCAGAGGCGCGGATCGTCGGGGCCGGCCGCCTCGCGTGGGTCGATGGCTTGATCGGTGTAACCGTACAGGGCCGGGGCGTAGCCGGCGCGACGGGCGGCGTGGGCGATGTTGTCGAAGCGGGCGTCGAGCGGCGTGCCATTGGCCACCACCCGATGGTTCATCTGATAGAGCCCGGTGTAGAGGCTGGCGCGGCCCGGGCCGCAGGGCGCGGCCTGGCTGTAGTGGCGCGAAAACCACGCGCCCTCGCGCGCCAGGCGGTCGAGGTTGGGCGTCCTGACAATGGGATGGCCGGCGGCGCCGAGGCAATCACCGCGCCATTGGTCGAGCGTTATCAGAAGGATGTTGGCCATTGGCTGCGGCTAGGCCGTTGAAGCCGGCTTGGCAATCACGGCCGCTCACAATGGTCTGATCGACGGCGGCATTGAGGCGGGGAACGAAGGCCCCATCTCAGAGTTACCTTCCGGGCTGGGGCCAGGATGGAAAACATGAGCCGGCCGCAGCCAGCTGAGAATTCGGTCGCCAAACGCTTGGTCAAGACGCGCTGGGCGCCCTATCTCGCGCTTGGCCCCATCTCGGGCCCCCTGACCGCCGGCGTGGTATTGAACTTCCGCGACGGCCGGCCGGTTCTGGGTTCGCTCTACACTCTGGCGCTGGGGCTGTGGCTGGGCGTAGCCCCCCTATGGGCCCTTCACATGCTGCCAGCGACGCTGGCGCATTTCGTCTGACACTGGATCCCGCGCTCCGACGCTCTTTCGCTCCGGCCCAAGTCAGCTAGGCTGAACGGCCCGACGGAGCGAAGCCATTCATGACCGCCTATCTCGACCTCGCCCGCCGCGGCCGCACGGACTGGTGGCGCTACGTGCTGACCCCTGTGGCCGCGATGTTCCTGTGGGTGGCGATCATCGTCGTCCTCTTCGTCCTGGCTTACGTCGCCCGGCTGGTGCCCCCGGATTTCCAGAAGTACGCGCTTGATCCTGCCCACCCGGCCTATTTCTACGCCTTCGCGGGCCTGACCTTCGGTACGCTGCTCGTCGCCTTCGCCGTTGCCGTGCGACTTGTCCACGGCAAGCGTTTCATGGACATCGTCGGGCCCTGGAAGTGGCGGCAGTTCGCTGCCGGCGCCGGCCTGTGGCTGGTCCTCTGCGCCGCCGCTTCCGCTGTCGACTATCTCGTGCGGCCGGCCGGCTTTCGTCTGACCCTCGGGCCGCAAACCCTCACCCTGGCCCTCATCGCCACGCCGATGCTGGCGATCCAGACGTTCAGCGAGGAATTCATATTCCGCGGCTATGTCACCCAGGGCGCGGCCCTGGGTCTCAAGCGCCCCCTCCTGGCCGCGGCCGTCAGCGCGCTGGTGTTCGCCTCCCTGCACATCCCCAACGGCGGACCGGAAGCCGCCAACGCCCTGGTGTTCGGCTTCATCACCGCCCTCATCGTCATGCGCACGAGGAACCTGGCGTTCACCTACGGAATCCACCTGGTGAACAATCTCTTCGGCGCCGTCGTCGTGGTCTCCGCCGGCGACGTACTGCACGGAAGTCCCGGCGTTTTCACCCAGGCGACGCCGGAGCTGCTGTGGCTGGACGTCGTCGCCTCGGCGGTGGCCTTCCTGGTCGTCTGGCTCTGGGTGACGCGAACCCGGGCGTCTGCCGCGGCGGGGCCTGAGTCTGTCTTCTAGTCGGCGTCCATCTTCAAGGCGGCGATGAACGCCTCCTGCGGGATCTCGACCTTGCCGAACTGGCGCAGGCGTTTCTTGCCCTCTTTCTGCTTGTCCAGGAGCTTGCGCTTGCGAGTGGCGTCGCCGCCGTAGCACTTGGCCGTGACGTCCTTGCGCAGGGCGCGCACCGTCTCGCGGGCGATGATCTTTCCGCCGATCGCCGCCTGGATCGGGATCACGAACAGGTGCGGGGGAATGAGCTCCTTCATCTTCTCGACCATGCTGCGGCCGCGTGTCTCGGCCCGCTGGCGATGGACGAGCATGGACAGGGCGTCCACCGGCTCGGCGTTGACCAGGATCGACATCTTCACGAGGTCGCCCTCGCGATAGTCCTGCAGTTGGTAGTCGAAACTGGCGTAGCCCTTAGAGATGCTCTTCAGCCGGTCGTAGAAGTCGAACACCACCTCATTGAGGGGCAGGTCGTAGACCACCATCGCCCGCTGGCCGACGTAGCTCAGCTCCTTCTGCTCGCCCCGCCGATCCTGGCAGAGCTTGATCACCGCGCCCAGGTAGTCGTCTGGGGTGAAGATCGTCGCGCGTATCCACGGCTCGGCGATCGAGGCGACGCGCACCGGATCGGGCATGTCGGCCGGATTGTGCATCTCCATCACCGATCCATCGGTCAGGGTGATGCGATAGATGACGCTGGGCGCGGTGGCGATGAGGTCGAGGTTGAACTCGCGCGATAGCCGCTCCTCGATGATCTCCAGGTGCAGAAGGCCAAGAAAACCGCAGCGGAAGCCGAAGCCGAGCGCGGCGCTAGTCTCCATTTCATAGCTGAAGCTGGCGTCGTTGAGCCGCAGCCTGCCGACGGCCGCGCGCAGGTCTTCGAAGTCGGCGGCGTCGACCGGAAACAGGCCGCAAAACACGACCGGCTGGACCGGCTTGAAGCCTGGCAGGGGCGTAGTCGTGGGCCGCCGATCCTCGGTGATGGTATCGCCGACCGCCGCATCGGCCACGTCTTTGATCTGGGCGGTCAGGAAGCCGATCTCGCCCGGTCCCAAGGCCGCGACGTCGGTCTGCTTGGGAAGGAAGACGCCGATCCGGTCCACCCGGTAGGTCGCGCCGGCCTGCATCAGGCGGATCTGAGCGCCGGCCGACAGGCGCCCGTCGACGATCCGAACCAGCACGACCACGCCTAGGTAGGCGTCGTACCAGGCGTCGACCAGCAAAGCCTTGAGCGGGGCCGTGGCGTCTCCCTTGGGAGCGGGAAGGCGGGTGACGATCGCCTGCAGCACGTCGTGGACGCCGAGGCCCGTCTTGGCCGAGCATTCCACCGCGTCGGAGGCGTCGATGCCGATCACGTCCTCGATCTGCTGACGCACGCGATCCGGCTCGGCGGCCGGCAGATCGACCTTGTTCAGCACCGGCACGATCTCGAGGTCGTGCTCCAGCGCCTGATAGACATTGGCCAACGTCTGGGCCTCGACCCCCTGGCTGGCGTCGACCACCAGCAGCGAGCCCTCGCAGGCCGCCAGCGACCGGCTCACCTCATAGGCGAAGTCGACGTGGCCCGGCGTGTCCATCAGGTTGAGGACGTAGTCGAGGCCGTCGTCGGCCCGGTAGTTGAGGCGAACCGTCTGGGCCTTGATGGTGATGCCGCGCTCGCGCTCCAGGTCCATGGAGTCCAGCACCTGCTCGCGCATCTCGCGCGCGGTCAGGCCGCCCGTCTCCTGGATCAGGCGATCGGAGAGCGTCGACTTGCCATGGTCGATGTGGGCGACGATGGCGAAGTTGCGAATCTGGGACGGAGGCGTCGGCATGGGCCGCGCTCTGTAGCAACAACTCCGGCCGCGGGCGAGCGAGGCGCCATTCAGTCGCCGTTAACCGTGTTCAGGCTATGCAACCAGATCGCTCGCGCGGAGCTCGCCGCGGGCCGAAGTCGGGATATTTCAAGTCATGGAACGTCGTACGCTCATCATTTCGGGCCTGGCGCTGATGGCCGCCGGCCGCGCCCTCGCGCAGGATACGCCGCCGCCTCCGCCCGCGGACGACCGGGCCCCTGGTTCGCCGCCGCCTCCGCCCGCCAACGGACAGGCCCCGAACATGCCGCCACCAAACGGCCGGGCCCAGGAATATTCGCACGACGAGATCGTCAATCGGGTTTCCGATTTTCTCGGCGTGACGGCGGAGTCCGCCGGCGCGGCGGTCGAGAAGCTGTTCAAGCAGAACGGCCGGCCGACCGGCTATATCGCCGGCGAGGAGGGCGCGGCAGCCTTCATCTTCGGCCTGCGCTACGGCAAGGGCCTGATGTACATGAAGGACCGGCCTCAGCAGGCGGTCTACTGGCAGGGGCCGTCAGCGGGCTTCGACTTCGGCGGCAACGCCAGCCGGGTGTTCGTGCTCTGCTACAATCTGGAATACCCGGACGCGATCTACCGCCGGTTCCCAGGCGTCGAGGGGTCCGCCTATTTCATCGGCGGCCTTGGGGTGAACTACCAGCGCGCCGACGGCATCACCGTCGCGCCGATTCGGGCTGGCGTCGGCCTGCGCCTGGGCGCGGACGTCGGCTATCTCTCCTACAGCCGCCACCAGAACATCATCCCGCTCTAGGGCGGGCCGCCTAGTTGGCGGGCGCGTTCGGACTGTAGAGCACCGGGGCCGGAGAACTGGCGGGGCCGGCGCCCAGCTTTGGCCCGAAGAGGGTCAAGGCGACCAGGGCCGCGACCACAACCGCCCCGCCGATCATGGCCATTCTGACGGTCTTCTCCCGCGCCTTCCGCTCGCCCGCCAAGGCGGCCCGGGCGCTGGCAGCCTCCGCCTTGGCGGCAGTCGCCTCGGCCGTGGCGCGTTCGGCGTCGCCCTCAAGGTCCTTCACCCGCTTGGTGAGGGCGTCGCCCATCTTGACCATGTTCGTGCCGAGGTCCTTGGCGGCGTGAACCACGCCGGACGTCCCCTCCTCGACGGCGGCCAGACGCCCACCCAGGGTGTCAACGGTCGCCTTGAGGTCGGTGATCGCCTGGGCCATGGCCTCCGGCGACTGGTCCTCGTGATTGTGGAAGCGGTCGACATCGGCCTCGGACCGCATCATGTCCATGAGCGGCGGGGCGTCGTCTTCCTTCCAGACCGCATTCGGTTCGGTCCACTTCGGCTTTGACGGTTGCGGGGTTAGAGCCATTGCGACTCAGAGCTCCTGTTGGAATGAAGGCGGCGCGAGTCCAAGGCGAGCGGCCGGGGTCGCGCTTCGCACTATGGGGAACCTGCGCCAGGAAGATGACGTGAGCCTGACGGTCACCCTGATCCTCGCCGCCGTATCGCTGGCCGCCGCGGGCCTGTGCGGCTGGCTGGGCGCGCGCCCGGCGAAGCCCCTCAGCCCGCCGCGGCTCGCGCCCTGGCGGCTGCTGATGCTGGTCTTCTTCGCCGTCGGCGTGACCGCGCTCGGCCACCTCGTGGCGATCTGGAAGGCGTCGTGAGGCAAGGCAGGGAGTCTTCCAGTCGGCGGGGAGCCGTCAGGGTGAACCTGAACCTTGAATCTAAGATTAACCCTTGATCTCAGTGCGTCTCGGCGAGCTGGCCGCGGATCTCGCCGCCCGGATGGGCCGCAGTATGGACGTTGACGTACCACTGGCCCGCCTTGAGGTCGGCGATCTGGCTGTCGGTGATCGGCGAGGAGCCCTTCAGCGGACTCGCCATCGGCCCCGTCAGCGGGATGGCGACGCCCGCCGACTGGCCGGCCGGCGCCGGGCCATGGAAGTGGGCCATGGTGGCCGGCCCGGTGAGACCGGAATAGGTCACCGTCCAGCTGAGGGTCTTCTTGGTCGTATCCAGGGTGACTTTGGCCGAGCCGCTCCCCTTGCTGTCGGTGGGCGGAGTCTCCGAGGCGCCGTCGAGCTTGGCGGCGTAGTGGACAGTGGCGGCCTGGACCGAAGCAGCGAGCAGCAGGGCCGAAAAGGCGGCGAAGGCGGTGAGCGTGCGCATGGCGTTCCCCAATCCTCAGCCCCCCGTCAGGGCAGGGTTCTAGACCCCGCGGCCGCGCGTGCCTAGCTGGAGCATGGGCTCCGGATGGAGGCGTCATGGACGAGCGCAAGGCGGTAGCGCGGACAAGCCGGTTGCGGCCTGATAGTCTGAGGGCGGACGAAACGGAGAGGCGATGAGCAGCAACGCCGAACTCCGGGGCGGCCGGCCCGGGTTCAGACTCCAGCCCCCGTCCCTGTTCCAGAGCCTGCGCGGCTATCAGCCGGCTTTCGCCGGCGCCGACGTCATCGCCGGGCTGACGCTCGCGGCGATCGCCATTCCCGAACAGATGGCGACGGCGCGCCTCGGCGCCCTGCCGCCGCAGCTGGGCTTCGTCGCCTTCATCGCCGCCAGCCTGGCGTTCCTCGTCTTCGGCGTCAGCCGCCAGCTTTCGGCCGGCGCCGACTCGACGATCACGCCGATCTTCGCCGGCGCCCTGGCGTTGCTGGCGGGCTCCGGATCGCCGCATTACGCCTCTCTCGCGGCCGCGCTGGCCCTGATGGTCGGAGTTCTGGTCGCCGCCGCCGGCGTCCTGCGCATGGGCTGGATCGGCAACCTCCTCTCGACGCCGGTGACCCTGGGCTTCCTCGCCGGCATCGCCGTCCACATCGCGGTCTCGCAGCTGCCGGCCGCGCTCGGACTTCCTGCGCTCTCCGGCTCCAACCTCGACAAGATCGCCAAGCTCATGGCGCTCGCGCCCCATGCCAACCTCGTCGCGGTCGCGCTGACCGCTGCGGTGCTGGCGGTCATCGCCGCTTGCCACCGGATCAGCCCCAGGCTGCCAGGCGCCCTGGCCGGCGTCGTCGGGGCCGCCGTGGCGGTCCACCTCTGGCGGCTCGACGAGCACGGCGTGGCTCTGCTGGGCGCCGTGGCCGGCGGCCCGCCGCGGCTCGGCGTCCCGGCCGTGGGCCTGCTCGACGTCCTGCACATCGCGCCTCTGGCGATGATCGTCGCCCTGGTGGTCATGGTCCAGACAGCGGCCACAGCCCGGTCATTCCCGCCGGCCAGCGGCCTGCCGGACGAGAACGGCGATTTCATCGGCCTGGGCCTGGCCAACCTCTTCGCCGGCGCCGCCGGCGCCTTCCCGGTCAACGCCAGCCCGCCGCGCACCGCCATCGTCGCCGAGAGTGGCGGCCGCTCGCAGGTCGCGGGACTGGCCGCGGTGGTCGTGGTGCTCCTGATGCTGCTGTTTGGCGCCAGCCTCCTGGCGACCATCCCGGTGGCGGCGCTCAGCGCCATTCTGCTGTTCGTCGCCGCCCGCATCGTCCGGGTCGGTGAGATCGCCACGGTGATCCGGTCCTCGCCGCTCGAGGCCCTGCTGATCCTGGCCACCGCCGCCGCCCTGATCGTCCTGCCCATTGAGCAGGGCGTCGCGGCTGGCATCGGCCTCTCGCTCCTGAACGG
>DASXBY010000013.1:0-4462 GCA_036491455.1 Caulobacteraceae bacterium
TCCCGACCAGGAATATCTCGCCGACGCGATCAGCGAGGACATCGTCACCGCGCTCTCGCGGTGGCGCTGGTTCTTCGTCATCGCCCGCCATTCCAGTTTCACCTTCAAGAACCGCGATGTGGAACCGGCCCGCATCGGCGAGGAGCTGGGCGTGCGCTATCTCCTCACCGGCGGGGTGCGCACCTCGGGTCAGAGGGTGCGGGTGACTGTTCAGCTGATCGACGCCGCCGCCGGCGCCAATCTTTGGGCCGACCGCTTCGACCGAGAGCTGGTCGATGTCTTCGCCCTGCAGGATGAGGTGACCCAGCAAGTAGCCGCCGCCATCGAACCGGCCATGCTGCAGGGCGAGGCGGTGCGCATCGAGCGCAAGGCTCTGGAGGACTTCAGCGCCCTGGATTGCTTTTACCGGGGGATGGGCAAGTTCAATCAGACGTCTACCGAGGAAGAGGCTCTCAAGTTATTTCGCGAGGCCGTGCGGCTGGATTCAGGGCTGGCGCTCGGTCACGTCGGTATCTCACGTTCGCTCTACGCCCGCATCCTGCAGCGACGGACCGAAACCGTGCAGACGGATCTGGACGGGGCGCTCGCGTCGGCTCGCACCGCCATCCGCCTGGATCCGCGCGAGGCCACCGCCCATTTCGCCGCCGCCGGCGCCGAGCTTTACCTCTCTCACCACGCCGCCGCCCTTGACGAGGCGCGACTGGCGCTCAGCCTCAATCCCAACTTCGCCTACGCTCACTATCGCCTCGGCCAGGTGCAGATCTTCTCCGGCCAGGCGGCCGACGCCATCGCCCCGATCGAGCGCGCCCTTTCGCTCAGTCCGTGCGACCCGCAGCTGTGGCTGATGCTTGAAACCTTGGCCCTCGGCCACTACCAGGCGCGAGACTACGAGGCGGCGGCGGAGGTTGCGCGCAGCGCCGGCCGCGCCGGTGGCGGGATCCTCTCAGCGGTGCTCATCGCGGCCTTGGCCCGGCTCGGCAGGTTAGAGGAGGCTTCGGCCGAACTAAGGCGAGTCGACGCCGTCGCCGGAGCCGCCAGCGTCAGACCCGTGGCCGCTCCCTATGCCGACCTTGCCCTACGCGAGCACATCCGCGAGGGCTTTCGCCTGGGGCGCGAGGCCTTCGAGCGCGGGGTCTGATGTGAACCTTACCCGCCTATCGGGTGGGCGTCGTCGGGATAGCGGCTCTTGATCAGAATGGTGATGCCGCCTTTCGTCTGGACCGTGTCCGGGGCCTGCCAGACAGTGATTTCCCAGTCATAGGACGGCGCCCAGGCGAAGGTGACATTGGTCGGTGGGGTGGTGCCCAGAGCATAGTGGAGGGCAGCCCGCAAGGTCTCCGAAATGCCGCCGGGCATCTTCTTCAGGTATTCACGAAGGGCCCGGTTCAGCACCGGATCGGACGATCCCATGTTGGCCAGGGTCTGCTGATAGGGCGCTCCGTGCGCGAACTGCGCCTGCTGGCCTGCGGTGTTGGCGACATTGGCCGGGCCGAACGAGGCGTTCAGCCCGTGAAGCGTGGTCTGCATAGCCGGCATGATTGTCCCCTCTGGAAGGCTTAGATGGATCCTCGCCCCGCCCCAAAAAAAAGGCGAGCTTCGCCGTGAGGTTAGCGGCGCTCAGGAGCACCAAGTCAAGCGTGGAGGGGTGAGACTTCTCGCCACATCGGCAAGCCATCGGCAAAAGATCGGCAAAACGTCAGTCGACAACCCTGGCCATTTTTCGCGAACAGGCGGATACGTTAACCATATTCGACGGACGCCGCCGTCGAGTGAACGTAAGGATCCATGATGTTTTCCAAAGCCTGGGCCAGGACCATTGGCGTCTTAGGCCACCCCGCCGACTCAAAGGCGGCCCACATAACCCATTCACTTGCCGCATCCTTGCAGTCGATGAAGATCGACCTGGGCGACCTCGACCTCGACAGCCCCGCTGACGCGTTTGAAGCTCTGCGCCGGATCGCTTCCGAAGCGCCGGTGATGCATGGCGAGGCGCCTGAGTTCCATCGCGCCTGAAGTTCCGTAGCGCGTAGTTTCGGGCCCCACGGTGCAGCCGAGGGCGGCCCTATCGCCCATTTCGGAAGGAACAGAGATGTTTGCCAAACCCATAGCCCGCACTCTTGGCGCGCTCGGCTTCCATGCCCGCCCCCATGAGGATAACGAGGCCGGTCTTCGCCCCGTCTTTGGTGACGTTCACGGCGAGATGCCGACGCCCGTCGAGCCGCCCCCGCCGCGAATCCCGCCGCACATGCGTCATCTCTATGTGCAAAGGGACGACGCACTGAAGGGCTACTCGATGGGTTCCTATCGCCCCGCCGCCTCCCTTCTTGCGGAACCGGCGGACGCCAAGCCGGCGAAGAAGGCGACCAGGAGCCACAGGTCCGGCAAGGCCTCACCCCTGACCGCTTGACCGCCCGGCGCCGGGCCCCTTAGGTGGCACGCGTTTCAAACGCGCGTTTGCCAACCTTAGGGAGTTCCGGCGCATGAACCTGTTCGATCTGACCGACAAGGTCGCCGTCGTCACCGGCTCCACGAAGGGAATTGGCAAAGCCATCGCCGAGCGCTTGGCCGAGCACGGCGCCAAAGTGGTCATCTCCTCACGCAAAGCGCCCGCCTGCGAAGCCGTGGCGGCAGCGATCAACGAGGACCATCCCGGGGCCGCGATCGCTGTGCCGGCCAACATCTCGTCCAAGGACGATCTCGATCACCTGGTCGAGGAAGCTCGCCGCGCCTTCGGCCAGATCGACATCCTGGTCTGCAACGCCGCCTCCAACCCCTACTACGGGCCGATGTCAGGCATCACCGACGCGGCGTTCGAGAAGATCCTGGGCAACAACATCGTCTCCAACCATTGGCTCATCCAGCTCGTCGCCCCCGAAATGCGCGAGCGCAAGGATGGCGTGATCATCATCATCTCCTCCATCGGCGGTTTGCGCGGCAGCGGTGTTCTGGGCGCCTATTGCATCTCAAAGGCGGCCGACATGCAGCTTGCCCGCAACTTGGCGCAGGAGCTCTCCCCCTCCAACATCAGGGTCAACTGCATCGCGCCGGGCCTGGTGAAGACGGATTTCGCCCGCGCCCTCTGGGACACTCCCGAGGCCGAGCAACGCTCCAGCTACGGCACGCCGCTGCGCCGCCTTGGTGAGCCCGACGACATCGCGGGGGCGGCCGTATTTCTGGCCTCTCGCGCCGGCGCGTGGACCACCGGCCAGACACTCGTCATCGACGGCGGCAGCACGAGCTGAAGCGTGGACGTCCTCAAAAGGGAAGTCAGGATCTCAAACTAAGCTCTCTAGCCTTGGCGAGGCGTCTGGCCCCTTCGGCCAGGGTCTGGCCGCGCTTTGCGAAGCACAAGCGGATCGTCGTCGTGACCGGATCTGTCTCGTAGAAGGCCGAGTTGGGGATGGCGGCCACGCCCGCTTCCCTTACCGCCCGCAAGGCGAAGCTCATGTCGTCCTCGGCAACGCCCGAGGCGGCGAGATCGACGTTGAGGAAATAGGTGCCCTGGGAGGCCAGCGGCGCAAAGCCCTCGCGCTTCAGCGCCTCGCCGAGAAGATCGCGGCTGGAAGCCAGCTCCCTCGGCATGGCCGCGAACCAGGCCTCGGCGTTGTCGAGGCCCCAGGCGACAGCGATCTGAAGATTGGGCGGCGTGGTGAAGGTGAGGAACTGGTGGGCCTTGGCCAGGACCGCCGTCAGCGGCGGCGCGGCCATCAGAAAGCCGACTTTCCAGCCGGTCAGCGCGAACATCTTTCCGGCCGAGCCGATCTTCACGCAGCGATCGCGCATGCTGGGAAAAGCCATCAGGGGCAGATGCCGGGCCGGGGGAAAGACGATCTCCTCCCAGACCTCGTCGCAAACGGCGATCGCGTCATGCCGGACGCAGAACTCTGCGAGCAGCGCGAGGTCTTCCTCCGCCATCACCGTCGCCGCGGGGTTGAGCGGATTGTTAAGGACGACGATCTTCGTCCGTGTGCTGAACGCCGCCTCCAACGCCGCCCGGTCGAACCGCCACTGGGGAGGCTCCAGGCGCACGGTCTTGGGAATGCCGCCGGCCCGTCGGACCATCGGCGCATAAGCGTCATAGACTGGCGCGAACAACACCACCTCGTCGCCGGCCTCGATGAGAGCGAGGAAGGCGCAGGCCAGGGCCTCGGTAGCTCCCGAGGTGATCGTGACCTCGCTCTTCCAGTCGAAATCGAGGCCCTGGCGGCGGGCGTAATGCCGCGCCACCGCTTCGCGCAGGGCCGGGACGCCGGCTGATGGCGGATACTGGTTGTCGCCGTGGAACACCGCCTCGGCCGCCTTGGCGCGGATCGCCTCCGGACCAGGTTCGTCGGGAAACCCCTGGCCGAGGTTGATCGCGTCATGCTCGCGGGCAAGCCCGCTCATCACAGTGAAGATGGTGGTGGGCAGGGCGGCATAGACAGCGTTGGCCATATTGAAACCAGCCTTATCATGGGGCGAA
>DASXBY010000014.1:0-22800 GCA_036491455.1 Caulobacteraceae bacterium
CAGGAAGTAGGGCTTGACGTCTTCCCAGCTCCAGCCCTCGCAGCCGAGCTGCCGCCAGCCGTCGTAATCGGCGTGTTGGCCGCGGATGTAGAGCAGGCCATTGATAGACGACGAGCCGCCCAGAACCTTGCCGCGAGGCCAGACGTGCACCCGCCCGCCGCTGGTCTCGTCCGCTTCGGTTGGGAAGAGCCAGTTAACCCTCGGGTCGGACAGTGTGTAGCCGAACCCGACCGGCACGTGGATCATGAGGTTGGACAGGAACTGTGAGGGCTCGCGTGTCGGCCGGTCGTCGCCTCCGGCCTCGAGCAGCAGGACCTTGGTCTTGCCGTCCGCGCTCAACCGGTTGGCCAGCACGCAGCCGGCCGAGCCGGCCCCCACGATGATGAAATCAGCTGCGAATTCGTCGGCCATGCCAAGCCTCGGTTCATTGTCCCAAACGGCTGTTTCAATCTTTAGGGCGAGGCGCGCGGGCCCGTAAAGCCGCCGTCTTGACTGTCGCAGCGTAAGCGGCGCGGCTTTCCGTTGCGACAGCAGGAGACCCGCCATGCCCGATTTCGAGACGATCCTCTATGCGGTGGACGATGGGATCGCCACCATCACCCTCAACCGGCCGGATAAGCTCAACGCCTTCACCGCCAGGATGATGGCCGAGATGATCGCGGCCTTTGACCTGACCGACGCCGACGATGACGTGCGCGCGGTGATCGTCACCGGCGCCGGACGCGGCTTTTGCGCCGGAGCGGATCTGTCGGGCGGCGCTGGCACCTTCGACCACCGCAGCAGCGCCGACTCGATCCGCACCGAGGCCCGCGTCGGCGGCGTGCAGCGCGACGGCGGCGGCCGTCTGACCTTGAGACTCTACGAGAGTCTCAAGCCGGTGATCGCGGCGGTAAACGGTCCGGCGGTCGGCGTGGGCGTGACCATGCAACTGGCGATGGATTTCAGGATGGCCTCGCACGCCGCCCGCTTCGGCTTCGTATTCGGCCGCCGCGGCATCACCATGGAAGCGGCCTCCTCCTGGTTCCTGCCGAGACTGGTCGGCCTGCAGACGGCGTTGGAGTGGTGCTACACCGGGCGGGTATTCAGCGCTGAAGAGGCCCACGACAAGGGCCTGGTCCGCTCGCTGCACGCACCGGACGACCTCATCACTTCGGCGCGGAGCTTGGCCCGGGAAATCGCCGACAACACCGCCCCAGTGTCGATCGCCCTGATGCGGCAGATGCTCTGGCGCATGGCCGGCGCCGACCAGCCGATGGAAGCTCACAAGGCCGACAGCCGGGCCATCCAGTCGCGGGGCCAGTCGGCGGATGTCGCGGAGGGCGTGACTTCCTTTCTAGAAAAGCGTCCCGCACGGTTCCCAAATCGGGTTTCCACCGATCTTCCGGATATCTGGCCTCATTGGAAGGCGCATGATTTCAGTTGAATGGCCGATTCCCTACTGACCCGCAGAGTCAACTGGCGACGAAACCTCGAAGCTCGAAACCGTTTCACGACAGAAACGCGACAAACCGCTTGTCGCTAGGTTCTGGAGACAGTAAGAGCGCGTGCAGTGGAGTGCTGGGTCGTAACCGGGATTGAAATCCCTGTAATCAATCGAAAGACCTTCCATGGACGATAAAGCCGAAATAATCGAAATGACCGCGGAAATCGTGGCGGCGTACGTTGAGAACAATAACATATCCACAAGCGATCTTCCTGCGCTGATTCAAAGCGTTCACAGGGCTTTGGCATCGGTTGCGGCAGGTGGGGAAGCTGTGGAGCCAGCGCCAAAGGAACCCGCGGTTCCAGTTCGGCGATCGATCACCCAGGACTATCTGATCTGCCTGGAGGACGGTCGCAAGTTCAAGTCGCTGAAGCGTCACCTGCGCACCAAGTACAACATGAGCCCGGAAGACTACCGCGCAAAGTGGGGACTTCCGAAGGACTACCCGATGGTCGCTCCCAGCTATGCGAAGGCCCGTTCCGACCTCGCCAAGCAGATGGGCCTGGGCCAAGGCGGCCGACAGGCGGCCAAGGCGGGAAAGCGTCGCGGATAAGGGATCAGGGGCGCCTTTCGGCGCCCCTGATCGTTTCTGGAACGGCCAAGGGCGGGCGAACCCGCCTAGAGTCGGAACGCGACCAGAGCGACGGCGAAGGCTGCGTAGATCAGTCCCATGGCGGCCATCAGCCGTCGTGACAGGATGCCGCGCGCGAACGCGACCGCCATGACGATGATCGCGACCGCCGTCGCCGCCGCGCCGGCCAACAACGGCGCGTCCAGAACCCACGGGGTGAAGAAGACGCCGCAGGCCGTGGGCAATGTGGCCTGAATCATCATCGCACCGGAGATGTTGGCCAAGGCCAGGCGATGCTTGCCCTGGCGGACCCAGATGAGGGCGTTGAGGATTTCCGGAAGCTCCGTGGCGATGGGGCTGAGCAGCATGGCGGCCAATTGCGGGCGCATGCCGAGCATGGGGCTGAGACGCTCCAACTGGCCCACGAACAGGCGTGAGGCCTCGAAAATAACCGCCAAAGCCCCGACCGTTTGCAACAGGATGAGGATGAGCGACGGATGCTCGGCCCTAGGCGAGAGGCGCAGCGGCGCCGGAACTTCGATCTCCTCTTTGGCCACGCCTCTGAGTTCGACCCGCGCGTAAAAGCCATAGGCGGCCAGGAACAGCCAGCCGGTGAGGGCCTTGCCGGCGAAGGCGACGATACCCAGGCCGATCTTTGCCGCGAAGATCCCGAGGAACCACGTCTGGTCGCGGGAGAGTCGCCGAAACTGCGCCCGCGTCTCGTCCGAATTCGAGAACGGCCGGCGGGTGAGCAGGAGCGCAAGTCCAACGGTCGAATAGGCGATGGTCGACAACACCAGCGGGCCGCCCAGGGCCGCGCCCACGCCGATCGACTTGGCGGCCGCGCCGGCGCTGAAGGCGACGGCAACGAGGGTCACGACCGTTTCCGGAAGAGCGGTGCCGAAGGCGGCGAGGATCGTTCCAGTGGCGGTCTCGGAAAACGAGAGGGCGCGGCCGAGCCACTCGACTCCGTTGGTGAAGAACTCGCAGGCAAGGTAGATCGCCACGGCGCAGGCGGCGAGCAGTCCCAGTGTGATCGCCAAGGCCGCCATTGATTCCTCGCTCGCCGGCGCACTCGAACCGCGCGTCGCCTCTTCGTCAAGGCCTGCCCATTGCGGTGCGGATTGGGCTAAAACGGCGATTGATGCGTAACCCGATGATCCGTCCCCCCTTCAAGCCTTCGCGCACGGTGGCCCTGGCCGCCGGCGCGGTTCTGACCGCGCAGGTCGCTCTGGCGGCCGATCAGCCCACGCTCGGGCCGCCGCCCGCCTGGGTCAAACCATCGACATTCAGCCCGACGCCGACGAAATCGGACGCCAACGCGCCGGCCGCCTTGCTGCTTCAGGACCTGCAGCTGAAGTTCACGCCGAACGACGAGCAGACCTATTGGGAGCTGGCGGCCAAGGTGCAAACGCCGCAGGGCCTGCAGACGCTGGGGCAGCTCGCGCCTGTGTGGAACCCCGAAACGGACGAACTCACCATCCACAAGGTGCACATTATCCGCGGCGGCAAGGTGATCGACGCCCTGGCCGGCGGCAAAACCTTCACGGTGCTACGCCGCGAGACCAAGCTGGAACAGGCGACGCTGGACGGAACCCTCACCGCTGAGCTGCAGATCGAGGACTTGAGGGTGGGCGACATCCTCGATGTCGCCTGGACGATCCGTCGCGCCGACCCGGTCCTCAAAGGCCACATCCAGGAGGACATCCGGCCAAATACGCCGCCGGGTTCACGCGTCCGGGTACGAATGATCTGGCCGAACGACGCCAGCGTGAAGGTTCAGACCTCGGCCTGGGTCCCGGCCATGAAGTCCCAGGCCGCCGGCGGCGAGACCACCGACACCTTGGCGATTGACGACTCGCCGGAGGTCGTCCTGCCCAAGGACGCGCCGCCGAGGTTCCAGCGGGGCCGAGAGATCGAGGTCAGTAACTTCGCATCCTGGGCGGATGTCTCGGCCGTGATGGCCCCGCTGTTCGACAAGGCCGCGCGTCTCGATCCGAATTCGCCGTTGCAGGCCGAGGTCAAACGGATCGCAGCGGCCTCGCGCGATCCGAAAGTGCGCGCCGGCGCCGCGCTCTCCCTGGTGCAGACACAGGTCCGCTACGTCGCTCTGACCCTGAACGGCGGCGGCCTGATCCCCGCCCCGGCCGACCTGACCTGGACGCGCCGATACGGAGACTGCAAGGGCAAGACGGCCCTGCTTCTGGCGCTGCTGCATGCGCTCGAAATCGACGCCGAACCGGCGCTTGTCAGCAGCAGCGCCGGCGATGGCATGAACGAGCGGCTGCCGGGCATGTTCGCCTTCGATCACGTAATCGTCCATGCCCGCATCAACGGCAGGGACTACTGGCTGGACGGCACCCGCCCCGGAGACGGACCGCTCGACCTGATCGTGGTCCCGCCGTTCCATTGGGCGTTGCCGGTGCGATCGGCGGGAGCGGCGCTCGTCGCGCTCAGTCAGGCGCCCTCAGCGAGGGCGGAGACGGAATCCAATCTTCGCTTCGACGCCACGGCCGGCCTGTCGGCGCCGGCCAAGGTCCATGCCGAGACGACCCTCAGGGGCGACGCGGCCTGGTTTCTCCACTCCCAGTTTTCCCAGCTGCCGCCGGACCAGCGCGACCAGACCCTTCGAAAATTCTGGACGACGCAACATGCCTTCAACGACATCACTCACGTCAGCGAGACTTTCGACCCGGTGAGGTTCGAGGAACGATTTGAGCTCGAGGGCACGGCCAGTCTCGATTGGTCGGGCCAAGGCATGGAGGGCCTGGGATCGCGGATCGTCACGCGTCCGGACCTGGCGCGCGACGCCGGCCCGCACAATGACGCGCCATACGCCGTCCCCTTCCCCGTCCATGAGCGATCGACGGAGACCATCGTCCTGCCGAATGGCGGAAAGGGCTTTTCCATCGCCGGCCAGGACATCAGTCAGACGGTGGCGGGGGTTCGCTATAGCCGTCAGGCGACCTTGAAGGACGGCGTTTTCACCGTCGTCGCGGACAAGGAGAGCCTGGCCTCCGAGTTTCCCGCCGCCCAGGCCCCGGCGGTGACCGCGGCCCTGGCCGACCTCTCTCAACGGACGCTCTTCATCGCTCCGCCCGGCGCTGTGGCCAAGGCCGGGACCGGTCCGGTTGAAGGCGCTGCGCCTACGACCGCGGCCGGCTATGTCGTCCAGGGGCTCGCCTTCCACGCCGCAGACCGGGCCAAGGACGCAATCGCCGCTTTCGACCAGGCCTTGGTGCTGGATCCCAAGTCGGCGGCGGCGATGGGCGGGCGGGCCGCGATCCTGGCCCAGGTTCCGAGCATGGGCGACAAGGCCGCCGCCGACGCGGACGCGGCGCTCAAGATCGATCCCAATACCGAATCGGCGATCCTCGCCAAGGCCCTCCTGTCCGAGACGGACCGCCGATGGGCCGACGAGACGGGCTTCCTCGACCGAGCGTTGAAGATCGATCCGCATGACGCGGCGGCGCTCGCCGTGCGGGGCGGTGTGGAACTGGAAAAGAAGCAGGAGACCCAGGCCAAGATCGATTTCGCCGAGGCCCGCCGTTTCGGCGCCGCGAGCCCCTATGCCCTCAATCTCATCTGCTACGAAGCCGCGATCCGTGGCTTTGAGCTCGACCAGGCCCTCAACGACTGCGATGCGGCCATCAAGCTGGCGCCCAAGTCGGCCGACATCCTCGACAGCCGGGGCTTCGTCCTTCTGCGCCTTAAGCGCGACGATGAGGCCATCGCCCAGTACGACACGGTGTTGACCCTGGAGCCTTTCACCGCGGAATCCCTGCTAGGCCGCAGCTTCGCCGAGCGCCGCCGTGGCCGCGCCGCCGACGCCGACCGCGACCTGCAGGCGGCGATGGCCGCCGATCCGAAGGTAAGCGACGAGTTCAAGCGCTATGGCGTGACGGAATAGGGCGCCGGCGGCTCCTCAAGGCCGAAGCTGCACAAGTCCTAGGCAGCGGCTTCCCGACGAATCCGCTCGACCATCGAGAAGAGGCCGTTTGACCGTTGCCGTGACAGCGCGCCGGCGAGGCCTAGGCGGTCGAAAGCGGCACGCGCGTCGAAGCCCAGGATCTCCTCCCCCGTGCGATCGTTGAAAAAGCTCAACAGCACCGCGATCAGGCCGCGGACGATATGGGCGTCGGAATCGCCGCGAAACCGGAAGCGGCCGGCGCCGTCGCGCTCGGCGATGAGCCAGACCTGGCTGGCGCACCCGCGCACCTTGTGGGCGTCGCTGTGTTCGGCCTCGCTGAGCGGCTCGAGCTCCCGCCCGAGGTCGATCAGGTGACGGTAGCGCTGCTCCCAGTCGCCCAGAAGGTCGAGCTCGTCGGCAAGGTTGTCCACGACGGCGTCGATCGGGGTGATGACGGCCTGGTCCATGATGTGGATTTGGCCCCTCCGGGCGGCTCTGGCAACCTCGCGCAGGCCTGACCATACTGCCGCGATGGAAATCGGCAGCGACGTCTGGGTCTTTGCGCTCATCCGCCGGGTGGAGCTGGCCGGGTCCTTCGCGACGGTCGCGCGCAAGGGAGACGCGCGGTCGGGCGCGGTGCTGGTCAAGACCTTCGACCCGCGCTCTGGCGAGACGAAGCTCTACGCCCAGGCGATCGGTCCCGAGGGGGACATGGTGTGGATGCGGCCAGCCGACTCGACGCTGGAGGCGGATGCCGACGCCTATATCGAGCGCGCCGCCCGCTTCGATCCGGACCTCTGGGTCGTGGAGATCGAAGACGCCGACGGGGCCCGATTCCTGACCGAGGACGTGGAGAGGCGTTAAGGGGGCGGTCAACCATCTGATCTTCAGAGAACCATGCGATCAGGCGTTCCACCTGAACGCCTGATGCTCTAAGGGCGGCCGCCATGCCCGAATCCTCATCGCCAGCGCTCGAGGCCGCGCGCCGGCGCACCTTCGCCATCATAAGCCATCCGGACGCGGGCAAGACCACCTTGACCGAGAACCTGCTGCTGGCGGGTGGCGCGATCCGGGCGGCAGGCGCGGTGCGGGCCCGCGGCGAACAGCGGCGCACGCGATCTGACTGGATGAAGATCGAACGCGAACGCGGCATCTCCGTCAGCGCCAGCGCCATGACCTTCGACCATGCCGGCTTGATGTTCAATCTGCTCGACACCCCGGGCCACGAGGACTTTTCGGAAGACACCTATCGAACGCTCACGGCCGCCGACACGGCGATCATGGTCCTGGATGCGGCCAAGGGCATCGAACCCCAGACCCTCAAACTGTTCGAGGTCTGCCGACTACGCGACATCCCGATCATTACCTTCATCAACAAGATGGACCGCGAAGCCCAGGACCCGTTCGCTCTCCTGGACGAGATCGGTGCCAAGCTGGCCCTCGACCCGGCGCCCCTGACCTGGCCGGCCGGTTCGGGGAGCCGCTTCAAAGGCGTCATCGACTTGCGCCACGATCGCTTTCTGCCGTTCCGCCGCCACGAGGAGAGCCATGGCGCGCCGATGGCTTTGAGCTCCAAATCCCTGGCCGCATTCCTCGAACCGGTCGAGCGCGAGGAGGCCGAGGAGGGGGCGCTTTTGGTTCGCGAGGCGTCCAAGCCATTCGATCCTCAGAGCTTCCTCGAAGGTCACCTGACGCCGGTGCTGTTCGGATCGGCCCTGCGCCGCTTTGGCGTCGCCGAACTCCTCGAGACGATCGGCGCCTATGCTCCGCCTCCCGGTCTGGTGGCGGCGCGACGAACTGGCGAGGAGACGCACCTCGCCCCCGGCGATGACGAGGTCTCCGGCTTCGTGTTCAAGATCCAGGCCAACATGGATCCGAACCACCGCGACCGGATCGCTTTCCTGCGCCTGGCGTCGGGACGCTTTTCTCGCGGCATGAAGCTGAAAGTCGAGAACACAGGCCGGCAGATGAGCGTCAACTCGCCGATCCTGTTCTTCGCTTCCGACCGGGAGCTGGCTGAGGAGGCCTACGCCGGCGACGTGATCGGCATCCCCAACCATGGCGTGCTGCGGGTGGGCGATTCCTTATCGCAGAGCGGAACCCTGCGTTTCGCGGGCTTGCCGAACTTCGCACCCGAGATCCTGCAACGGGTGCGCGTTGTCGACCCGCTCAAAGCCAAGCATCTCAAGAAGGCGCTCGAGAGCCTTGCCGAGGAGGGAGTCACCCAGCTTTTCCGACCCGATATCGGCTCGGATTTCGTCGTCGGGGCTGTCGGCCCGTTGCAGATCGAGGTCATGGCCGACCGCCTGATCGGCGAATACGGTTTGGAGGTTGTGTTCGAGCCCGCGCCATATGCCGAAGCCCGCTGGTTGCAGGGAGACGCGGACGCTATCGAGGATTTCGCTGGTAAGCACCGCACCGCCATGGCTCGCGACATAGATGGAGCGACTGTCTTCCTGGCCAAGTCGGCGTGGGAGATCGGCTATGTCGGCGAGCGCTTTCCCAAGCTTGACTTCGAGCGGACTCGGGAACGAGCGTGACCGCCGAGGCGGTTTACGGTTATCCGCCGTCGGCCCTGGCGCCGGTCTCGGCCGACGCCACCCAGACCTCGCCCCTCGTGATTGGCGCAACACCGATCGAGGTGATGGCGGATGGCGCCGTTGGCCGCTTCACCATCCTTGCTCCGCCGGGAACTCTCGAACGCCGCTTCGTCCTTGCCCAGGCCCTGCGCGCGCTGGCGGTCGATGGCGAGCTGGTCGTTCTGGCCCAGAAAAATCGTGGCGGCGCTCGCCTGGCGGGCGAACTTTCGACTTTTGGCTGCGATGTCCGTCAGAACGCCAAGGCCCATCATCGGATTTGCCGGACGGCGCGGCCGGCCGCGCCCGCCGGTCTCGAAGGGGCGATCGAGGCGGGCGGCCCGCGGTGGGTCGCAGGGCTAGGCCTCTGGTCGCAGCCTGGCGTCTTTTCCTGGGACCGCGTCGATCCGGGCTCGGCCCTGCTTCTTGGCCAGCCCTGGACCCCGACGGGCGCCGGGGCCGATCTCGGTTGCGGCATTGGCCTTCTCGGACTCGAGATCCTGAAATCAGACGCGGTGGAAAGCCTTCGCCTGATTGACATCGACGCCCGCGCCATCGCCGCCGCGAAGCGCAACATCGCCGACCCCCGGGCGAGTTTTCGCCAGCACGACCTTCGTGAAGCGCCCACTACGGGCCTCGACTTCGTGGTGATGAACCCGCCGTTCCACAGCGGCGGCGCCGAGGATCGGCGCCTGGGGCGTCAGCACGTCGAGACGGCGGCGGCGATGCTGAAAAGCGGGGGCGTTCTGCGCATGGTGGCGAACATCGCCCTGACCTACGAGGACATCCTGGCCGCAAACTTTGGTGAGGTCCGCTCGATTGTGCGTGAGGGCGGCTACAAGGTTCTGGAGGGGGTGAGGTGAGGGTCCGGCTCGACCGGCTGCTCGCCAACCTCGGCTATGGCTCCAGGCGCGAGGCACATGCCCTGATCGCGGCCGGCAAAGTAAGGCTGGACGGGGCGGCGGTTGTTCAAGCCTCAGCCCACATCCAGACGGACGCGAGCCTTTCGGCGCGGATGACGGTCGCCGGCGAGCCCCTCGATCCGCCCTCGCCCCTCACTCTTCTACTCAACAAACCGCTGGGCGTCGTCTGTTCGCACCGCGAAGCAGACCGCAGCGTCTACGAACTCTTCCCGGAACGTTGGCGGCGGCGCACGCCGGCCCTTTCCACCGTCGGGAGGCTCGACGCCGACACCTCGGGACTCATCATCGTGACCGATGACGGCGCCCTCAACCACCGGATCATTGCGCCGAGATCCCGTGTGGCCAAGTACTACCTGGCCACGCTTGCCAGGCCGCTCGGCGGCCACGAGGCGGGCCTGTTTGCGTCGGGGACCCTGAAGTTGGAGGGTGAAGACAAGCCATTGACGCCGGCCAAGCTGGAGGCCCTCGAACCAACCTTGGCCCGTCTGACAATCCATGAAGGGCGATACCACCAGGTGCGGCGAATGTTTGCTGCCGCCGGCAATCATGTGGTCGCCCTGCACCGCGAGGCGATAGGGGACCTCAAACTTCCGCCGGATCTGGCGCCGGGCGCATGGCGGATCGCCGCCGCCGCCGAGCTTGCCGCCGTGCTCGCCTAGCGGCCCCGCCACCAGACCAGGGCGCGCCGCTCCAGCCAGACGAAGGCGAGGTGGACGGCGGCCGCCATCAGGGCCAGGGCCAGGATGGCGGCGAACATCTTGGCGGTCTGCAACTGGTTGCCGGCCTCCAGAATCCGCCAGGCCAGGCCCTGGGCCCCCCCGCCCCCGGCCACCCACTCGGCGACCACGGCGCCGATGATCGCCAGGCCCGAGGCCACCTTGGCCCCCTCGACAATGAACGGCACGGCCGAGGGCAATTGCAGCCTGACCAAGCGCTGCAGGCGGCCGGCGCCATAGAGGTCGAAGAGTCGCTCAAGGTCTGGATCGGCCGAGGCCAGGCCGCGGGCCGCGCCGGAGAAAACCGGAAAGAAGGCGACGATGGCGGCCAGAGCCACGACCGCCCGCTCCGGATGGTCGACACCCATCCAGATTACGAACAGAGGCGCGATGGCGACGACTGGGGTCACCTGCAGGGCCACAGCGAGCGGGCGCACGGCTCGGTCCACGGTTCGACTGAGCGTCACGGAAAGCGCCAGCAATCCGGCGAACGCCGAGGCGACAGCCAGCGCCTCGAGCGACATCTCGAGAGTCCGCCAGCCCGAGGCGGCGAGCAGAGGCGCGTTCTGGCCGAAGGCCGCTAGTATGTCCGTCGGCGAGGGCAGGAGATAGGCCGGGACCTGGCCGAACCTGGTCCCGGCTTCCCAGACCGCAAGGATGGCGAAGATCAGGATCCAGGGCGCCAGGATGCGGGTCATGCGACCATCGCGCGCGACAGACGCTCCGAAGTCATCTCCACGGCGGCCCGGAACTGCGGCGTCAGACGGAAGCCGGCGGCGCGCGGCGACGGCGCATCGATCCTGACTTCCCCGGCGAGACGTCCCGGCCCCGGAGTCATCACCACCACCCGCCCGGCGATGTAGACCGCCTCTTCCACATTGTGGGTGACGAAGATCATGGCCGCGCCTGTCTCGGCCCAGATCGACAGCAGGTCGTCGGCTAGTCGTCGGCGTGTGATCTCATCCAGCGCCGCGAAAGGCTCATCGAGCAACAGCAACCGAGGCTTCGTGACCAGCGCTCGCGCCAACGCCGCGCGCATGGCCATCCCGCCGGAGAGCTGCGCGGGCCTTGCGGCGAGGGCCTCGCCAAGGCCGACACGGGTCAGCGCATCGCGAGCCCGCCCGCGCGCTTCGGGCCGCGGAACACCCGCAAGATCGAGCGGCAGGGCGACGTTGGCCTCGGTCGACAGCCAGGGCGCGAGAGTGGGTGACTGGAATACGACGGACGTCTCGCCCTTTCCGACGCTGAGGTCAGCCGTCCCTAGCGTCGGCGCCTCAAGGCCGGCGAGCAGGCGAAGCGCCGTGGACTTCCCGCAGCCTGACGGCCCCACCAGGGCCACCGCCTCGCCCGCCTCGACGGCAAGATCGAACGGGCCCAGCGCGGCACCGCGGCGGGGATAGGCCATCTCGACGGCTGTAAGGCGGGCGAGGGTCACGGCGCCTTGGGAAGGAAGCCGAGGGAGTAGGCGGCTCGATAGTCGAGGGACTTCGGGTAAACGCCCTGCCCCGAGGCGATGGCGAAAAAGTCGACCCAACGTTGGTCCGTCATGAACCCCGGCCCGGCGCCGGCCGCGTCGCCGGAATCGACGATACCGTATTGGCGCATCTTGTCGCGCGCCTGGGCGAGGACGTCCTCGGTCATCTCCGGATTGTCCTTAAGGATCAGCCGATCGGCGGGTCCTGGATCGCCGTGCAGATAATCATGCCAGCCCTTGGCGCTGGCTTCGACGAAGGCGCGCACGGCCTTCGGATCGGAGGCGATGAAGCGGTCCGTGACAATGACCATGCTGGCGTAGCCGGGGTAGCCTTCGTCCGCGAGCAGGAAGACTTCCGGCTTCAGATGGCCCTGCTTCTCGATCGTGTAGGGCTCGCTCGTGACATAGCCTTCCTGAACGAGGCGCTTGTCGGACAGAAACGGGGCGTTGCTGAAGGCGTACTTGCGCACCTGGTCGTCGGTGAAGCCGTACTTGGCCTTGAGCCACACCCAGAAGGCCGAGATCGAGGCGTCCGACAGCAGGATCGGATGGCCTTTCATGTCGGCCATGGAATGAATGCCCGCGTCCGGATGGGCGAGGAGCACCTGGGGGTCCTTCTGCATGAACGCGGCGACAGCCTTCACCGGCGCCTTTTGGGCGGCGAGATTCATGACGATGAAGCTGTTGGAGCCGATGCCCATCTCGGCCGCGCCGGAGGCCACCAGCTGGGGCACGTTCACCCCCGGGCCGCCGGGAATGAAAGTCACGTCGAGGCCACGCTTGGCATATTCGCCCTCGGCGAGGGCTTCGTAATAACCGCCCTGTTCGGCCTCAGCCCGCCAGTCGGTAGCGAAGCGGATCTGCACCTTGCCTTCCGATGACGGCCTTTGCGGGGAACAGGCGGCGACCAGAAGGGTCACGGCCAAGGACCGGATCAGGCTTAGCTTCATACGCTGGACGTTAGGGCGCGCCTTCGCCCGCGCCAAGGGCGAGCGCTTCGCGCCGGCTTTCCAACCCAAGCCAGGTGTCTTCGGCGCTTGAGAGCGCGTGGCGGGAGCCTGAAAGTTCGCTGGTGGCGCGCTCGAAGGCGGCCGGGTCTCGCCCATAGAGGTCCGGGTCGGCGAGCAGCCTCTCGAGCGCTGCAATCCGGTCCGCGAGCCGCGGAATCTCGGCCTCCAATTCCTCGAGCCGGCGCTGGTCGCGGTAGGAGAGCTTGACAGCCTTTGGCCTTGACCGCTCGGGAGTCGCCCGCCGTGGACCCGCGACTTCGGCCGGCGGGTCGAAGAATCCTGGATTCTGCAAAACGAAATCGCGCCAGCCACCCGGCGTCTCCACCACCCCGCCCCGGCCGTCGAGGGCGATCGTCGAGGTGGCCAGGCGCTCGACAAAGTCCCGGTCGTGGCTGACCAGGATCACGGTCCCCTCGTAGTCGGCCAGCAGGTCCTCGAGCAGGGTCAATGTCTCCATGTCCAGGTCGTTGGTCGGCTCGTCGAGCACAAGAAGGTTCGACGGTTTCGCCAGCGCCAGGGCCAAAAGCAACCGGCCACGCTCGCCGCCCGATAGGCTCCGCACCGGCTGGCGAAGCTGCTCGGCGCGGAACAGGAAGTCAGCGGCGTAGCTGGCCACGTGCCTTGGCCGGCCGCGAACCAAAATCTGATCTCCGCCGGTTGGCGTGAGGATCTCCATGAGCGTCCTTTCAGGCGCAAGCTCGACGCGGCTCTGGCTGGCGAAGGCGAGCTCAAGGGAGGCGCCGAGCCTGACCTCGCCGGAATCCGGGTTGATGCGGCGCAGCAGCAGGTTGACCAGCGTGGTCTTGCCCGCGCCATTCGGACCGAGGATCGCCACTTTCTCGCCTCGCAAGATCCGGGTCGAGAAGTTGTCCACCAACTGGCGCCCACCGAAGGTCTTGGATATCCCTTTGGCTTCGATCACCAGGGCGCCAGACCTTGCCGATGGAGACGCGGCGAGTCTCGCGTCGCCGCGGCCGCCCGCCATGCGCTGGGCCTTGTCCGCCCGCAGCGCCTGCAGCCGCCGGCGGCGACCTTCGTTGCGCGCCCGCCGCGCTGTGACGCCGAAGGCGAGCCAGCGCTCCTCGCGCTCGACGGCCTTTGCCAAACGACGTTGGGCTTCGTCCTCCGCCGCCAGGATCTTCTCCGCCCAGGTCTCGAAACCCGAGAACGACGCGTCGAGGCGTCGCAGCCGACCGCGCTCCAGCCAAAAGCAGCGCTCGCTCACGGCTTCCAGGAACGCCCGGTCGTGGCTGACCAGCAAGAGCGCCGCGCGCTGACGCCTGAGGCGCGCCTCCAGGGCTTCGATGGCCAGGATGTCGAGATGATTGGTGGGTTCGTCGAGCAGAAGAACGTCCGGCTCTTGAGCGAAGGCGCGCGCAAGAGCGGCGCGGCGCGTCTCGCCACCCGACAGGGTACCGGTCGGGCCGGTCGGGTCGAGCCCAAGAGATTCAAGCGCGGCTCTGGCAAGGTGCGGCGCGGCCCCGCCCGCTTCCGCCCAGGCCTGAAGCGTCTGGCCAGTGATGACCGGCTCCTGCGCCACCAGGGCGATGGAGAGCCCTGGCGTCGTGACCCTTTCGCCCGCGTCAGGTTCGATTTCGCCCAGAAGCAATCGCAATAGGGTCGACTTGCCGGTGCCATTACGGCCAACCAGGCAGACGCGCTCACCCCGCCCGAGCGCCAGGTTGACGTCCTCGAACAGCATGGCCGGACCGTCGGCGAGACCGACGTCACGCAGCGCGAGAATGGGCGGCGCCATCGACGGCGACAATCCATCAGCGGGCGCAATGGATCAATTGGCGTGTGGCTGCAGAGCCTTGTCGGCCTAGCGACCGGCTTCTTCAATGCGAGGCACGGCACGGACGAGGGCGGCGCGGCGACCGAAGCCGTCGCGCCGCCTTTCGTCCACCCGACGTCGGGATTCTAGTTGGCGTGCTTGATCTCGATCTGGTGAGGGGCGGCGGACTTCGGTTTGGCCACCTTCACCTTCAAAAGTCCCTTGTCCATGCTGGCCCTGACGCTGTCGGCTTCGAGATTGGTCGGCAGTGGAATGGACCTTGAGAAGGAGCCATAAGTGCGCTCAAGGAGCTGGTAAGATTTTCCCTTCTCCTCTTTCGTCGCCTGTTTCTCGCCTTTGATCGTCAGAACGCCGTCGGCAAGAGACAGATTGACGTCGCTCTCCTCCATGCCGGGCAGCTCGCAGGTGATCTCGATTTCCTTGTCGGACTCGACGACATCGATGTTGGGATAGGCCCAGTTGGAGGCGGCGGTCGAATGCCCGCCCCAAACCGGAATGTTCCGAGCAAAGCTGTCGAACACCCGATCGATCTCACGCTGCAATGTGTTGAAGCCGAGATCCCGGCGCGCAGGCGCACCGTTTTCGCGGCCAAACGGGACAAGATTCATGTCTTACCTCCTGCGATGAATCGCCGGATGGCGATCCTTTGCTAAGAACATTGGCTGATGGCGATCATTGGAACTTGACCGAAACGATCGGCTTCGAAGCGGATCAATTTGCGTTTCAACTCCGGAAAACCTGAGCCCCGGCGCGAGATTAGCTCCGCCTCCGCCACGATCGCCATACGGTACCGCTCGCTCGGCTTTGTTCCTGACAGCCGGCCGTTCCAGGGTCTAGGAGAAGGCGTGATGCCGGCCGAGCCCTTTTGGCGAACCAAGACCCTGGCGCAGATGTCGGTCTCCGAATGGGAGAGCCTGTGCGACGGATGCGGCTTATGTTGCCTCATTCGTTACGAAGACGAGGACACGGGAGTCATAACCCCGACTCGCGTCGCCTGCCGCCTGTTCGATGGGCATGCCTGTCGCTGCCGCGACTACGAAAACCGCCGCGAATTCGTTCCCGACTGCATCAAGCTCACTCCGGGCAACGTGAAGGCTTTGCCGTGGATGCCCAAGAGTTGCGCCTATAGGCGGCTGGCCGAAGGACGCGGCCTGGCGTCCTGGCACCCCTTGGTAAGCGGCGATCCTGAGAGTGTTCACAAGGCCGGCGTCTCTATTCGCAACGAGACGATCAGCGAGGATACGCTCGCCGATCCGGAGGATGCACTGGATTTCATGGCGCCGGACCTGATGATCGAGCGTGGAGTGGGCACACTTGCGCCCCGCGCCCGAGGCTCTAACTCAGGCGACGAGTGAAGGAATAGAACGACTTGGCGCAAGATCCGTACAAAGAACTGGGAGTGCCCCGATCGGCCTCAGCCGACGACATACGCAAGGCATTTCGCAAGCTCGCCAAGCAGCATCACCCTGACGCCAATCCGGGCGACAAGACCGCAGAGGAGAAGTTCAAGCGGCTGAGCGCCGCGTTTGACCTGCTCGGCGATCCGGACAAGCGGCGCAAATTCGACGCCGGCGATATCGACGCCGACGGTCGCGAGACCATGCGCGGTTTCACCGGCAACCCGTTCGGCCAAGGCGCGGGATCAGGCGCAGGGATGCGGGGGACCGAATTCGACAACATCGATTTCTCGGACATCCTGGGTGATCTCTTCGGTGGCGGGGGACGGCGGGGCGGATTCGCCTCCCGCGGCGCCAATGTGAAGGCCCGGGTGGAGATCGACCTCGAAGAAGCGGTAAAAGGCGGCAAGAGGCGGATCTCGTTCAGCGACGGACGTGTGCTCGAAGTCACCATCCCGGTCGGGGCCTCAGACGGCCAGGTTCTGAGATTGAAAGACCAGGGCTCGCCGGGCCGCGCCGGCTCTGGGGATGCCCTGATCGAGATCGTCATCCGGCCACACCCACGGTTCCGACGCGAAGGCGAGAACCTCACTATGGACGTGCCGATCACCGTGCCCGACGCCGTCCTTGGCGGAAAGGTCCAGGCGCCTACGCCGGACGGTCCAGTGACGCTGAATGTTCCTAAGGGGTCAAATACCGGGTCGGTGCTCAGGCTTCGAAAGCGCGGCCTCGCCGATAGCAAAGGTCGACGCGGGGATCTGCTTGCCCGGCTTGTCGTAACCCTTCCTGAGAGCCCGGATTCGAAACTCGAGGAGTTCGCCGAAGAATGGCGGCGAGATCGACCTTATCTGCCTCGCCAGCGTTCCTGAGCTTTGCGCAAGGATCAGATTAAGATGACGAAAACGCCATTTCGGCGCATGTTCAGTCCCCGTTCAGGCCGCCGCGCTTAGTCCTCTGGTGTGAAAAGTTTGCGCGCCCTATTGGCGACGGCGGTGATCGCTGTCGCATTTTCAGGACACGCCCAGCAGCATCTGGAGCGCGGACACCCTTCCATGGGCGGTGGCGGCCGCGGCTTTTTCGGCCCTCCTGGCCCCGAAGGTGGGGGTCACGGCTATCGCCCAGGATTCCAGGGCTATCCCGGGGGACGCTACCCTCCGCCAGCCTATCCGCAGCAACGGGGCGCTCCACCCCCGGCTTATCCCCCCTATAACGGCCCATATCGGACCGGCGAGCCGGCCATGGGCGGCCGGTGGCGCAACCAGGAAGACTTCCTTCGACAAGGTGTGCGCCAGGGTCAACTAGCGCCGCTTGGCCGAGTCATTGAGAACATCCGCCGGGTCACGCCGGGGCGTCAGCTCGACGCCGGGCTTGAATATATGGGCCCGAGACTTGTCTATCGTGTGCGCTGGATGACGGCGCAAGGTCGTCGGATGGACTACTACGTTGACGCTACGACCGGCGCTATCCTGCCCGGCAGATAGGGGAGCCCGCGTGCGCATTCTGTTGGTGGAGGACGATCCGGACCTGTCTCGCCAGCTTCGGCGGGCGCTGGCTGACGCCGGCTATGCCGTCGACCACGCCGCCGACGGCGAAGAGGCTGGGTTTCTCGGCGAAACCGAGCCCTATGATGCGATCGTCCTTGATCTGGGCCTCCCGAAGGTAGACGGCGCGTCGGTGCTGGAAAGCTGGCGTCGCGGCCACGTCGCCACGCCCGTGCTGATCCTTACGGCGCGGGGCTCATGGAGCGAAAAAGTGGCTGGCTTTGACGCCGGGGCGGATGACTACCTGACCAAGCCGTTCCACACCGAGGAGCTGCTCGCTCGCCTGCGCGCCCTGTTGCGCCGCTCCGCCGGCCACGCCGCACCAAATCTCGCCTGTGGCGCCCTGCGCCTCGATCCGCGCGCCGCCAGGGCTTCGGTCGGCGGCGAACCTGTGCGCCTAACTTCGCTCGAATACCGGATGCTTCACTATCTGATGATGCACCAGGGCAGGGTCATCAGCCGGACGGAACTCGTCGAACATCTGTATGATCAGGATTTCGACCGCGATTCCAACACCATCGAGGTTTTCATCGGTCGGCTGCGCAAGAAGATCGGGGCCGACCGGGTCGAGACCGTTCGCGGCCTGGGCTACCGTTTGGTCGCGCTCGAGGGCGAGGCGAACGAGGCGTGAGGATCGCCAGGCCGATGGCGCCGTCGCTCGTCCGGCGCCTGGTGCTGCTGGCGGCCGCCTGGAGCCTGGTCGTATTGGTCGTGGCCGGACTGTCGCTGTCCCTCTTCTTCAGCCACACCGCGACGACACGCTTCGACGATGAGCTTGGCGAAACCGTCGACGGACTGCTCGCTGGAACCTCCACCGAGGGCGGTCAGGTAACGCCGCCGGCGGCGGTCGATCCGCGCGAGCAGCGCGCCTATTCCGGGGAATACTGGGAAATCGCCACGCCGGACCGGGCCAGTGGCCTGAAGGCGTTGGCGCGCTCGCGCTCGCTGTGGGATCGGACGCTGCCGCCGCCGCCGCAGGGCGTGGCCGCTTTGGCCAAGCCTGAAGGCCAGTCGATCTTCTATGATACGCCGGGCCCGCTCGATCAGCCGCTGCGGGTGGACGCTTTGCAGGCTCGGGTCGAGGGCTACGCCCAGCCGGTGGTGTTCATGGCCGCCGAGGACCGCACTCCGGTGAACCGAGACGTACGGACCTTCGTCACCACCATCGCCGTCGCCTTGGGGATCCTGGGAATAGGCCTGATCCTCGCCGTGATCATCCAGGTCCGCGTGGGGCTCCAGCCCCTCTTCGCATTGCGCCGCGAGGTCGCTGACGTGCGAACCGGCAAATTGGAGCGGCTCGAGAAAGTCTATCCGACCGAACTCGAGCCCCTGGCCGCCGAACTCAACGCGCTGGTCGCCCACAACCAACAAGTGGTCGAGCGTCAGCGGACGCATGTCGGCAATCTCGCCCACGCGCTCAAAACTCCGCTGTCTGTGATCATGGCCGAAGCCAGCCAGAACGGCGGCGAACTCGCCAATGTCGTTGCGCGGCAGGCGCGGATCATGAGCCAGCAGGTCGACTATCAGTTGCGGCGAGCGAGGGCCGCAGCTCGCACCCAGGGTCACGGGCAGAGAACCGAAGTCGGACCGGTGATCGAGGAACTGGCGCGCGCTCTCGAGCGAATATTCCGAGACAAGATCGGCGAAATACGCATCGAGTGCCCCGACCGACTGATGTTTGTCGGCGAACGCCAGGACCTGCTGGAGATCGCCGGAAACGTCATGGAGAATGCCTGCAAATGGGCCGAGCGGCGTGTCCGCGTGACCGCCGCAGCCAAGCCTGAAGCGCCGGTCTTCACCCTAACCGTCGAGGACGACGGACCGGGCCTTGCGCCGGAGCTGCGGGAAAAAGTCCTGCGCCGCGGCGAGCGGCTGGACGAAAGTTCGCCTGGATCGGGCCTCGGGCTTTCCATCGTCGACGAACTCGCCCGCGCCTATAACGGTTCGATTGAGCTGGGCGCGTCGCGCCTGGGCGGGCTCGAAGTCGAAATATGCCTGCCGCGCGGAGTGAATTGAGAGCGCACTCGCAGGCGCTCGCCATTTCCACTAACAGGGCGCCATGATCGGCTTCTGGGCCGCTGCCGCTGTCCTGGCGGCGGGTGCGGCCGCGCTAATGCTTGGCCGCGCCGCCCAAGGCGCTCGAGTCGCGTCACGCGTCGATCCCCAGATCGAGGTCTATCGCCGCGCGATTGGCGAGATCGACGAGCTGGCCGATCGCGACCTGCTGGCGCCCGACGATCGCCGCCAGCTGCGGGCCGAGGCGGCAAGACGCCTGATCGGGGCCTCTGACCAACCCGCGCCGCAGATCCATGCGAGCCTTGGTCGCGGAGCATCACTTGCCGCCGCGAGCGCAGTCGCCATCTTCGCCGTCGGCATCTATGCACTGATCGGGTCGCCAAACCTGCCGGATCAGCCCTTCGCCCAACGCCTGGCCGGGTGGCAGGCTCATCCGGAAGACGCCCCGCCTGACGCCCTGGCCGCCACCCTCGAGGCGATCGCCGATCGTCGGCCGGGCGATCCAACGCCGCTGCGAAAACTCGCGGCCCTGGATCTCAGTCTGGGCGATGCGGACGGCGCGGCCCACGCCCTCCGCCGGGCGCTGATTATCGAACCGGCCGATGCAGACCTCGCCGCAATGCTGGGCGAGGTGAAGGTGCTTCAGGGCGGCGGGACGGTGACTCCCGAGGCCCAGGCGCTTTTCAGGCGGGCCTACGCGGCGGATTCACATCAGGCCGCTGCCCGATACTACCTCGCCAAGGCGGCGATTAGCGACGGCGATGTGGCGGGCGGTCTCACTCGATGGCGCGCGCTCCTGGTTGACCTGCCGGCGAACGATGCGCGGCGAGCGGCGCTGGCGTCTGAGATCGCCGCGACGGAGCGGAACGGGCGACTGACCGAGCCTGCGGCGGCGGAGGCGACGCCGCCTGCTTCAGACATGACGGGGGCAATCCGTGGCATGGTCGACAGCCTGGCGGCACGCCTTGCAGCTCATCCAGACGATCCGGACGGCTGGGTGCGGCTCGTCCGCGCCTACGCCGTGCTGGGCGACGATGCGGGGCGTGATGGGGCTTTGGCAACGGCCCGCAAGCGCTACGCCGGGCGGCCGGACGAGCTGGCCGCCTTGGCCGACGCGGCCAAGGCGCCGCCAATGGGCGCGGGAAACCGCTGATGACATGGATTCCGAAGTCACGGACCGCGCGGCGGCGCCTGTTGGTGGTGGCGGCGGCGGCGCCGATCCTGGCGCTGGCGGCGGGACTGACCCTCTATGGCCTGCGCAACTCCATCTCCTATTTCTACACGCCGGCTCAGGCTGAAGCGGCCCACGTGCGGGCAGGCCAGGCCATCCAGCTTGGCGGTCTCGTGGACAGGGGATCCGTCGCCAAGGCGCCGGACGGCGCCGTCCGTTTCGTCGTCTCCGATCGCACCGCCCATGCGCCGGTCGTCTTCCGCGGGGATTTGCCGGACCTTTTCCGCGAGGGGCAGGGCGTGGTGGCGATCGGCGCCTTTGACGGTCGCGGTGTGTTCGTCGCCTCCAGCATCCTCGCCAAGCACGACGAGCGTTATATGCCGCGAGAGCTTAGCCGCGCGCTCAAGGCGCGGGGTGAATGGCGCGGCGCCGGCGTGACGCCGAGTTACGACCAGGGCGGTCCGACATGACGGCCGAACTGGGGGCCTTCGCCCTTATCCTCGCGTTCAGCGTTTCGCTGGCCCAGACGATCCTTTCCTTTGCCGGCCGGGCGCGACGCGATGCAACCCTTACCGGCTGCGGAGAAGGCGCCGCCATCGCGGCCTTCGGCTGCGTGGCGTTTGGCTATGCGGCGCTGATCTGGGCGTTCGTTACCTCGGATTTCTCGGTGGCCAACGTGGCTCAGAATTCTCACACCGAAAAACCGCTGATCTACAAAATCGCTGGCGCCTGGGGCAGTCACGAGGGATCGATCCTACTGTGGTGCCTCATGCTCACCGCCTACGGCGCGGTTTTGTCGTTGGCCAAGGCGCTCCCCTGGAGCCTCAAGGCGACGGCGGTGGGCGTTCAGGGAAGCCTCGGGGTTCTATTTATTGGCTACATGGTGTTCGCCTCCAATCCGCTCATGCGGATTGCATTGCCGCCGGTGGAGGGGCGATCGCTCAATCCGCTGCTGCAGGATCCTGCGCTGGCGGCTCATCCGCCGTTCCTCTACGCCGGCTACGTCGGTCTTTCGGTAGTCTTCTCGCTGGCGCTGGCCGGCCTCGTGGAGGGTCGGGTCGACGCCGCGTGGGCCCGTTGGGTCCGGCCCTGGACCCTCACAGCCTGGAGCTTTCTTACCGTTGGCATCACCTTGGGCTCCTTTTGGGCCTACTACGAGCTTGGCTGGGGAGGCTGGTGGTTTTGGGATCCCGTCGAGAACGCCAGCCTGATGCCCTGGCTGATAGCCACGGCTTTGCTCCACTCGGCTATCGTCACTGAAAAGCGCGGCGCGCTCGCGGCATGGACGACCTTCCTGGCCATCGGCGCCTTCACACTCTCCATGCTGGGCGCCTTTCTGGTGCGCTCCGGCGTCCTGACATCGGTGCACGCCTTCGCTGTCGATCCGCGCCGGGGCCTTCTGCTGCTTGGCATCCTCGGGACCGCCGCAGGTTCCGGCTTCGCCCTGTTCGCCTGGCGAGGTCCGTTGTTGAAGGACACCCAGGTGTTTGCGCCGGTTAGCCGCGAGAGCGCGCTGGTGATCAACAACGTCATCCTGGCGGCGGTGGCTTCGACCGTGCTCCTGGGAACTCTGTGGCCGTTGCTGCTCGAAGCGATGGGCCGTCAGGGCGGCGTTGGCGCGCCCTATTACGACACTGTGGTCGGGCCGTTGATGGCAGTCGCCTTCCTGCTTCTGCCGTTCGGACCCTTGCTGGCCTGGAAGCGAGGACAAGCGGCTGGGGCCGCGAAACGACTCATCTGGCCGGGCGTGGCGGCCCTGGCTGTGGGCGTTGCGGCCCTCGTTCTGATCAGCCCCCGGCGCGCTATCGCCAGCCTGGGGCTCGCCTTCGGCATCTGGGTCATCGCCGGCACTCTTGAAGAAGCGGCCGGCCGTCTCAAGCTTCTGCGCGCGCCCCTGCCGGAAAGCGGCCGGCGTCTGGGCGCCCTGCCCCGCGGCGCCTGGGGGATGACGCTGGCCCATATTGGAATTGGCCTCTTCGCCATGGGCGCGGCGTTCGAAACCGGCTGGCGGGTAGAAGCCGCCCAGGTTCTGAGAGCTGGCGATTCCATTGCGCTGGGCGCCTACCATCTGAAGCTCGGCGCGGTCGCCGTACGGCCCGGGCCGAACTACGACGCCGAGGAGGCCCAGATCGCGATCACCGACGGCGGCGGACACATGGTCTGTGAGGCCAGACCGGCGCGACGAACCTACGACGTGGGCGGTGAGACGGTTTCCCG
>DASXBY010000015.1:0-1736 GCA_036491455.1 Caulobacteraceae bacterium
GGAGCGTCCTACACGTTCAGCAGCAGGAACTCGCGCTCCCAGGGGCTGATCACACGCATGAAGGTGGCGAACTCGGCTCTCTTCACCGCGGCGAACGTGGTGACGAAGGTGCGCCCGAAGACCTCGGTCAACTCCTCGCACGACTCGAAAAGATCAACGGCCTCCAGCTGGCCCACCGGCAGCTCATGGTCGTCGCCCCGGGAGTTGCCCTGGGTCGGCTCCGATGGCGCAAGCTTTCGTGTCAGGCCCAGCCAGCCGCAAGCGAGCGACGCCGCCAGGGCGAGATAGGGGTTGGCGTCGGAGGAGGGGACCCGGTTCTCTACCCGCCGGTTGTCGGGCTGGGACGGCGGGACTCTCAGGCCCGTGGTGCGATTGTCGTAGCCCCAGGCGACGTTCACAGGGGCCGAATGGCCCTTCACCAGACGCCGGTATGAATTGACGTAGGGCGCGATCATGCACGTCGCCGCCGGCAGGTACCGCTGCTGGCCGGCGATGAAATTGAAGAAGGCGGCCGAGGGCCTGTCGCCCTTGTCGGTGAAGATGTTTCGGCCCGAGTCGGCGGTCTGCACGGACTGGTGGATGTGCATGGCGCTGCCCGGTTCGTGGGCGATCGGCTTGGCCATGAAGGTCGCATAGATGTCGTGCGCCAGGGCCGCCTCGCGGATGGTCCGCTTCAGGAGGAATACCTGGTCGGCCAGGGCCACCGGGTCGCCGTGTCGGAGGTTGATCTCCATCTGCGCCGCCCCCTCCTCGTGGATAAGGGTGTCGACCTCCAGGTCCTGGGCCTCGGCGAAGGCGTAGATGTCCTCGAAAATATTGTCGAACTCATTGACGGCGCTGATCGAATAGGAACGGCGGCCGGCTTCCGCCCGGCCTGAACGACCGATCGGCGGCTCAAGCGGGTAGTCCGGATCGGTGTTGCGCTTGACCAGGTAGAACTCAAGCTCCGGCGCCACTGATGGGACCCAGCCGTGCTCGCGATAGAGGCCGACCACGCGTTGCAAAAGCTGCCGTGGCGCGATCTCGACCGAGCGTCCGTCGTGGAACACCGCGTCATGGATCACCTGCGCCGTTGGCTCGGGCGCCCACGGCACGAGGGTCATGGTGGTCAGGTCAGGACGCAGCTCGATGTCGCCGTCGGAGGGGTCGTAGCGGAAGTCCTCATCCTCCTCGGGATACTCGCCGGAGATCGTCTGCATGAAGATGGACGAAGGCAGGGACATGCCGATGTCCTCGAAGAACTTGACGGCCGGCATGATCTTGCCGCGCGGCACGCCGGCGAGATCGGGCACTAGGCATTCAACCTCGGTGACGCCCCGGGCCGTCGCCCAGGCGCGCGCCTCGGCTACGCTGGTGATCGGCGTCGGAGCTGGATCGGACAGCTTTTTCTTCTTGGCCATGGGCTTATCGGGGAAAGTTTGCAGGGCGGGTTGAATAGAGAACACGCGGAAGCGCACCCGCCGAGCTAGGGCGGGCGCAGCGCTTCAGGTCCTTGGACGGTTCGGCAGTCGGCATGCACAGGCGCGCCAAATGGCGGCGACGCCAGCGATCCTTTTTGTCATTTTGCTTGGATCGATAGCATAGCCTGATAGCCCGCAAGGCGCCAGCCTGGGCGCTCGGAATTGTGATCACAGAGCCTTGACGGCCCTGCGGACGGATAGGACATTCGCCGCCAACAAAGAACATCCCGCGGGGGTCCCAATGACGTCGAAACTGTCCTGGCGCATGGGCGCCTT
>DASXBY010000016.1:0-27699 GCA_036491455.1 Caulobacteraceae bacterium
CGACCTTCGGTGAACGCCACCAGACGCATGATCGTCACGCCGATGACGGCGCTGACGACCCCTACCCCGCTGAACAGCAGGTAGTGCGCGGCGGTCAGGGAATCGCTGACGCCGGTCTTGAGGACGGTCGGCTCGATCGCCAAGGCCCGGCTCACCCACGTGGCGGCGATGGCCGCGGCCACCACCGCGGCGATGTTCACGACGGTGTAGGAGCCGATGATGATCTCGAAGGCGTAGAAGGCGCCGGTCAGCGGCGCGCCGAACGCCGCGGCGATTCCCGCGCCCGCGCCCGCGCCGACGAAGGCGCGAAGGTCGCTGCGCCTCAGGTTCAGGGCCTGACCGATCCGCGATCCAAGACCGGCGCCCAGCTGGGCGTAGGCCGCCTCCAGGCCGACCGATGCGCCGAAGCCGTTGGAAATGACGCTCTGGACGCCCACGAAAACGCTGTCGCGGACCGACATCCGGCCGCCGTGCAGGGCGTTGGCCTCGACCGGGTCGACCGGGGATTTCGGGCGCCGCCGCGTCCAAGCCCAGGTGACGAGGCCCAGAACCAGCCCCCCGGCGGGCAGGGCGAGCGCACGCAGTGGCGCCAGGTGATCGGCCGCAGACAGGCGCTCGCCCGGCCGCAGGCCAAAGAGGAACGCCTGCAGCCAATGCGCCGAGGCGCTGACCAGAGCGGAAAGGGCGCCGGCGCCCGCGCCCACTCCAACCGCCACCACGACAAGCAGGAGTTCGCTGGCGCGGATCCGGCTGCGCAGCCAGGCGGCGAGGCCCAGCGGTCCGTGCATGATCGCCGCCGGCCGCCAGCGAGATTTGAGACGAGGTTCCAGCGGCGCGTCGCTCGCCGGCGCCAGCCGCGTCTCAAAACTTTCTTCAGGCGAGGTCACGACGCGCCGGTTCGACCGGAAGCCCCCAAAGGTGTGCCCGGACTAGACCATATCGCGTCCGGGACAGAAAGGCGGCCGGGGGATCAGGAGCCGGCCAGATCCGCGAGCTTGAGCACGGTATTCCAGTTTCGCGCCGTGCCGCGCGCGCCCATCGCCTTGTCGAGCCTGCCGCCCGCCACCTTGGTGTCGGCCTGACCGTCGGGATAGTAGATGAACGCCTCGCGGCCGATCACGCGCGCCCGTTCCGGCCCCTCGATGGCGTTGACTTGCGCCTCAGCGTCTTTCTGCGGCGAGGTCTTCATGGCCATGGCCACCAGCCGGCCGGGATCGCTCTTCGCCTCCTCGGGATAAGGATTAGCGGCGATCATCGCCCGCCATTCCGCGGGCGTGCGGACCACAACCTCGGTGGTCAGTCCCAGACCGTCCAGCAGCGCCCGTTCAACCGCCGTCTCAATCGCGGCGTCCGCCTCCTTGGCGGCTTCGAAGACCAGATTGCCGCTCTGCAGCAGACTGCGGACCTCGCCGAAGCCCGCTTCGGCGAGGACGCGGCGCACGTCGGCCATCGCCACGCGTCGATTCACGCCCAGATTGACGCCCCGCAGCAGGGCGATGCGGGTCGCCACCAGCGGAACCCTAGTAAACGACGACCGAGCGGATGCTCTCGCCGGCGTGCATCAGGTCGAAGCCGCGGTTGATATCCTCCAACTTCAGCGTGTGGGTGATCAGGCTGTCGATGTCGAGCTTGCCCTCCATGTACCAATCGACGATGCGCGGGACGTCGGTGCGGCCGCGCGCGCCGCCGAAGGCGGTGCCCCGCCAGACCCGGCCGGTGACCAGCTGGAACGGCCGGGTGGCGATCTCCTGGCCGGAGCCGGCGACGCCGATGATGACGCTCTCGCCCCAGCCGCGGTGGCAGCATTCCAGCGCCTGGCGCATGGTCGCGACATTGCCGATGCATTCGAAGGAAAAGTCCGCCCCGCCGCCGGTGAGGTCGATCAGGGCCTGGACCACCTTGTCGCGGCCGACCGCGTCCGGATTGACGAAGTGGGTCGTGCCGAACCGGCGGCCCATCGCCTCGCGTTCCGGATTGAGATCGACGCCGATGATCTTGTCGGCCCCGGCCATGCGCGCGCCCTGGATGACATTGAGACCGATGCCGCCCAGGCCGAACACGACCACGTTGGCGCCCGGCCAGACTTTGGCTGTCCAGATGACCGCGCCGACCCCCGTAGTGACGCCACAGCCGATGTAGCAAATCTTGTCGAAGGGGGCGTCCTCACGCACCTTGGCCACCGCGATCTCCGGCAGGACGGTGTGGTTGGCGAAGGTCGAACAGCCCATGTAGTGAAAGAGCTTCTCGCCGCCGATCGAGAACCGGCTCGAGCCGTCCGGCATCAGGCCCTGGCCCTGGGTGCCGCGAATGGCCGTGCAGAGGTTGGTCCGCCGCGACAGGCACGACTTACATTGCCGGCACTCGGGCGTGTAGAGCGGGATGACGTGGTCGCCCGCCTTCACGGTCGTCACGCCGGCGCCGACTTCCAACACGACGCCGGCCCCTTCGTGGCCGAGGATGGATGGGAAGAGGCCCTCGGGATCTCCGCCGGACCGCGTGAACTCGTCGGTGTGGCAGATGCCGGTGGCCTTCACCTCCACCAGAACCTCGCCGGCGCGCGGGCCCTCCAGGTCGACGGTTTCGATGGCAAGCGGCTCTCCGGCCTTCCAGGCGATGGCGGCGCGGGTCTTCATGGCGGCAGCTTCCTCCTGTCCTTTCCCTGCGCCTTAGTGCGCCGCCCCCATCGAGGCAATCGGTGAGGCGGTTGGCGTGGTCGCGGGCAGTGGGCTAAAGCCCGCCCATGAAGCTCGAGCGGCTGACGGCCGGCATGGCGATCCCCTGGGGCGGCGATCAGGTCAGCCTGGTCGATGAGGCCCTGGCCCGCGCTTTCCAGCCAGGCGATCGTCTGATCGTCGACCAGGGAAGCGGCGATCTGCTGCTCATTCCGCAAGCGGCGGCGGATGCAGCCCAGGCGGCCGTTGACGAGGCCTCCGGCGCTTTCCGGCGCCTCGCCAGGACCGGCGACAAGGACATCACCCGCTTCTTCGCCGCCTTCGCCGGACGTCTGGCGGACGACGCCGTCTGGGCCGAAATCGCCGACGCCAACGAGGCGGACGTGGCCACGGCCCGCGGCGCCGGCCGCTCCACCACGCGGCTGGAGGTGAGCGCGAAGATGCGAGCCGAGATGATCGCCGGGCTCGACGGCTGGCGCGACGCCCGGCCTTCCCGCGGCCGCGTCGTCGGTCAGACGACCCACCAGGGCTGGAATATGGACCTGGAGACGGCCCCGCTGGGCGTCGTTGGCTTCGTCTTCGAGGGCCGGCCGAATGTGCTGGTGGACGCCGCCGGAGTCCTGCGGGGGGGCAACACCGCGGTCTTGAGGATCGGCGCCGATGCTCTCGGCACGGCCCGGACTATTGTCGATGCGGCTCTGGGACCGGCGCTCCGGGTAAGCGGCTTGCCCGAGGGCGCGGTCTCTCTGATCGACCACCCTGACCGGGCCGCAGGCTGGGCCCTCTTCCGCGATCCGCGCCTGGCTCTGGCGGTGGTCCGCGGCTCGGGCGAGGCGACACGGCAGCTCGGCGGGATCGCCCGCCAGTCGGGCCTGCCGGTGAGCCTGCACGGGGCCGGCGGCGCCTGGCTGGTGGCCGATGTCGACGCCGACGCCGGCCGGTTCGCAGCCGTGGTCTCCCGGTCGCTCGATCGAAAGGTCTGCAACACCCTGAACGTATGCTGCCTGGTCCGCTCGCGCGCGGCCGAGCTTGCGCCGTTGTTTGCGCAGACCCTTTCGCAGGTCGGCGAGACCCTGGGACACGGAGCCCGGCTCCATGTCCCGGAGAAGGATCTGGCGCTTCTCCCGGCGACCTGGCGCGAACATGAGGTCCGCATTCGCCGCGCAGATGGCGACGGGATGGAGCCTTTCATCACCGCCCACCCCGCACCCGATCTCGGCCACGAGTGGGAATGGGAGTCGACGCCCGAAGTCTGGCTCTCGGTGGTGGAGGACCTGGACGAGGCGATTGCCCGCTTCAACAGCGACAGTCCCAGGTTCATCGCCTGCCTGATTTCAGATGACTCAGCCGCTCAGCAGAGGTTCTACGAGGGCGTCGAGGCGGCCTTTGTCGGCGACGGCTTCACCCGCTGGGTGGATGGTCAGTACGCGCTTGGGCGGCCGGAACTGGGTCTTTCCAACTGGCAGGCAGGACGCCTCTTCGCCCGTTCGGGGTTCCTGGTCGGAGACGGGGTCTTCACGGTGCGAGCGCGCATGCGCCAGAGCGACGCCAAGCTGGAACGCTGAAGGACCTCTCTTCCCCCTTCACAAGGGGGAAGTCCCCGCGCCGCGGGGGATGGGGGATCGGCAGCGCCGGCGTTTCCGTCCCCCCTTCGACCCATCGGGCCACTTCCCCCCGATGCGGGGGGAAGAGAAGCGCTACTCCGGGACCGCCTCGCCTGAGCCGCCGAAGGCCTCCGGGAAATCCTTCAGTTTCGGCAATCCGTCCTTCATCGGCAGGACGGTCTCGGCGTAATTGACGTGCACACCGGGCTGGAAGTCGAGGTCCGGCAGGGTTGCGGCGAAGACGTCGACCATGCCCAGCGGCGGGTGGTTGGTCATCAGGTGACCTCCGCACTTCGTGCAGTACTTGCGCTCGCTGAGAGGCGATCCGGCATAGGTGGCGACGTAGCCTTCGCCCTCGGTGACCTTCACCGCCTCGGGCTTCCAAAGGCTGAAGGCGTTGACCGGGCCGCCCGACCAAGACCGGCATGAGCGGCAATGGCAGTAGCCCATGGCCTCCGGCTCGCCGGACGCCTCCAGTTTCACCGCACCGCAGAAGCATTGACCCGTGAGCGCCATGACCGGACCCTTTTGTTGCGGAGGCGACACAAACTCGCCTCTCCGCCAGTGCCGGTCAAGCTGGCGTTCGTCTCCCTGCGAGTCAGTCCTCGCCGGGTTCGACCGGGCCGATCAGCAGCTCTTCCTCGATACGAGTGGAATTGCCGCGGACCTCGGCCTCGATGGCGGCGGCTATATCCGGATTAGCCTTGAGGAATTCGCGCACGTTATCGCGCCCCTGGCCGATCCTCTGGCTGTTCCACGAGAACCACGAGCCGGACTTCTCGATCACGCCGGCCTTGACCCCGAGGTCGATGATTTCCCCGAGCTTGGAGATGCCTTCGCCATACATGATGTCGAATTCGACCTCGCGGAACGGCGGGGCCACCTTGTTCTTGACCACCTTCACGCGGACGTTGTTGCCAACCACCTCGTCGCGGAGCTTCACTGACCCCGTCCGACGGATATCGAGCCTGACCGACGCATAGAACTTCAGGGCGTTGCCGCCGGTGGTCGTCTCGGGGCTGCCGTACATCACCCCGATCTTCATGCGAATCTGGTTGATGAAGATGACCAGGGTCTGGGTCTTGGAGATTGAGGCGGTGAGCTTGCGCAGGGCCTGGCTCATCAACCGGGCCTGCAGACCGGGCAGGGAGTCGCCCATCTCGCCCTCGATTTCGGCGCGGGGCGTCAACGCCGCCACCGAGTCGATCACCACCACGTCCACGGCCCCGGAGCGGACCAGGGTGTCGGTAATCTCCAAAGCTTGTTCGCCGGTGTCCGGCTGGGCGACCAGCAGATCGTCGAGATTGACGCCCAGTTTGTGGGCGTAGGACGGATCGAGCGCATGCTCGGCGTCGACGAAGGCGGCCACGCCGCCGGCCTTCTGCACCTCGGCGACCACATGCAGGGCGAGGGTTGTCTTACCCGAGCTTTCCGGCCCGTAGATCTCCACCACCCGGCCCTTGGGAAGACCGCCGATGCCGAGCGCCAAGTCGAGGCCGAGTGAGCCGGTGGGAGTCGATTCGATCTCCACCACCTTGCCCTTCTCGCCCAGCTTCATCACGGCGCCCTTGCCAAAGGCCCGGTCGATCTGAGCCAGCGCGGCCTCAAGGGCCCGCTGCTTGTCGCCGTCTTCTTTTCCCACCAACCTCAGCGCCGCGTTGTTGTTCATGTTGCCCGCCATCTTACCCATGATTCCGGTCTGCGCGCGGGGGAGAAGGAATTTCCCGCCCTTTCGCCCAGAGGAATCGTTGTACCCGGTTTGTTCTCTGTTCGCAATATGTTCCGGAAACAAGGCCATTGGCGCCTCACAGGCGGGCTCGTTCTCGAACAATAGGTGGCGGTAGAGGCCGCCTCCCTTATTCGGTCGGGAGGGTGGCCTTGAAGAATGCGATGAGGGTGTCGAGGCGCTCGGCGTCGGCGCGCAGGGCCTCGCCTTCGCCGTTCGCCTTGGCCTCCTCAGCGGCCTCGCGGGTGTCACCGACGAGATCGGTCCAGGCCTCAATCGTCTTGAGATCACGACTGGTCATTCCAGGAATATGAATGGATTCGCGGACTTGGGGGACCCCGCAGCCCGAGTCACAGTGTCGCACTTCGCCGCGCCCGATCGTCGCACCCCGGAGCGCCGACCACCCGTCAGGGGTAGGCGATGATCGCGTAGCCGTTGGCCATCGCATAGCGCGCCGCCTGGCCGGGCACGCCCTCCACGCCCGTCGGATCGGCCGCCATCGGCGCCACGCTGATCATCCGGGTCTGGGTCCAGCCGCCGAGCGCCAGGGGCGTGAGCGCAGCCTCGGCGGCCGCGGCCGAGGAGGCGGCCCGGCACACCACCAGCAACCGCATTGCCTTGCCGCACGCGTACCGGCAACCCTCGCCGGCGACGGCGTCGATCTTCAACAGGTACAGATCTGCTTCGGTCACGTCGCCGCGCCTCCGCGACGGAGCATCAAGGAATCACAGTTTACCGCGGAAGCGCGCCCGGAGTCCTGCCGCGCAGGGGCTTTACTGCGTGGTGCAGTAGCTGGCGCCCGAGACGGTGATGCACTCCTTCTGGCCATGCTTTGCATGGACAGGCGGCGGCGGCGCCAGGGCGTAGTTCGGCGTGCTGGCGGTATTGTTGACCGGCACGTCGCTGTCCGACGGACCCTTGAAGAACACCAGGATCAGCAGCACCACAGCCGCCAGCGAGCCGCCGAGCACATAGAGCACGCGGCGCACCCTGCGGGCATTGCCCCAGGTGTCGAAGCGATCGTGCTCGGAGAAGATCAGCTGGGCGTCCATGAAGGCCGTGGCCATGGCGGCCCTGCCCTGTTCGCCCTCGCCCCAGCCTTGATCGCCGGCATGGAGGTCGGCGAAGGCCCCGCCGATGACGGGAACATCCGAATGCGCTTCCTCGCGCGGGACGATAATCGGCTCGCCGGCGCCGGGAACGGGCGCCGGCGCGGCGGCGACTTCATAGGCCTCTTCGACCGCGGCGGCCGGCGCTTCCGGCGGGAATCGCCGCTGGTATTGCTGGCTCAGTTCGTCGAGGAAGGCTCCCGTGGCCGCATCGGGACCCTGGGTCACGGCCGCGAACGCGAAGGCCGGGTCGTTCTGGGCGCCGATTGCTTCCATCGCCGATCCGGCGTGCAGCATGGTGATGGCGCGGATGGCCGCGGCGGCCTGGCGCTCGGTCACCAGGGCCATCGGGATGGCCGCGTGGTTTTCGTTGATCAGGTCGATCAGCGTCGTCGGGTCGAGAGCTCGGTGCGCCTCGACGAGGGGCTTGAGGAAGGCCGTCGACTTCGTGCGCGCGCAGGCATCGGCCGCGACATTGGCCTTGGACAGGGCCGGCTGGTTGGAAAGAGCCTCCAGCAGCGCCGTCTGGTTGCCGCCGGCCATGGCGCCCAGCAGCGTGACCGCGTCTTTTGGACCGACGTCGACCAGCCAGGCGACTTCCGCCGCCAGACGGCTGTCCGGTTCCAGGAGCAATCTGCGGGCGCGGCTCAGGGCCGCCTCGTCCTGCGGACGGGCCGCGAGGCGACGTTGATACGCTTCTTCGACCGCCTGGGCCCCCGCCCGGACGGACACCGGCAGAATTACGAACGGGTTATACGCAAATGAAAAGACCGCCATCGAAACCGCCCCCCCGGGGCTTGAGGCGCCACCGAACCACTCTACGCGCGAACGCGACAAAGGACGCGATGGAACCGACTGAATAAACGAACAGGGTGGACCGACCACAAACTATCGCGACTCATGACCGCTCAAAAGGCGACGGGCCGCGACGCAACATCGCACCCCCGTCCGGACTCGAGAGTCCGGCCGGAGCCAAAATTCAACCGCTAGAACCGCTGTTTAGGGACAAGAGAGCTTGGCCGCATGCGTCCCGAAGGCGGCCGTTCCACGGGGCTCGCAAGATGCGATTTATGATCAGTGCAAGGATTATTACAGCGGCTCGTTTTGACCCAATCGCCGACGATCGCCCGGGTTTTTCGCTTGTCCGCCCAAAGGCGCCCGAGCAACCCCTGAGCTTATGGTAACCGATTGCTTTTACTATCTTAATGGAAATTCCAACGTCGAGCTCTCGAGGCCGACGATGGCCCGGAGGCGCGGCGCAAGGTCATGCGGCCAGACCGCCTCCGAGGTCGCTTCGAGGTCGTCCAGCGTCCACCAGCGAATGTCGTCGACGAACTCCACTTCAAGCGCCTGCCAGGCCTCGCGGCTGACCTCGCCGCCGGCGCAACGGGCCAGGATGAAGGTGTCCTTGAACAGCACCGGGCGTTGCTTTCGATCGAGCAGCGTCACTTCGCCGCACCAGGCGATCTCGCCCAGTCGCACGTCCGTGAACCCGGTTTCCTCGGCCACCTCGCGGGCCGCCGCCTCATAGAGAGTCTCGCCAGGCTCGATGCCGCCGCCGATGGTGAACCAGGCGCCGGGCGAATCCGGCGCGCTGGGCAGACGCCCCTTCATAAGGAGGATACGGCCTTCGCGGTCGAACAACAGCACCCGCGCGGTCGGGCGCTCGCGCATGGGCTTGCCCTCCACGGTCAGGCGGCCTGTTCCGGCGGCCGCAGATGCGCCTTCACGCGCTCGGCCAGGGTCTTGATGTCCAGGGGTTTGGGCAGGAACGAGACGCCCGCCTCGCCTTCGAGAAGGTCGGAGAACTCGGCCTCCGCGTAACCGGAGACGAACATCACCGGCGCATCACCGATGTAAGGCCGGGCCGCCTTCAGCAGTGCTGGGCCGTCCATGCCGGGCATGATGACGTCTGAGATCATCAGGTCGATGGCGCCCGCATGCGCCTTGGCGAGCGCGAGCGCCGCCTCGCCGTCGGCCGCCTCCAGCACCTCGTAGCCACGGGCGCGCAACAGTCGGGCAGCAATGCCCCTCACCAGGGCTTCGTCCTCGACGAACAGGATGCGGCCGGCGCCGGACAGATCGCGCGGCGCGGCGCGCACAGGGGTCACGCCAATACCCGGCTCGAATGTCAGCGGCGGGGTGTGGACCGGCAGGAAGATGCGAAAGGTTGCCCCTTCGCCCGGCCTGGAATTCGCGGCGATCCAGCCGTCGGCCTGCTTGACCACGCCGTAGACGGTGGCGAGACCGAGACCCGTGCCTTCGCCGACCGGCTTGGTGGTGAAGAAGGGTTCGAAGATCTTGCTGAGCGCCTCCGGCTCAATTCCGGGTCCATTGTCGGCCACTTCGATGAGGGCCAGTTCGGGCAGGTCGATTCCGGCGTAGCCGAGGATCTTGGCGTCGGCGAGCGTCAGGCGGGCCGTGGCGATGCGGACCACGCCGCCGCCCTTGGCCCTGAGGGCGTCGCGGGCGTTGACCACCAGGTTGATGATCGCCGTCTCCAGCTGGGAGCGATCAATCCTCACGAGCGGCAGGTTGGGCCCGTAGTCAATAGCGAGCTCGACATCCTCGCGCACCAGGCGGCGCAGCAGCACGGCCGTGTCTGTCAGCGCCTCGCCCAGGTCGAGGGCCTCGCGCTGCAGCGTCGCCCGGCGCGAAAAGGTCAGAAGCTGGCGAACCACCGAAGCGGCCCGCCCCACTGTTTCGCGGATCTCGGCCAGGCTGTCGTAGGACGGATCGCCGAGCGCATGGCGCAAGAGGAGTTCATCGGCCCTCAGGCGGATGGCCGAGAGCAGGTTGTTGAAGTCGTGGGCGACGCCGCCGGCGAGCTGGCCGACGGATTCCATGCGATTGCGCTGAGCCAGCCGCGCCTGCATCCGCTTCTGGTCGGTGACGTCCTGGAGATAGACGAGGACACCCTGCTCGCAGGGCGCGATGTGCAGATGGACGGTCCGCTCGCCGTTGAGCGCGACCTCGATCGGTCCGGCATGACCGGCCCTCATCCGCTCGGAGAGCTCCGTGGCGCCCGCTTCGCCAACCAGGTCCGCCAGTCGGGCGCCCGGCTTGGCCGCCGGTCCGACAATGGCGGTCATGACGAGGTTGACCTCGATGACCACGCCCGTGATCGGATCGATTCCGCCGATGAGGGCGACGCCGAACGGCGAGGCGGCGGCGAAGGCGTCGAGCCTGGCCGGCGCGGCCGGCGTCTCGCTCGCGGCTTCCTCGCCCAGGGCGCGGACCAGGAACATTCCTTCGCCGGTGGCGCTGACGGCAAAGCGGCGGCCATCGCAGGCCTCGGCGCCTGCGCCGCCGTCGCGGGCGGCTTTGAAGGCGGCGTGGAGCCCGCCCGGCGCGCGCCGTCCCTTGCCGATCTCCTCCCGCCAGCGCGGATTGGAGGCGAGAACGGAGCCGTCGAGCGCGGCGAGGCAGGCCGCGCCGTCCAGCGCCTCCAGCAGGGACGCCGCTTCGATGCGCAAAGGGCGCAGGCGCGGAATCATCCCGGTGATGCTATCGCGCCCTGGCGGTTCCTGTCGCGATCTTCGCGTTGAGGCGGGCGGCGGCCGCGACGGGGGTCGCCTTGTCGGTCTGGCGGTCGACGCTGTAGTTGGCTTGGCGCATCATCGAGACGTCGATTGCTCCGATCAGGGGCTTCAGCGCCGCCAGCAACGGCGCGTCGTGTGCGCGGCGTGGCGAGATCAGAAGCACGGCGTCGTAGGGCGGAAGGGCCCGTTTCGGGTCCGCCAGCACCACCAAATGGTCGGCCTCAATTCGCCCATCGCTCGAGAAGGCCGAGATGGCGTCGACTTCGCCCTCCGCCAGGGCCGCATACATGAACGTCGGCTGGTAGGAGACGAGCTTCTTGAAGTTAAAGCCGTAGGCGCCCTTCACCGATCGCCATTCGGGCCGCGACAGGAACTCGAGGTCCGAGCCCAGGGTGAGCTCGCTCGAGCGGCGGGCGAGGTCATCGAGGCTTGCGATGCCGAGAGCCCTGGCGCGATCTTGCCTCATGGCCAGGGCATAGGCGTTCTCGAAGCCGAGCGGCCCCAGCAGGAGGACGCCATCACGCCGGGCAAGCTCGGTCCTGAGGCCCGTCAGCACCGCGGCGCGGCCCGGATTATCGGTACGCTCCAGGACGTTGGCCCACAGAGTGCCGGAGTAGTCGACGTAAACGTCGATCTCGCCGGCGGCGAGCGCGCGATAGATGGTGGCCGAGCCAAGGTCGTCGCGGGTCTCGACCCGGGCGCCGTCCGCCTCCAGCCGCGCGGCCATCAGATCCGCCAGGATGTATTGTTCGGAGAAGTTCTTGGCGCCGATGCGGTAGGCGGGGGCCGCGCCCGTCGCCCAGAGCGGCGACAGGGCCAGGGTTGCGCCGACGATGAGGCCAACGGCGCCGGCCCAGATCCGCCAACGCCGGCGGCTCGCCAGGCCGGACTCGATAAGGCCCAGGAGCTGGTCGGCAGCCAGAGCCAGGACGGCGGAAGCGACGCAGCCGAAAAGCACCGCCACCCAATTCTCGGTCTGCAGGCCGGAGAAGATGTAGTTGCCGAGCGAGGTCTGGCCGACAGGCGTCGCCAGCGTCGCCGCACCGATCGTCCACACCGCCGAGGTGCGCACGCCGGCCATGATCACCGGCGCGGCCAGCGGCGCCTCGACGCGCCAGAGACGCTGGCGGCCGGTCATGCCCATGCCGTTGGCCGCCTCGATCACCGCCGGATCGACCCCGGTGAGGCCGGCGACGCCGTTCCTGAGGATCGGCAGCATCGAGTAGAGGGTGAGCGCCATCAGCGAGGGGGCGAAGCCCAGGGCTGGGAAGCCGCGGCCGAACCAAGCCTGGCTGAGGGTCGAGAGCGCCAGGAGCAGCGGATAGAACAGAGCCAGCAGGGCGAGGCTTGGAATCGTCTGCACCAGGCTGGCGAGGAACAGGGCCGGCCAGCGCACCGCCCGGTTGCGACTGGCGGCCACGGCCAGCGGCAGGCTGATCGCCAAGCCCAGCAGGAGGGCGCAGAGACTCAGGAGCACATGCTGGGAGAGATACTCCGGCAGCAGGCGCCAGGCCGCGGTGAAGCGGTCATTCATGGGGATCGCCACCTTGGGCCAGGGCCTCGACCGCCCGGGCCTGGCGACGCGGCGTCTCCATCAGGGCGCGGACCGCCGGCTCCTGCCGCTCTTTAAGCAGGGCAGTGGGCGTGTCGTCGGCGATGATCTGGCCGGCGTCCATGACGACGATGCGATCGGCCAGCAGCAGGGCCTCGGTGACATCGTGCGTCACCAGCACGGTGGTGAGACCTAGCGACTCATGCAGCGCCCGGTAGTCGCGCCCCAGACCCTCGCGGACGATGGGATCGAGGGCCCCGAAGGGCTCGTCCATCAGCATCACCTTGGGCTCGGCGGCCAAGGCCCGGGCCAGGCCCACCCGTTGGCGCTGCCCACCGGAGAACTCGGCCGGCATGCGTCCGCCGGCGTCGGACGGCAAGGCGGTCAGCGCCAACAGCTCGGCGATCCGCGCCGCCGTGCGGTCCTTCGGCCACGACGCCAGGGACGGGCCCACGGCGATGTTTTCGGCCACGGTCATATGAGGAAAGAGGCCGATCTCCTGGAAAACATAGCCGATCCGTCGCCGGCGCAGGTGAACCGGCTCCTCATTCGACGCCCTGCCAGCCACGCGCACGGCTCCGGAGTCGGGTTCGACGAGGCCGTTGATCATCTTCAAGGTCGTGGTCTTGCCGGCGCCCGAGCCGCCGAGAAGGGCGACGAAAGTCCCGGCCGCGATCGAGAGCGTCAGGGGACCAATGGAGGGTCCGCCCGTCCACGCCTTGCGGACCGCTTCGAGTTCTATCATCGCCCCGTCCATCGCGGGGACGTTAGCACAGGCGCCCGGAGTCGCTGGGGTGGTTAGGCCCTGCGGGTCTCGGCCGCGCGGCCGGCGCCCAGGGCGGCGAGCGCCGTGCGGGCGATACTGTCGGCGTCGAGGCCAGCCTGGACGTACATCGCCTCAGGCTTGTCATGGTCCTGGAAGATGTCGGGCAGGGTCAGGGTCCGGACCTTGAGGCCGCGGTCGAGCGCGCCGCGTTCGGCCAGTGCCTGCAACACGAAGGCGCCGAAGCCGCCGACCGCGCCCTCCTCCACCGTCACCAGCACCTCGTGCTCGCGGGCGAGCCGCAGGATCAGGTCCATGTCGAGCGGTTTGGCGAACCGGGCGTCGGCCACGGTGGTCGAATAGCCATGGCCGGTGAGGATCTCGGCCGCTTTCACGCTCTCGGCCAGGCGCGTGCCGAGCGAGAGGATGGCCGCAGCGGATCCTTCGCGGACGACGCGGCCGCGGCCGATCTCGAGGGGCTCGGCGAAATCGGGGATGGCGACGCCCACGCCCTCGCCGCGCGGATAGCGAAGGGCGCTGGGTCGGTCGTCGATGGCGACTGCGGTCGAGACCATATGGGCCAGTTCGGCCTCGTCGGCGGCGGCCATCAGTACGAAGCCAGGCAGTTGCCCGAGATAGCCGATGTCGAAGCTGCCGGCGTGGGTCGGACCGTCGGCCCCCACCAGACCGGCCCGATCCATGGCGAAGCGCACTGGCAGCCGCTGTATAGCCACGTCATGCACGACCTGGTCGTAGCCGCGCTGCAAGAAGGTCGAATAGATGGCGGCGAATGGTTTCATACCGTCTGCGGCGAGACCGGCCGCAAAGGTCACCGCGTGCTGTTCGGCGATGCCGACGTCGAACATCCGGGTCGGAAACACCTTGGCGAACATGTCCAGGCTGGTTCCCGAGGGCATGGCCGCGGTGATGGCGACGATCTTGTCGTCGCGCTCGGCGTGCTTGATCAGCTCGGCGGCGAACACCTTCTGATACTGTGGCGCGTTGGACTGGCTCTTCACCTGGGCGCCGGTGATGACGTCGAACTTCTGAACCCCGTGGTACTTGTCAGCTGCGTTCTCGGCCGGCCTGTAGCCGTGGCCCTTCTGCGTCACCACGTGAACCAGGACCGGCTTATCCTTGATTCCACGGGCGTTCTTCAGGACGGGCACGAGGTGTTCGAGGTTGTGTCCGTCGATCGGGCCGACGTAGTAGAATCCGAGCTCCTCAAAGAAGGTGCCGCCCGTGGCCATGCCTCGGGCGTATTCCTCGGCCTTGCGAGCCATGTCGCGGAACGGGCGCGGGAGGTGGCTGGCGACGCCTTTGCCGATCCGGCGCAGGTTCTGATAGGTACCGCCGGAGACCAGGGCGGCCAGATAGGCGCTCATACCGCCCACCGGCGGGGCGATCGACATGTCGTTGTCGTTGAGGATAACGATCAGCCGCTTGGTGCTCTCGGCGGCGTTGTTCATCCCCTCGTAGGCCATGCCCGCGCTCATCGAGCCATCGCCGATCACCGCAATGACATTGTTGTCGTCGCCGCGGAGGTCGCGGCCGACACAGAAGCCCAGGGCGGCTGAGATCGAGGTCGCCGCGTGGGCGGCGCCGAACGGGTCGTATTGGCTCTCGGCCCGCTTGGTGAAGCCGGAGAGACCACCGCCCTGGCGCAGGGTGCGGATGCGTTCGCGCCGCCCCGTCAGGATCTTGTGCGGGTAGGCCTGGTGGCCGACATCCCAGATGAGCACGTCGCGCGGCGTGTCGAACACGTGGTGGAGGGCCACGGTCAACTCGACGACGCCGAGACCCGCGCCCAGGTGGCCGCCAGTCTTGGAAACCGCGTCGATGGTTTCGGCGCGAAGCTCCTCGGCGAGCTGCTTCAGGCCACGGACGTTGAGTCCACGGAGGTCGGCGGGTTCATTGACGGTGTCAAGCAACGGAGTGGGTAGTGCCATGGGCTACTCGGATCCATCAATTTGCTCCCCATCCCCCGGGAGACTTGACCGACTCCGCTCTAACACGAAAACGGAACCGGCCGCCAACGGCGGCAGAGCTTCATGACCGGCGCGCCAGCACGAAGTCCACAGCGTCGGCCAGGATTCGCCCCCTTGGCCCGAAAGTATCAAGGTGCGCCTTAGTCTGAACGGTAAGGAGCTTCACCCGTTCCTTGGCCGCTTCGACGCCCAGCAGGGTGACGTAGTTGGCTTTTCCCCTGTCGGCGTCCTTGTGGGCCGCCTTGCCCATGGCTTCGGCGTCGCCTTCCGCGTCTAGAACATCATCGACGATCTGATAGGCAAGTCCGATATCACGGCCAAATCCGATGAGCGCGGCGCGCTCCTGCGCCGTGGCCTTGGCCATGGCGAGGGGCAGTTCGAAGGCGCAGGCGATCAGCGCGCCCGTCTTCATCCGTTGCATTCTTGCAACGGCGCCCAAATCATCGCGGACGCCGAGCAGATCGATCATCTGGCCGCCGGCCATGCCCTTTGCGCCGGAGGCGACGGCCATGCGCCGCACCAGCTCGGCCCGCACAGTTCCGTCGGGGTGGGTTTCGACATCGGCCAGAATCTCGAAGGCGGAGGTCTGCAGGGCGTCGCCGACCAGCACGGCCGTGGCCTCGTCATAGGCTTTGTGCACCGTCGGGCGCCCGCGCCGCAGGTCGTCGTCGTCCATGCACGGCAGGTCATCGTGGACCAGGCTGTAGGTGTGGATCAACTCGAGGGCGCAGGCGGCGCGCAGCAGTGAGCGCTCGGGCAGATCGAAGAGCCGTCCGGTCTCGATGACGAAAAACGGCCGCAGGCGCTTGCCGGGACCGAGCGCCGCGTAGCGCATGGCCTCGGTGAGCCGCGCCTCGGGCCCCTCAGCCCTTGGCAGGAGTTCATCCAGGGCGACGGTGACGAGATCGGCCGCCTCGGAAACCCGGCGGCTCAGCGCGGCCGCGCTCACGTAAAGCTCGCCGGCTCGACGCCTTCCGCGCCTGTGGGACCAACCAGTATCTTCTCGACCCGCAGCTGCGCTTCCTTGAGCTTGGCCTCGCAATGGGCCTTGAGCGCCGCGCCTCGTTCATAGACGGCGATGGAACGCTCGAGCTCGGCCTGGCCGGACTCCAGCTCGGCGACGATCCGCTCGAGCTCGGCGAGGGCCGCTTCGAAGGACATCCTGGCGATGTCTTTGGCGGTATCTGGAGTGTCGGTCATCTGGGCCGACGCCACTAAACCAGCGCGGCCATACGGGCAACGCGCATCGTGCCTGACCCGAAAAAAGCGCAGCCGGTCTCTCGACGGCGGCCCTGACCTTGGCCAAAAGAGCGCCGCCGGTCTTTCGACCGGCGGCCCTGACCTTCGCCAAAAAAGCGCCGCCGGTCTTTCGACCGGCGGCGCAGGCGGCGCACAAAACTTGGATCGGCCCAACTCCTCCGATGTACCTCCCTGGGACACCGGGTCTCGGGCCGACACGAGGCCGATTCGTTGACGGCCACGTCGAAAGCGAGCAGAACCTGTGGCGAAATACCGCGCGAGCGAAGCTGGTGAGAGCGGACGCAAGCGGGCATAAGCGGGCGCCTTACAAGCTGAGCCGGCAATGAACGCCCCAGAACGCCCGATCGGCCGCCTCGAATCCTGGAAAGCGGTCGCCGCCTACTTCGGGCGCGACGAGCGCACCGTGCGCCGGTGGGAAGCCGAGCGCGGCTTGCCGATCCGCCGTCTGCCTGGTGGCGGCCGCAGCCGGATCTTCGCGGACGTTTCCGAAATCGAGGCCTGGCGACGGGGCGGCGGCGCCGATGAAGCGGCCAAGCCGCCGCGGACGCCGAAGTTCCTCAAGCGATGGCTGTACCTGGGCGTGGTCGCCGCTGCGACGGCCGCGGCGATTGTCATCGGGGTCCTATGGCTGGGCCTTGGATTCAAGGCTCGGCTCGGGCCGCCGCCGATCGCCGCCCAGAGGTTATATGTGGAGGGCGAGGAGGCCTGGGCCCAGCGCTCGCCCGCCAGCCTCAACCAGGCGCTGGACGATTTCAACGCCGCCACGCGCATCGACCCCGACTATGCCGAAGCCTGGGTGGGCCTGGCCAAGACCTACGACCTGATCCGCGAATACACGCTGGTGCCGGAGGCCCAGGCCTTCCAGCTGGCGAGAGCGGCGGCGCAGCGCGCACTCAAGCTCGACAACCGACTGGCGGAGGCCCACACGGCTTTGGCCTTCGCCGACTACTGGGGCTATTGGGACGCGGCGGCGGCGCGACGCGAATTCCAGCGCGGCATCGAACTGGATCCAAAATCATCGCTGGCGCACCACTGGTACGCGACCTTCCTGCCGTCCCAGGGCGACGTCGCCGGCGCCCTTCGTGAGATCGCCCGGGCGCGGAAGCTGGATCCGAACTCGCGGGCGATCCGGGCCGACCAGGGCGAACTGCTGATCCAGGCCGGCCGGGTCGACGAGGCGCTGACGGCCCTGCGCGCGGCCGAGGCGGCCGATCCTGGGTTCCGATCTCCCCATACCTATCTCGCGAACTACTACTTCCTCAACGGGCCGGAGACTGAATACATCCGGGAATGTGACGCCCTGACGAGCGTCATCCACGACACCACAGGCAAGGCCGAATGCGACGTCGCCCGGCGAGGACTAGCCGCCGGTGGCCGGCGCGGAATGCTCGAAGCTCTGTTGGCGGACCGGCTGGAGCAGCTCCGCGGCGGCGGGGCGACGGCCTGCTCGGTGGCGGGGCTCTATAATCTCCTCGGCGACAGGGCTCAGGCGCTCGCCCTCCTGCGCCAGGGTCTGAGCCGGCACGATGGCGACATGCTCGGCTTGCGCGCGGACGGGCGGTTCGTTTCTCTGAGAGGCGATCCGGAATTTCAGGCGATTGTGCGCGAGATGAAGCCTCTCTGAGAGAGCGTCAGTTTCGCTTCTCCAAACGGTGCGCCGTCCAATAGCGAGGAAACCACCGGTAGCCGCCGCTATCGATCAGCCGCCAGCCGCGACGTTTCAGCACGCGCTCGATCATGGCGTTGAAGAAGCCGTGCGCAAGCACGAGCACATCGCCGCCGGCGGCCATGGCCTCGAGGCGTGAGGCCACCCCTTCGGCCCGACGCTCAGCCTCGCGGCGCGACTCTTCATTGCCGTGGAGGTCGAACCACCACCAGGTGAAGCGCGAGACGAAACCCCACACGACCGGCGGCAGGCGCAGCCATTCGGGCGAAGGTGGCGGCGGCAATGGGGCTTCGATGAACCGGGCGTCGGTGACGTAGGCCCTCCCCTCGCAAACCATTTCGGCCGTCTCGATGGAGCGCTTGCGGGTCGAGGCGACGATGGCGCTGGCCCCGCGGGCCAAGGCCTTCAGAGAGTCCGGCGCGGCCTGGTCGGGACGAAGGCCCAGGACCTCGTACTCGCCCCACCAGCGCTGATAGTCCCTGGCCGAGAGCATGACCTTGCGCGAGAGGGCCGGCCGGCCGTGCCTTGCGAGGATGATCGCGCCTATCCTTGCCCCCATGGCCAAGGCTCAGGCGTCCGCCAGCGCACGGGCGTGCGCCGCCGCCGAGCGGCCCAGGCCCTCGAGGTCATAGCCGCCCTCAAGGCTGGAAACCAAGCGGCCGCCACATCGGGCGTTGGCGATATCGACAAGGGCCCGGGTCGCCCAGGCGAAGTCCTCCGCCTCCAGCGACTGCTCGGCAAGGGGATCGCGGGCATGGGCGTCAAAGCCGGCGGAAATCAGGATCAGGTCTGGCGAGAATGCGTCGATGCGGGCGGCGAGGCCCTCGAAGGCCTTCCGCCAGACATCGCGCGGGGCGCCTGGGGGCACAGTCGCGTTGGCGATATTGCCGACACCGGTTTCGCTGGCCCGGCCCGTTCCGGGATAACACGGGCTCTGATGGACGGAGGCGAAGAAGACCGTCGGATCAGCCTCGAACACCGCCTGGGTGCCGTTGCCGTGATGGACGTCAAAATCGGCGATGGCGATCCTCTGAAGGCCGGCGGCCTGAGCCGCCCTGGCCGCCACCGCGACATTGGAGAAAAGGCAGAAGCCCATGGCCGTCGCAGGCCCCGCGTGATGGCCGGGCGGGCGCACGGCGCAGAAGGCCCGGCTCGCCTCGCCACTCGCCACCGCTCTGGCGGCGGCGCTCACCGCGCCGGCGGCTCTTAAGGCCGCCGTCCAGGATCCAGCCGAGACCTGAGTATCCGGATCGGCGTAGGCGACGCCTTCCGCGGGAACGAGCGTTTCGACCGCGGAAACGAAAGCCGGATCATGCACCCGGGCCAGATCGGCCGGATCGGCCAGGGGCGCCAAGCGGCGGTCGAGGGTCAAGCCCGCGCATGCGTCCAAGGCGCCCAGCACGGCGCCCAGCCGCTCGGGCCGCTCGGGATGAGAGGCCCTGGGCCGGTGCATGGCCATGTCCGGATGGCTATAGAGGACGAGGTCCATCGCCCGTCCATAGCCTCCGAGTCGTTCCGCCGCCATGACCAAGACCACAATCGGGACGGAGATCCGCCGCGCAGGCGCCGCAGACGCCGCCACTGTCGCGAGGTTGGGCGCCCAGACGTTTGATGCCGCCTTCGGCCATCTCTACCCTCAGGAGGACCTCGCTACCTTCCTCGCCGAGGTTCACGACGAGGACAAGGTCGCCGCCGAAATCGCCGACGCCGACACCGCGGTCTGGCTCGCCGAGCGTGGCGAACGCGCGGTCGGTTATGCGGTTGCCGGCCCCTGCGCCCTTCCTCACCCCGAGGCGAGACCCGATCAGGGCGAATTGAAACGGATCTATGTCGAACCCGACCTGCAGGGGGAAGGCGTCGGTCAGGCGCTGTTCGACACCGCCATGGCCTGGCTCGAGCGCGACGGCCCCCGGCGTCTGTGGATCAGCGTGTTCTCGGATAATCACGGGGCCCAGCGGTTCTACCAGCGCCAGGGCTTCGCCAAGGTCGGTGAGTACAAATTCCGCGTCGGCGCCTCCCTGGACAAGGAGTTCATCCTGAGCCGGGGATAGGATGAAAGGATCAGGACGAAGGCGCGCCACAGACGTCCGGATTCCGGGGAGGCTAGCCCGGTCGGTCACCTTCCGACTGAGGAGCACTGGACAGCCGGCCCCGGCGCCCCCATCCTCCCGTCTCAAACGTTTGTTCGGGACAGACCATGTTCCTCGAATTCTTCAATGAACTTCGCGCCGCCAAGGTGCCGGTGACGCTGAAGGAATACCTCATGCTCATGGAGGGCATGGACCGGTCGGTTATCGACCGCAGGGTGGAGGATTTCTACTACCTCTCGCGCGCCATCCTGGTGAAGGACGAGAAGCACCTCGACCGCTTCGACGTGGTCTTCGGCCACGTGTTCAAGGGCCTGGAGCTGATCAGCCTCGAGAAGGCCCAGGACATCCCCACCGAGTGGCTGAAACGCCTCACCGAGAGTTTCCTCAGCGAAGAGGAGAGAGCCCAGATCGAGGCCATGGGCGGCTTCGACAAGTTCATGGAGATGCTGCAGGAGCGGATGCGCCAGGGCATGGGCGACGGCGACGAGGAAGGCGACGAGAACGCCCGCGGGAACGGCCGCAACTTCCCGATCGGCGCCGGGGGCTACCACCCCGAGGGAATTCGCATCGGCCAGGACAAGGGCCGTCACGGCCGGGCGATCAAGGTGTGGGACAAGCGCGAGTACAAGAACCTCGACGACCAGGTCGAACTCGGCACCCGGAACATCAAGATCGCCCTTCGGCGCCTGCGCAAGTTCGCCCGTCAGGGAACGCCAGACGAGCTGGATATGAAGGGGACGATCAAGGAGACGGCCAACAAGGGCTATCTTGACCTCGTCATGCAGCCCGAGCGTCGGAATACCATCAAGGTGCTGCTGTTCTTCGATATCGGCGGCTCCATGGACAGCCACATCCGCATCTGCGAAGAGCTGTTCAGCGCCGCGCGCACCGAATTCAAGACTATGGAGTTCTACTACTTCCACAACTGCCTGTACGAGGGCGTGTGGAAGGACAATCGCCGGCGACACACCGAGAAGATCGACACCCTCGACCTGCTCAACAAATACGGCCGCGACTACAAGGTGATCTTCGTCGGCGACGCGACCATGAGCCCTTACGAGATCACCTACCCCGGCGGTTCGGTCGAGCATTGGAACGAGGAGCCGGGCGCCGTGTGGATGGACCGCGCTACGCGCACCTGGGACAACGTGGTGTGGATCAACCCCACGCCCGCCCGGCACTGGGATCATACGCCCTCGATCAGCGTCATGCGCGAACTCGTCCACGAGCGGATGTTTCCGCTGACCATCGAGGGCCTCGACCGGGCCATGCGCGAGCTGGTGCGCTAGTCTCGGCAAGATGGGTGGCGTCAAGGTCCGCATCGCCGACCTGAACGATCCCCGCGTCGCCACGCTTATCGAGGCCCACGCCACGTTCGCCCGCGCCCAGACTGGCCGGGGCAGCGCTCACGCCCTCGATCTCGCCGATCTGAGGACACCGGGGACGGCCGTCTGGGCCGCCCGGCTCCGGGGAGCGCCCCTCAGCGTCGCCGCATTGCGCCGCCTTTCGCACGGTCACGGAAAGGTCAAGTCCAGGCACACGACCGAAGCGGCGCGGCGATCGGGCGTGGGCCGCGCCCTGCTCGGCCAGCTGATCTCCGTCGCCTGCGGCGAGGGTCTGGCGCGCCTGAGCCTCGAGACAGGCTCGTGGCCCTACTTTGAACCCGCCCGGGCGTTCTACGCCTCATGCTGTCGAATGCGGGCCTTTCGGCGACTACGCGTCGGATCCCAACAGCGTGTTCATGACGGTGGAGTTGCCGTGACGAGCTCCCCTCTCGCCGCAGACGCTTGCATTGGTCCGCGTCCGGCCTATCACTGCCAGTCAAACGCGGGTTTTAAACGACACAGATGACCAACACCCCCGCCCAGGCCGACGAGGCCGGCGCCGACGAACTCTCCCTCGACCCCGAGCGGGAGGCGGCCACGAAGGCCGCCGTCTTCGTTACCGCCGAGCGTCTCTTCGCCCTCAACGGCTTCCAGAACGTCTCGGTGCGGGACATCACCGCCGAGGCGGGCGTCAACCTCGCCAGCGTCAACTATCACTTCGGCTCCAAGGACGCCCTGCTGTTCGAGATCTTCCGCCGGCGCACGGCAGAGCTCAACCGCGAGCGCGCGCGCATGCTGCATCAGGCCTCCGACCGTAACGACGGCAAACCGCCGGTGCGCGAGATCCTGGCCGCCCTCTTCGAACCGCCGCTGCGCTGGTCCAACCCGGCGCATGATCGGCGCATCTCGGTGCAGTTCATCATCCGGGCGCGCAGCGAAGGTACCGAAGCGATGAAGGAGGTGCTGCGCACCGATGTCTCGCACCTGCGCCGCTTCGCTGACGCGCTGATCGGCGCCCTGCCCCACCTGGCCCGCGAGGAGGTCTACTGGCGGCTGCATTTCGCGCTCGGCATGATCCACAACAACCGCTTCGCGGAATTCGATCGCCTTCACGCGCTTTCGGACGGCCTGACCCGCGAGAGCGATGTCGACACGCTCCTCAAGCGAATGATCGACTTCGCGGAGGCGGGATTTCTGGCCTGACCGGAGTTCGCCCGAGGCCCATACCTGGAGAGTTGAATGTTCAGTGTGAAGACCGCCGTATTGGCGGGTTTGACAGCCGTCGCATCGATCGGTGTCGCGCAGGCGGAGATCCCCGCCCATCCTCAGGCCGACGCCGAGGCCCTGGACCTGGCGCAAAAGGCGATCGCCCTGCGCTCTGTTCGCGGCCCCGACAACAAGACGCCGGAGGTCGCCAGGCTCTACAAGCAGGCGCTGGTCGACGGCGGCTTCGCCGAGGCCGATGTGACCATCACGCCAGTGGATGACACCGCCTATCTCATCGCCCGCTGGCCTGGCTCCGATCCCACGCTCAAGCCGTTTGTCATCTCCGGGCACATGGACGTGGTCGAGGCCAATCCGGCCGACTGGGAGCGCAATCCGTTCAAGCCTGTGGTCGAGAACGGCTACCTGTTCGGCCGCGGCGCCTCGGACATGAAGACAGACGGGACCCTGGCCATCGCCGCACTCACCGAACTGCGTCGCGAGGGCTACAAGCCGCGCCGCACGATCATCATCGAATTCAGCGGCGATGAAGAAACGACGATGAAGACCAGTGCGATCATTGCCGATGAGCTCAAGAATTCAGAACTTGTGCTCAACATCGACGGCGGCGGCGGCGTCCTGGCCGAGGCGACCAACAAGCCGGAGTATTTTAGCTGGCAGGGCGCGGAAAAGACCTACGCCGACTTCAAGATGACGGTCACCAATCCTGGCGGCCACTCCTCAGAGCCAAGAGCGGTCAACGCCATCGACGAGCTTTCCGCGGCGCTCGTGCGGATCGGCGACTATCATTTCAAGCCGGAGCTCAGCGACCTCACCCGCGCCTCGCTCGTCAACGAGGCCAAGTACGAGGACCCCAGGATCGGCGCGGCCATGCGCGCCTTCGCGGCCAATCCCGACGATCAGGCGGCGATAGACACCCTGAGGGCCAATCCGGCCACCATCGGGCGCATCGGCACGACTTGTGTCGCCACCGAGGTCAGCGGCGGGCATGCCCTGAACGCGCTGCCCCAGCGGGCGACGGCCAACATCAACTGCCGCATCTTTCCGGGGCATCCGCCGGCGCAGATCATGGCCGAGCTCGCGCGCGTGGCGGCCGATCCGGCGATCAAGTTCGAGGATGTGACGGAAGGTTCGGTGGCCACCGACGCCTCGCCCATGCGGCCGGATTTCGTCGCCGCCGTCAACAAAGCCATGGCGGCCGTCTTCCCGGACGTGCCGGTGTTTCCGTCAATGGCCTCCGGGGCCAGCGACAGCATGTGGTTCCGGCACGAAGGCGTTCCGAGCTATGGCGCGAGTCCGGTATTCATGAAGAACTCGGACGACTTCGCCCATGGCCTGAACGAGCGGATTCCGCTGGCGACGATCGACCCGTCGATCAGCTATTACCTGGTGCTGATCCCGGAGCTGACGCGCTAGCAAGGGCTCAGGCGCGGGCGCGCGCCGCGGCGATGCGGGTCTCGGCGATGGCCACGGCCACCTCCTGCGGCGTGCGCCGCTCGGCCTTGGCCCGGTCGAGAACTTCGCCGAGCGTCTCCATCAGGCGGTCGAGCTTGCCGGCCACCCAGGCCGGATCGAAGGCTTCGCCCAGACGCAGGGCCCTGATCTCGCCGGCGACGTTGATGATGCCGCCGCCGTTGATCACGAAGTCCGGCGCATAGAGAATTCCGCGGGACTCGAGGAGCGCCCCGGCATCAGGCTCGCCCAGCTGGTTGTTGGCGCCGCCGGCGATCACCTTGGCCTTCAGCCGGCCGACGGATTCGCGGGTGATCGCCCCGCCCATCGCGCACGGGGCGAAGACGTCGGCCTCGACGTCGAAGATCTCGTCCGGAGCGACGATCCTCGCACCTGTCCGTTCGGCAAGCGCCGCCAAGGCTTCTTCGTCGACGTCCGTGACTGTGAGCCTGGCGCCAGCGGCAGCGAGCTTTTCCGCCAGATGGGCGCCCACGTGACCGACACCCTGGATGGCTACCGAGATCCCATTCAGATCGCGGCCGAGGGCGCGCCTGACGCACAGTTCGATGCCACGCTTGACGCCCTCGGCGGTCACCGGGGAGGGATCGCCCGAGGCGGCCGGATGGCCCTCCAAACCGGCGACGTACTTCGTCTTGCGGCGGGCGTGGGCGAGATCGCTCGGCGAAACGCCGACGTCTTCCGCCGACCAGTAGCGACCGCCCAACTGCTTCACGCAGGCCCCGAAGGCCTCGAACAACGGCCCTGACTTCACCGTCCTGGGATCGCCGATGATCACCGCCTTGCCGCCGCCGAGGTCGAGGTCGGCCACGGCGTTCTTGTGCGACATGGCCCGGGAAAGGCGCAGCGCGTCGTCGATGGCCGCCTGGTCGTCGGGGTAGGCGAACATCCGGCAGCCACCGGCGGCCGGGCCGCGGGCGGTGGAATGAATGGCGATGATCGCCTTCAGACCGCTGGTCGCGTCATTGAAGAAATGCACGGCCTCGTGGTTCTCGAAGGCCGGGGAGTCAAAGAGGCTCATGGCAGGCTCATAGGGGGAGCGGAATCCGCGATACGCTGATGTCGGATGGGTCTTGGGCCCCCGCCTGGGGACGGGCGCCCCTCTACGCCGGGGGCGGCGCGGCGACAACCCCGGCCGGCTTGGCGCCCGGCGGCGGAATGGGCGGCGCCCCTGACGGCAGGGGCGCGTTCGGATCGCGGACGTAGGCGGCGACATCGGCCCACACCGTTTTGGCCTGCTGATCGCGCAGCAGGAGATGCCAGCCGTTGGTGTAGTAGGCGGTGCGGGCGCCAGCAGGCAGGCGCGCCGCCGCTTCCAGGCTCGGCCGCTTCGGGATGATCTCGTCGTGCGCGCCATAGAGGTAGAGAGTCGGCGTCTTGACTTGGCCGGTCTCGCGCCAGGCCCGTTCCATGGTGTCGACCAGGCCATAGAGGGCGTCGGTGCGCGCGCCCCACAGCATCAGCGGATCGCGACCCATGGCGTACAGCTCGGCATGATTGTCGCTGGCCCAGATCTTCCTGGTCACCCAGCTCGGCGGATTGAGCACGCCGTCCGGATCGACATGGTCGGCTACCCACAGGGCGAGGCGATAGCTCATCGGCTGGTTCGACCAGCCCCAGACGGCCGGCGCCAGCAGGATCAGGCGGTCCGCCGCCGGCGGGCTCGCCGAGGCGAAGGCTTCGATGGCGACCGCCCCGCCGAGGCTCTCGCCAGCGACGGCGATGGTCGCGCCGGGGTATTTGGCCCTGGCCAGGGCGACGATGGTCCGCAGATCGTCCACGGACAGCTTTTCCGGCGACCAGACCCCGCGCTGCGGCGATCGGCCGAAGCCGCGCTGGTCGTAGGCGAGCGTCGTGATCCCCTGCTCAGCCCACCAGGGCGCAGCGAGGTGGAAGGCGTTGGCGTAGTCGTTCATGCCGTGGACGCCGATGATCACCGCCCATGGCGCCCCATTCTTCGCGTCCCATTCGGTGAGGCCGAGCTTAGCGCCGTCGAAAGAGACGAAGTCGTGAGCCTGAGGCTCCAGGCGCGGGCCGGCGAACCCGGCTTCCGGGCGCTCGGCCTTCTGCACGGTCGGCGCGCAGCCAGCCAGCGCGACGCCCACCGCGGCCGCAATATAGAGACTTAATCGGTTCATGCCGCCAGCAGGGCCTCCACCCGCTCCTGCAGCCAAGGGGTCGCCTCGGCTTCGAACCATGAATTTCGCCTCAGCCAAGCGACGTTGCGCCACGAAGGATGCGGGGCGACGAGAATGTCCGGCAGCCAGTCGCGCCACCGACGCACCGTCTCGCCCATCGAGGCGCCGGCCGCCTGGCCCAGCGCCCAGGTCTGGGCCGGCCGGCCAACCAGAAGCGTGAGTTCAACCCGCGGCAGAACCGCCAACAATCGCCGCCGCCAAAGAGCCGCGCAGCGCGCGGGGGGCGGATTGTCGCCACCGTGACGGTCGGTCCCCGGATAGCAGAAGGCCATGGCCGCCACACCGATCGCCGGATGATCGTAGAAGGTCGCCCGGTCGATCCCCATCCAGTCGCGCAGGCGATCGCCGGAGGGATCATCGAACGGAAGGCCGCTCTCATGCACGCGCCGCCCGGGGGCCTGGCCGCAGATCAGAATCCGCGTCTCTCGCCGTACACGGACGACCGGTCGCGGTTCATGCTCGAACTCCGGCGCGCAGGCGCGGCAACCGCGTATTTCCTCCAGCAAAGGCTCCAGCGATCCTGTCTCCGTCATCGCGCGAAGAACTGCTTCTCCTGGGCGATCATCGGGGCGAACGACGGCCGGGCGTGGATCCTGCCGACATAGGCCGCGGTCTTCGGATACTTCGCCGCATCCACTGTGATCCCGCAATGCTCGAGATTGACGAAGGGGCTGGCGACGGCCAGATCGGCCAGTGTCAGGCGGTCTTCCACCAGATAACCGGAGTCAGGAATGGTGCGCTCGATGTAGTCGAGGATCGGCGGCAGATCCTCCTTCTCCGCCTTCTCCGCGGCCGCCACATCGCCCGGCCGGCCTAGGAACATCGGCGCAACCACGCGATTGAAGAACACTGCGCCGCCCGCCGCGGTCAGGATGGTGTCAGCGAACTCCTCGTACCAGATCGTCCGCGCCCGCGCCTTCGGCTCGGCTGGAAGCATCGGCGGGTCCGGGTGAAGCGCTTCGAGATAGGTGATGATCGCCGTCGAGTCGGAGATGGCGAAGTCGCCGTCGCGGAAGCCTGGCATCTTGCCGAACGGGCTCGCCGCTCGGAAGTCCGGCTCCGGGTCCTGCAGTCGGATCGGCTTCAGCTCTGCCGAAAGACCCTTCTCGGAGATGTAGGCCAGGGTCTTGCGGACGAACGGCGAGAGAGTGGAGCCATAGACGATCATCGGGCGAGTTTCCTTGGACGGGGATCGACCGACCTCTAGCCCAATCGTCTCTCAGGACGAAGCGCCGAGGCCGGCCAGCCGCACGACCCCCCAGATCGCCGCGGCGCCGATCACGGTCGCGAGGGTCGTCCAGACGGTTGGATGGCGGGCGTGGCTGGCCGGGGCCAGTCCAACCGCGCCCAGGCAGAGGAAGGCCCCGGCGAAGGCGGCGAGGATCAGGGCCAGGCCCGAGCGCGGCACGGCGATCAGCTGGCTCAGAAAGATGCCAACGAGGGGCGCAACGGCGTCAGCCACGAGCCAGCGGCGCGCCCAGGTGCGACCGGCGCCGCCCGCCAGGCTGAC
>DASXBY010000017.1:0-10922 GCA_036491455.1 Caulobacteraceae bacterium
CCGACCCGCAGATCATGGGCGATGTCGGCGCCACCCTCGATTTCCTCGACCGCCAAGCCTGGGCCGAGCCGCGGCACATCGCCATCACCGGCTTTTGCTGGGGCGGCCGCGTGGTGTGGCTGGCCTGCGAGCAGTTCCCCAGGATCAAGGCCGGCGTCGCCTGGTACGGCCAGATGGGACCCGCGGCGACGTCCAAGCCGACCCCCGGCCGGATGTGGCCGATCGACAATGTCGCTCACCTGAACGCCCCGGTGCTTGGACTCTACGGGGCCAAGGACCAGTTGTCGGCCCTGGCCCCGGCGATGCGCCAGGCCCTGGCCAAGGCCGGCAAGACCTCAAGCGAGATCATTGTCTATCCCGACGCCGGCCACGGCTTCCACGCCGACTATCGCGAAAGCTACGTCAAGGCGGATGCGGACGACGGCTGGAAGCGGATGCTGGACCACTTCCGCCGCAACGGCGTCCCGCCGAGACCTCTCCGGGCGACCTAGGCCCTCCCGCTAGCCCCGCAGCTTGCGCAGCAGGATCTCAAGATCCTGGGAGAGTTGCGGGTCCGTCGGCCGCAGCTCCTCGATCCGCCTCACCGCGTGCAGCACGGTCGTGTGATCACGGCCGCCGAAGCGCCGGCCGATGTCTGGCAAGGAGCGGGTCGTGAGCTGCTTGGCCAGCCACATCGCCGCCTGTCGGGGCCTCGCCAGCGCCCGGGTCCGCCGCTCGCAGAGGAGGTCCGACTGCTTGAGCCGATAGTGCTCGGCGGTCGCCTTCTGGATATCGTCGACGGTGATCCGCTTCTCGCCGCCGCGCAGATGGGGCTGAAGCAGCCGGTGGGCCTCGTCGATCGTCACCGCCGCCACGCCGGAGCCGGCTCGCACCACCAGGGTGTTGAGCGCACCCTCCAGTTCGCGGACGTTGTCGGTGAAGCGATCGGCCAGGAACTCCAGCACCTCGCGGCGCAGCTGACCGGTGAAGCCGAACTGCCGGCGAAGGAGGTCAAGCTTGCGCTCGAGGATGCCCAGGCGCAGGGCGCGATCGGCCGGTTCGATGCCGCACACCAGTCCCGCCGAAAGGTGAGAGCGCAAGTGGGCGTCGAATTCGGTGAGCTGAGCGGGCGGCCGATCGGCGGAGAAGACTACCCGGCGGCCGTCCTCCATCAGGGCCGAGAGGGTGTGGAACAGCTCTTCCTGGGTCGACTGCTTGCCGCCGATGAAATGGACGTCATCGACGATCAGGAGATCGGCGCTGCGCAGCTGCTGCTTGAACGGCCCGATCTGGCGATCCATGGCCGCCTTCACGAAGCCGGAGAGAAAGCGCTCGGATGTCAGGTAGACGACTTTGCGATTGGGCGCGGCGGCCATGGCCTCGCGCGCCATGGCGCACAGCAGGTGCGTCTTGCCGAAGCCATAGGGCCCGTGGATCACCACCGGGTTGAAGTGGCCGTCGGCCCACGAGGCCACCCGCTGGGCGACGGCGAAGGCGAACTCATTGGCCGGGCCGCAGACGAAATTCTCGAAGGTGAAACGATCGCGCGGCGTGCTGTGCGCCGGCGCCGTCTCGGCCACAGGCGCCACGGGTATGGGCGCTGGGCGCGGCGTGCTGGCCGCCGGCCGCTCCGCGCCGGCCTCGAACTCGGCCCGCGATTGCAGGCGCAGCGATCGGTGGCTGGCGTCGAGCGATCCCCACAGCTCCTCGATGCGCCGCCAGGCGTAACGGCGAATCCAGTCACGCGCGACGCCGGTGGGAGTGACGAGATAAAGTTCGCCGCTTGGCGCCGCCTTCAGCGCCGCGCGGGCCAGCCAGGAACCGTAAGCGTCTTCGCCCAGCTCCGAACGCAGCCTGGCGCTCGCCTTGGCCCATACCTCCGGGCCCGACCCTGAGGACTCCACTACCGCCAGATTGCTCGCCGCCATTTCCCCGCTTCCCCCCCGCGCCTCGAAGGCGCGGGACCGCTATCGGCGCTTGCACGCCGGTGAACGCAAACCCACTAGACAAGACGCCCCCGAACGCCGGGACGCGCTAACGCCGCCGCCGCATTTTCGTCCGTACAAGACCAAAAGTGCTGAAGTCCGCAGACTAGCTTTACGCTTGACTTCGTCAACGTCGATTCGAGTCAAAATTCGGCCGGATTCGGCGAAAAATCCGGTTGACAATCGGAACCTTCAGTTAGGCCAAGCGTTTTGCGCCGATCACTTTTTTAAGATTTTTTTGACAGCCCGAATCGCGGCCGAATCGGCTTTCGGCCAAGCCCGATTGGCACCCTAAAAGGGTTTGAAATTCCGAAACTTAAGCAGCTTGGGTGCGACCTTACGCCGCAGCTAGTTTCTTCAGCTGACGGTGAAGTCTGGAGACTTTCCGCGAACCGGTGTTGGCATGCACGACGCCCTTGCCGACGGCGCGCATGAGTTCCGACTGAGCTGAAACAAAAGCAGCGTTCGCCGCGGCCTTGTCGCCGCTCTCGATCGCCTCGTCGAACTTGCGCAGAAAGGTGCGGACTCGCGACTTTCTGGACAGGTTGACCGCGGTCCGTTTCTCAATCTTGCGGATCGCCTTTTTGGCGCCGGGGTTGTTGGCCATGGACCGTCGACTTCAGGTTGGGCGCCGCTTGGCGGTGCGTGGAAAAATGGAGGCGCGGATATAGGGGAGGGCGCCCTGGCGGTCAATGCGCATCCGGACCTTCGACGGTGAAGCCTTGCTGGCGCAGCAGGGCGGGAACGCCTCCGGGTCCTATGAGATGGCCCGCGCCGACCACGACGACGATCTTGCCCTCGCCGTTCAGCGCCTGCCCCAGGATCTTCGCCCAGCGCTGATTTCGCTCGGTGATCAGGCGCCGGTACATACTGGGCGAGGTCTTGGCGACCGGATCCAGGGCGTCGTGCGAGAGCGCCGTCAGGTCGCCGGCCAGCCACTCCTTGAGCACCCGGTCGTAGATCCCTGGATCGTCGGCGATCTCCTCCACGGTTTCATCGAGCGAGCGGACCTGTTCGGCCGGCGACGGGTCAGCCAGGAAGCCGATCTGCTGGCTCACGGTCTCGAGGGAGCGGCGGTGGACGGTGGCGGGCGCCTCTGCGGCGACTTGCTGCTCCACCCCTTGGGACGCCAGGGCGCCGGCCCGCATGTCCGCCGCCACCGAAACCGTGACCTCCGCCAGCCACGGCCGCATCCGGGCCACGACCTCGCATGAGATGCCAAGATTCTGGCAGACCCCGCGCAGGTGGCCCTGTTCCTCGCCGTTCAGATGACTGAACAGGTTGTCGCCCGCGGCCAGGAGGCCCTTGCTGGCGGCGAGGCGCTGGACTTCCACGGCCGTCTGGTCGTCGATCGGCAGTTCGAACCAGATCTCGTCCGCCTGGGCGATGGCGTCCTTGACCTTGGCCGGTTGCCAGTCGATCGCCTTGGGCAACAGGTGCACCGAGCCGAACATCACCAGGTCGGCGTGCGGCCCGTGCGCCGTCCACATCGCCGGCTCGGCGCGGGCGTCGCCGCAGGCCAGGGCCAGAGCGACGCCAAGGGCCGCGAGCGCGCGCCTCATGTTTGGCACGCCGGGCAGTAGAAGGTGGAGCGGCCGCCCTGGACGATGCGGCGGATGACGCCATGGCAGGTGGGCGTGGCGCAGGGCTTGCCGGCGCGGTCATAGACCTCGAAGCTGTGCTGGAAATATCCCAAGGCGCCGTCGGCGCTGGCGAAATCGCGCAGGGTCGAGCCGCCCTTTTCGATGGCTTCGATGAGAACCTCGCGGATGGCGACGACCAGCCGCTCGAGGCGTCGCCGAGACAGCCGCCCCCCAGAGCGGGTCGGCGAGATCCCGGCCCGATAGAGCGCTTCGCAGACATAGATATTGCCAAGGCCGGCGACGATACGCTGGTCGAGCAGCAAGGTCTTGGCGCTCTGTTTTCGGCCCGTGAAGGCTTGAGCCAGATGATCGGCGTCGAAATCGGGGCCGAGCGGCTCGGGACCCAGGCCCGCCAGGCGGGCGTCGATGTCGTCCACCAGGTCCATGAAGCCGAAGCGGCGCGCATCGTAGTATGTGATACGCGCGGGGGCGTCGGTCTCGAACAGGATGTGGGCGTGCTTGGGGTCGGCCGCGGCGGCCAGGGCGAAGCTTCCCGCCGGCGCCGCGCCCTCGATCTCGAACCGGCCGGTCATGCCCAGATGGATAAGGAGGACGCCGCCGCGGTCGAGCTCGGCCAGCATGTACTTGCCCCGCCGCGTCAGGGTGAGCACCCGCGCGCCGGTCAGCCGCTGGACGAAATCCACCGGCAGAGGAAACCGCAGGTCCGGGCGGCGGGCCTCCACCCGGGTGAGGCGCGCGCCGGCGAGCACGGGGCTCAGGCCCCGCCTCACGGTCTCGACTTCCGGCAATTCGGGCATGACCCTGACTAAACCAGCGCCGCTGGCGCTCAAAGGCCCAAGCCAATAAGACGGCCGCCATGAGCGAGACCGGCGCGACCTTCGGCTACCGCGATGTCGATCCGGCGGCGAAACCCGGCCTGGTGCGCGGCGTTTTCGACCGGGTCGCCGGCCGCTATGACCTGATGAACGACCTGATGAGCGGCGGCCTCCACCGGCTGTGGAAGGACGCCGCCGCCGCTCGCCTCAATCCACAGCCGGGCGAAACGATCATCGACTGCGCCGGGGGCACGGGCGACATGGCCCTGCGCTTTCGGAGCCTAGCTGGGGCGGCCCGGCGCCGGCGCGGCGGACCGCCGGCGAAGATCCTCGTCGCCGACTATAACGCGGCCATGATCGGGGTCGGACGGGCCAGGACCCACGCCGACGAGATCGCCTGGACGGTCGGCGACGCCCAGGCTCTGCCGCTCCCTGACCGGGCCGCCGACGCCTTTTGCATCGCCTTCGGGCTGCGCAATGTCACGGACATCACCAAGGCGCTGCGGGAGGCGCGGCGGGTGCTGAGGGGCGGCGGCCGCTTCGTCTGCCTCGAGTTCTCCCGGCCCATCGCGGCGGCCCTGCGCGCCGGCTACGACGCCTATTCGTTCAAGGTCATCCCAGCGATTGGCCTATCAGTGACCGGCGACCGTGAGGCCTATCAGTACCTCATCGAGAGCATCCGCCGATTCCCAGACCAGGCGGCCTTGGCGAGGCTGATGGAGGAGGCCGGCTTCTCACGCGTGTCGGTGACCAACTTCAGCGGCGGCGTCTGCGCCCTGCATCAAGGCTGGGTGATCTGACCATGCTGCGGCTGGTGGGCGCGATCTGGGTGCTCGTCCGGGCCGACGCTCTGTTCCCGCGCGAATTCGATCCGCAGTTGCCGCCTGGATTGAGGTTCCTGGCCCGCATTTTGCGCCTGTTTTCGGGTCGCCAAGCGCGCGAGGGCCGACCGGGCGAGCGTCTCGCCCACGCTTTCGAACGTCTGGGCCCGGTGGCCGTCAAACTCGGTCAGTTCCTGTCAACGCGCGGCGACATCGTCGGCGAGACCTTCGCCCTCGACCTCGGCCGGCTGAAGGATCATCTGCCGCCGTTCCCGACCGACATTGCCAAGGCGGAGGTCGAGCGGGCGCTGGGCCGGCCCCTCGGCGCGCTCTATTCTGAGTTCTCTGAGCCTGTGGCGGCCGCCTCCCTGGCCCAGGCCCATCGCGCCAGGCTGCTCGACGGCCGCGAGGTGGCCGTGAAGGTGCTGCGGCCCCGGATCGAGCGCCGCGTCGCGCGCGATATCAAATCGCTCGAACTCGTCGCCAGGCTGGTCGACGCCTGGCCGGTGGCCCAGCGCCTGGAGCCCAAGGCCTTCGTCGCCACCATCGCCAGGGCCCTGACCCTCGAGCTGGATCTGCGGATGGAGGCGGCCGCCGCCGACGAGCTTGGCGAGGTGCTGGCCGACGCCGGCTACATGCGCGCGCCCAAGGTGATCTGGGACGGCGTCGCCAGGCGGGTTCTGACCCTCGAATGGGTGGACGGGACGCCGCTTTCCGACCCGGCGGCCCTCGAAAACGTCGACCGGCCGAAGATGGCCGACAACCTCACCCGCGGCTTCCTCGCCCAGGCCCTGGACCACGGCGTGTTCCACGCCGACCTGCACGAGGGCAACCTGTTCGTCGCGCCGCCGGCGGACCTGGCGGTGGTCGACTTCGGCATCGTCGGACGGCTGGGGCCAGCCGAGCGGCGGTTCCTGGCCGAAGTGCTGTGGGGGTTCCTCAGGCGCGACTACGAGCGTCTGGCCGAAACCCATTTCAAGGCCGGCTACGTTCCCCCCCACCACGACAAGGGGGCTTTCGCCCAGGCGTTGAGGGCCGTCGGCGAGCCGGTGTTCGGCCGCCCGGTCAAGGAGGTGTCGATGGGCCGGTTGCTGGGCCAGCTGTTCGACATCACCTCCCTCTTCGACATGAGACTGCGCCCGGAACTGGTGCTGCTGCAGAAGACCATGGTGGTGGTCGAAGGCGTCGCCCGCCGCATCGATCCCGACCACGACATCTGGGCGGCGGCCGAACCGGTCGTGCGCACATGGATCGGCCGCGAGCTCTCGCCCGCCGTCACCGCTCGTCAGCTGGCCAGCGAGGCGCGGGCGGCGATGACCGCCCTGGCCAACCTGGCCAACCCCGAACGCGAGCGGCTGCGCGAGCCGCCGCCCCCGGCCCGTCAGGAGCGCTTCGACCCCTGGCTCGCTTTCGCCCTGGGCGCGGTCGCGGCGGCGGCCGCGTTCGCCATCGCCCTTTGGCTTAGGTGAGCGGCGCTTAGCTCTGGTTCGAGCCGTCAGAAGTGCGTTCGGATTCGCGTTGCTTCTGCTCGCTCCAGTAGGAGGCGCCGTCGCGCGGCTTGAACATTGTCCGGGGCGCGCCATCGCGTGAGACCACGGCGAATGTGTTGGACTTGGGGTCATAGATCAGGCGATCGCCGTTGGTCCGGTCGAGGGTCTGGGCAGTGGCCGGAGGATGATCGACGAAGGCGTGGACCTTGGTCACGTAGTCGGTCTCGGAATGGGCCCCGAAGTCGATGCCGTTGCGGGCAAACTGGTACTGGGCGTTCTCGGCGGCGGAATGACGGCGGTTGGCCGCCCACATCGGCTTGCCGGCCACGAGCGGCGTGTCGGCGGCGCTGGCCTGAGACGTGGTCGATCCGTAGGCGTCGGTCGATCCCGACGACGTCTGCGAGGCTGAGCCGTGGGAGGCGACGGCGGAGGTGTGGCCGCCGCAGCCGGCGAGCGACAGCGCCAGGATGGCCGCGGCCGCGGCTGTGAGAATTGCTTTCATGATCGTCCCCAATGAGGCGTGAATTTATGGACTTACGCACACAAGAACAAACTAAGAACACTTTTCCAGCTTTGTCCAGCGCCTTGATTCGGCTAAGTGCGCGGCGCTGCTCTGAGGCGGCGGAGGCGGCCGGTCGCAATGAAGATTCTGCTGATCGTCGGCGGAGGCGTCGCCGCCTACAAGGCCCTGGAGCTGGTCAGGCTCCTGCGCAAGGCGGGCGTCGAGGTGAGCCCGGTCCTGACTCGCGCGGGCGCGCAGTTCGTGACGCCGCTGTCGCTTTCGGCACTGGCCGAGGCGCCGGTGCGTGGCGACCTTTTCAGCCTCAATGACGAATCGAAAATGGGCCACATCGAGCTGTCGCGCGCAGCCGACCTGGTGGTGGTTGCGCCGGCCACCGCCGACCTGATGGCCAAGGCCGCCACCGGCCAGGCCGACGATCTGGCCTCGACGGTGCTGCTCGCCACCGACAAACCGGTGCTGATGGCCCCGGCGATGAACGTGCGCATGTGGCTGCACGCGGCCACCCAGCGCAATCTCGCGACCCTCAAGGCCGACGGCGTCGGCATGGTCGGGCCTGACGAGGGCGCGATGGCCTGCGGCGAGTTCGGTCCCGGACGCATGGCCGAGCCCGAAGCGATCCTCCAGGCGATCCGCGCCGCCCTGGCGCCTGGCCCCCTCGCCGACAAGCACGTCCTGGTGACCGCGGGGCCTACGGTCGAGCCGCTCGATCCGGTGCGGGTCCTCACAAACCGCTCCAGCGGCAAGCAGGGCTACGCCATCGCCGGCGCCCTGGCGGCCTTGGGCGCGCGCGTGACTTTGGTGACGGGTCCTACGGCGCTGGCCACGCCAGCCGGCGTCGATCGCCGCGACATCGAGACCGCGCAGGAGATGCTCGAAGCGAGCCAGGTGGCGCTCCCGGCCGACGCGGCGGTTTGCGTGGCCGCGGTCTCAGACTGGCGTCCGGACGAGGTGTTCGGCGTCAAGCTGAAGAAGGGCCGCGAAGGGCCGCCGGCGGTTCGCTTGGTGGAAAATCCTGACATTCTGGCCGCCCTGTCGGCGGCGGGACCGACGCGGCCACGCCTGGTGGTCGGTTTTGCCGCCGAGACCCATGACCTCGAGGCTGAGGCCAGGGCCAAGCTCAAGCGCAAGGGTTGCGACTGGATCGTCGCCAACGACGTCAGCGAGGCGGCGATCATGGGCGGGGACGAAAACGAGGTGCTGATCATCGACGGCAAGGGCGCCGAGCGCTGGGCGCGAGCGTCCAAGGCCGAGGTGGCCCGGCGCCTCGCCGAACGCATCGCGGCGGCGCTGACATGAGCCCGCAGGTCAAGATCGTCCGCCTGCCACACGGGGCGGACCTGCCGCTTCCGGCCTACGAGAGCGCAGGTGCGGCGGGCATGGATCTGCGGGCCGCCGTCGAGGAGCCCCTGGTCCTCCAGCCGGGTGAACGGGCGGCGACGCCCACCGGCATCGCCATCGCCCTTCCGATAGGCTTCGAGGGCCAGGTGCGGCCCCGTTCCGGTTTCGCCCTGCGCGAGGGCGTCACCACCCTCAACACGCCCGGCACCATCGATTGCGACTACCGCGGCGAGGTGAAGGTAATCCTGATCAATCACGGCGCGAAGCCGGTGACGATCGTCAGGGGCGACCGCATCGCCCAGCTGGTCGTCGCGCCCGTAGTCCAGGCCACCTGGGCCGAGGTCCAGAGTCTCGACGAAACGACGCGCGGCGCCGGCGGCTTCGGCTCGACCGGCGCGGCCTAGGTCAAGCCCAGCACGTCGCGCATGTCGTAAAGGCCCGGGCGCTGGCCCTGGACCCACCGCGCCGCCGCGATGGCGCCGCGGGCGAACAGCCGTCGGTCGCGCGCCGAATGGGATAGGGTGAGGATCTCGTCCTCGGACGCCAGGATCACGCTGTGCTCGCCGACGAGGCCGCCGGCGCGCAGCGAGGCGAAGCCGATGGCGTCCGCGGGCCGGGGCCCAGTGAGGCCATCGCGGCCGCGCGCCGCCACCTTGGCAAGGTCGGCCTTGCGCCCCCGGGCGGCGGCCTCGCCCAGCATCAGGGCGGTGCCAGACGGCGCGTCGGCCTTGCGCCGGTGGTGGGCCTCGAGGATCTCGATGTCCCAATCGCCCGGCAGGCGCCGGGCGGCCTCCTCCACCAGAGCCGCCAAGAGATTGACGCCCAACGAGAAATTACCGGACCTGACGATGGCGATGGTCCCCGCGGCGCCCGTGATCGCCGCTTCGTCGGCCTCGGAAAGGCCGGTGGCCCCGATAATGAGCGCCGGACCGCCTCGCGCCGCCGCCGCGCGCGCCAGCTGAGCCGCCGCGCCCGCGGTCGAGAAATCGATGATGACGTCGCAGGCGGCCAGAGCTTCGTCGGCGCCAACGAGCGTCAAGGCGCCCGTGCTTTGGCCCACGCAGTCTGGCCGGTCGATAGCCGCCGTCACGGCGACACCGGCATCATCCGCGGCTACGGCGAGCACCGTCTGGCCCATGCGCCCCAGCGCGCCGGCGACGCCCAGTCTCAAACCCTCGGATTGTTGCACCATGACGCCTGCTCGAAGCCTGGCCGCATCTCGCCGCAGCGGTCGCCGGGGTCAAGAGCGCCGCCCGTTCGGTTGTCCGCGCGGGAGGTCGAGTCTAGGTTGCCGCCGCCCCCTGACGACGCCGGAACCGCGAACAGCCCATGGACGACGCCGAAAAGCGCAGCTTCACCGACGACGAGGCTCTGGCCTTCCACAAGTATCCGACGCCGGGCAAGGTGGCCATCGTCGCAACCAAGCCGATGGCGACTCAGCGCGACCTGTCGCTGGCCTATTCTCCGGGCGTCGCCGCGCCGGTTATGGCCATCGCCGCCGACCACGACCTTGCCTACGACTACACCTCCAAAGGGAACCTGGTGGCCGTGATCTCCAACGGCACGGCGATCCTGGGCCTTGGCGACCTCGGGGCCCTGGCCGCCAAGCCGGTGATGGAGGGCAAGTCGGTCCTCTTCAAGCGTTTCGCCGATGTCGATTCCATCGACATCGAGGTCTCGGCCCGCGACCCGGATGAAATCATCACCGTGGTCAAGAACATCGGCGTCACCTTCGGCGGCATCAATCTCGAGGACATCAAGAGCCCCGAGTGCTTCCGCATCGAGGCCGAGCTGCAGGAGCTGCTCGATATCCCGGTGTTCCACGACGACCAGCACGGCACGGCGATCATTTCGGCGGCGGGGCTGATCAACGCCTGTTACATCACCGGCCGGAAGCTGGAGGACGTGAAGCTGGTGCTGTGCGGCGCGGGGGCGGCGGGCATCGCCACCCTCGACCTGCTCAAGGCCATGGGCGTGAGGCACGACAACTGCATCGCCGTCGACAACACCGGGGTCATCTATCGCGGCCGCGACAAGAACATGAACCAGTGGAAATCGGCCCACGCCGTCGACACCGACGCGCGGACGCTCGCCGACGCCATGAAGGGCTCGGACGTCTTCGTCGGCCTCTCGGCCAAGGACATCGTCAGCCAGGACATGGTGAAGTCGATGACCAAGAAGCCGATCATCTTCGCCATGGCCAATCCCGATCCCGAGATCGCGCCGGAGGCAGTGCTGGCGGTGCGGCCGGACGCCATCGTCGCCACCGGCCGCTCGGACTATCCGAACCAGGTCAATAATGTCCTGGGCTTTCCGTACATCTTCCGCGGGGCGCTCGACGTGCGCGCCCGGCGGGTGAATCTGGAG
>DASXBY010000018.1:0-5424 GCA_036491455.1 Caulobacteraceae bacterium
TGGCCCGCGCCTCGACTCGAGCGCGGACATCGTCCAGCGTGTCCTCGCCATAGATTTCCGGTTCGCGCGCGCCGAGCAGGTTGAGGTTCGGACCGTTCAGGACATAGATCGGCTTCGACATTCCGTTCCCGGCCCGCGACCCGCGGTTCCAAATCAACGGACGGCCGCCCATCCGCTCGTGATTAAGTCACGAAACTCAAATACTTGCGGCGCATTTCCTGAGACGTTCGCGGAGTTCCGCGGCGGCCCAACGCGCCAAGCTGCGTCTTGTATAGTCGAGCGGCCGGGGTCACAAGCTTGCCGCGTGCGCCTGACCGTCAATGGAGAAGAGCGGGTGGAGACGGCCCGAAGCCTCGGAGAGCTCGTCGCCCGGCTCGGCCTGGACGGACGCAAGGTGGCCATCGAACGCAATCTCGCCATCGTTCCACGCTCGCTGTGGGGCGAAACCTCGCTCATCGACGGCGACCGGATCGAAATTGTCCATTTCGTCGGAGGCGGCTGAACCGTGAACGCGCCCCTTGCTGACTCGAAACCGACGGGGCAGGTCGACGTCTGGTCCGTTGCCGGCCGCACCCTGACCTCACGGCTCATCGTCGGCACCGGGCGGATGGACGATTATGAGCTGAATGCCCGGGCGGCCGAAGCGGCGGGGGCCGAGATCGTCACCGTAGCCGTGCGCCGGGTGAACCTCACCGATCCAACTCGGCCGATGCTGACCGACCACTTCAAGCCGGACCGATTCATCCTGATGCCCAACACTGCCGGCTGCTTCACCGGCGAGGAGGCGGTCCGCACCCTGCGCCTGGCCCGGGAGGCCGGCGGCGGCTCCCTGGTCAAGCTGGAGGTTCTGTCGGACTCCAAGACCCTCTATCCCGACATGGAAGAGACCCTGCGGGCGCTCAAGCTTCTCGTCGCCGAGAGTTTCGACGTCATGGTCTACTGCACCGACGACATCGTCTACGCACGCAAGCTGGAGGAGGCGGGCGCCGCGGCCATTATGCCGCTTGGCGCGCCCATCGGCTCGGGCCTAGGCGTGCAGAACCGCGTGAACCTCAGGCTCATCGTCGAGCAGGCCGGGGTGCCGGTGCTGGTCGACGCCGGCGTCGGCACTGCGTCTGACGCGACCGTGGCGATGGAGTTGGGCTGCGACGGGGTGCTGATGAACACGGCCATAGCCCTCGCCAAGGACCCGATACGCATGGCCAGGGCCATGAAGCATGCGGTGATCGCCGGGCGCGAGGCCTACCTCGCCGGTCGCATGCCAAGGCGTCTCTACGCCGATCCGTCATCGCCTCTCGGCGGGCTGATCTAGGCGTCCGCCATGAGACCCACCATCACCGCTTTCAAGTCCTCGCCCGATCGCGGCCGGGGGCTGGCGCGCGACATGCGTGTTCGCTGGGCGCTCGAAGAGGCGGGCGTCGCCTACGACGTTCGCCTGGTCTCGTTCGCCGAGATGAAGGAGCCCCCGCATCGGGCGCTTCATCCCTTCGGGCAGATCCCGACCTACGAGGAAGGCGATCTCACGCTCTTCGAGTCAGGCGGCATCGTCCTCCATATCGCGGAGAACCATGCGGGCCTGCTGCCCCACGGCGCCGATGCCAGGGCACGCGCGATCTCGTGGATGTTCGCTGCGCTCAGTTCCGTGGAGCCGCCGATCCTCGATCTTTCGATCGCGAAGCTGGTCGAAAGCGACCAGCCCTGGAGCGAAGAACGCCTTCCCCTTGTCAGGAATCGCGTACGCGGCCGGCTGGGCGAGCTTTCCGACCGCCTGGGCGATGACGAATGGCTGGATGGCGCGTTCAGCGCCGGTGACCTGATGATGGCGTCGGTGCTGCTGAGATTGAAACCTTCGGGCCTCCTCGACGACTATCTGAACATCGCCGCCTATGTCGCCCGAGCCGAAGCGCGGCCCGCCTACATGCGCGCTTTCGAGGCCCAGCTGGCGGTTTTCACCACCTCATTGAGCAGCGGCTAGGCCGGGTACTCGAGCGAGGGATAAAAGTCCGCGCCGCGCCCCTCGGGCGTCATGTCGAGCACCGTCCACAATGGAGCCGGGTCAGGCGCGCCGCGCGGATCCTGGCCGGGGTCGCTGGCAATCATCTCCTGCGACCAGAAGTGGCGGATCACGCCGTCTCTGCGGGTAAACACCGCCGCCCCTCCCTCATCGAGCCCCCCGTCTGGGCTCCCGGAATAGTGCCGTGTGAAGGCGTCCGTGAGCACGCTTGCCAGGCGGAGGTTCTTCCATCTCCGCTGGCGTTTGACCGCCACGATCCGTTCCAGCGGCGAGCGCGCGACCACCACGAGCGACGCCCTTTGGGCGATGTCGTCTGCGTTGCCGTCCCAGGCGTCCAGCAGGTTCGTGCACATCGGGCACGGTTTCTTCCGCTCGGGACCAAACATGTAGTTGTAGATCACCAGCGTCCCTTTATCGCCGAACAGACCGGCGAGGTCGCTTGGACCGTCCTCGGTCTCGAACCGATAGTCGCCGGAGACCACGCCGCCCGGCGGCAGCGCCCGGCGCATGGCGGCCACCCTCTCGATGTGCCGGCGCAGCTCAATCTCCTCGGCGAGGAGCGCCTGCCGAGCCTCGCGGTACTCGGCGCCCTCATTGGGCATACGAATGGGATTTTCGCTGGCGAGTTGATCGGCGGGGATCAGGGTCTCGGTTTTGGCGTCCATGTGGGTCTCCTTCTTGATGCTCAGACCACCGCTTCGTCTGCCAGATGGCAGGGCTCGCCGTGGTTCCCGCGCTCGATCTGCAGGGTGGCGTGGTGCACCTTGAATCGGGTCTCGAGCACGTCACAGGCCTCGTGCAGAAGCCTGTCGTCGAGTTCGGCGTCCGGGCGCACGAGATGGGCGGTCAGGGCCGTGCCGGTGGTGCTCATGGCCCAGATGTGCAGGTCGTGCACCTCGGTAACCCCCGGCAGGCTCGTCAGGTAGTCGCGCACCGCTGCCTTATCGACGCCCGCAGGCACGGCGTTCAGCGCCAGGTCCAGCGACTCGCGCAGCAGGGACCAGGCCCCCGCCACGATCACCACGCCGATGACGAGGCTCGCCGCCGGGTCCAGCCACATCCAGCCGGTGAAGGCGATGAGCGCGCCGGTGATCACCACCCCGGCCGCCACCAGGGCGTCGGCGGCCATGTGCAGGAAGGCGGCGCGGACATTGACATCGCCCTTGCGCCCGGCGGCGAACATCAGGGCGGTGACGCCGTTTATCAGGACGCCCACGGCCGCCACGATCATCACCGTAACGCCCGCCGCCGGCTGCGGATGGCTGAGCCTGAGGATCGCCGCCCAGGCGATGGCGCCGGTCACCAGCAGCAGCATCACCGAATTGGCCAGGGCCGCCAGGATCGAGGCTCCGCTGAAGCCATAGGTATAGCGGCCGGCGGGCGGGCGCCTGGCCATCCGCATGGCGCCCCAGGCCAGGGCCAGGGCCAGCACGTCTCCCAGGTTGTGGCCGGCGTCCGAGATCAGGGCCAGCGAATTGGCCCACACGCCAAACACCGCCTCGGCGATCACATAGGCGCCGTTGAGCGTCACTCCGATGGCGAAGGCGCGCCCGAACGTCGCCGGCGCATGGGCATGGCCGCCGGCATGCCCGTGAGCATGGGAATGACGGTCATGGGCGTGAGCGTGAGTCATCCTGGCCGGCTCATGTGCGCATCGTCCTCAACCTAGCAATCCGCCGCGCCGGGCGCGAGGTCGGAACCGATCTGCTAGAGATGCGTCAAACGCGCACCCAAGGGTCGAACCCCATGAAGACCAGACCTGACTTCCGCCGTGAGGCCGTCGGCGGGCGCCTGCTCGAACCGGAAACCCTGATGCTCGGCTACGGTTTCGACCCGACCCTTTCCGAGGGCGCGGTCAAGACCCCGATCTTCCTCACCTCGACCTTCGCCTACGCCACCTGCGAGGAAGGCAAGCGCCTCTTCGACTATATGTCCGGCCGTCGGCCGACGCCCAAGGGCCAGGGCGCCGGCCTGATCTACACGCGCTTCAACAACCCCAATCTGCAGATCGTCGAAGAGCGGCTGGCCGTGCTCGAGCGGGCCGAAGGCTGCGCGGTGTTTTCCAGCGGCATGGCGGCGATCTTCACGGCGCTCCTCGCCACGACCGAACCGGGACAGGTGGTCCTCACCAGCCGCCCGCTCTATGGCGGCACGGACACTCTGTTCGACACCCTCCTGGCGCGCTTGGGCGTGCGCCGGGTCAGCTTCTTCGACGGCGTTGATCCGGTCGCGGTGCGCAAGGCGGCGGACGAGGCCAGGGCGATCGGGCGCCTGGCGGCGATCTATGTCGAGACCCCGGCCAATCCGACCAACTCGGTGGTGGACCTGAATCTGATGGCCGAGGTCGCGCGGGAGAGCGCCGCCGGTGGCCCCAAACCGAGCGTGATCGTCGACAACACCCTGCTCGGGCCGCTCTACCAGGAGCCGCTCGTCCATGGCGCCGATCTCGTCGTCTATTCGCTCACCAAATACGTCGGCGGCCACAGCGATCTGATCGCCGGTTCGGTGGCCGGCAAGGCCGAACAGATGCGCAAGGTGAGAAGCCTGAGGAACCTCATCGGCAACCAGCTCGACGTGCATAGTTGCTGGATGCTGACCCGGTCCCTGGAGACCTTGCGGCTGCGCATGGACAAGGCCTTCGAAAATGCCGCCGAAGTCGCGGCCTGGCTCAAGCATCAGCCCCAGGTCGAGAGCGTCGACTATCTCGGCTTCGTCCCAGCCGGCTCACGCGAAGCCGAGGTGATCGAGCGCCAATGCGGCGCCCATGGAGCCACCTTTTCCTTCACCGTCAGGGGCGGGGAGGCGGCGGCCTTCAGGGTGCTCGACAGCCTCAAGGTCGCCAAGCTGGCGGTGAGCCTCGGCGGTACCGAGTCTCTGGCCTGCCATCCGGCCAGCACGACCCACTCCGGCGTCTCAGCCAACGAGCGAGCCATGCTGGGCATAAGCGAAGGCCTGATCCGCATTTCCATCGGCCTCGAATCCGCCGCTGACCTCATCGCCGACCTCTCGGTCGGGTTGGCGCAGATCTAGGGGACCCCTCCATGATGATCACCCTGTTCGGCGGCGGGATGTCGCGGGCGTTCCGGGTCGTGTGGCTGCTCGAGGAAATGGGCCTGCCGTACAACTACAGGTCGGTCAATCTCCTGGCGGACGAGCTGGACGCGGACTTCCTCGCAGCCAATCCGGCCGGCTTCCTGCCGACGCTCCAGGACGGCGAAACCACCATGGTCGAGTCTTTGGCGATCATGCAGTATCTGATGGCCCGCTATGGGCCGACGCCCCTGGCCCCGGCGGCGGACGACCCTGCCTTCCCGGCCTACCAGCAGTTCCTGCACCTGGGCGAAGCCGGCCTCGGCGTGCCCCTCTACATCGTCTCAGGCAGCCGCAACTTCGCACCCGAGGACGAGCGT
>DASXBY010000019.1:0-4300 GCA_036491455.1 Caulobacteraceae bacterium
GGGCACCCCAATCGGCGCGGTCCTGGAAGAAATCTTGCGTAAAAAGCGCCTTTTGGCGCTCGCACCACGAGTCGAAATCATCCGCATCATAAGGCGCCGCCAGCCGACGGAGCTGCGCGCCCAGGATATAATGTGCGAACGAACCGCCGAAGTCGGCGCGGTCCTCGAGTGCCTTGCCGAGCGCATAGTGGAAATGGAAACGGTCCTCGCCGATGACGTCCTGTCGCTCGAGTTGGGCCTCCATGTCGGAGACCTCTTCGTCGGAGATGGGCTCGGTCTTGAGATTGGCGAGACTCCAGTAGGCGTCGCCAAGGCTGGGCTCTAGCGACAGGGCGCGCTTGTAAGCGGCGACCGCCTCGGCGCGGCGACCTTCCGTGCGTAGGGTGTGCCCCAGGCCCAGCCAGACGCGGGGCTGGTCGGGGGAATGAGCGAGAAGCTCCTCGAAGAGGGTGATCGCGCGCCCATACTCGCCGATGAGGCCAAGGCAAGCGGCCTCAAGATTGCGAAGCGAAGGATCGGACGGATTCTTTTCGCGCAATCGAGCGATGTGCGGAAGCGCGTCGCTCGCCTTTTGCTGGCGATGCAAGACAATGACGAGGTTATGACGCGCTGCGTCGAAGCCGGGCGCCAGGTCCAGACTGTGTTCCAGCAGAGCCTCGGCTTCGGCGTAGCGGCCGAGGCGGGTCCCGGTCTCGGCCAGCATTCGCATAGCCGCGACGTCCGAGGGGTGAGTCCGCAGGCGTTCACGCAGAAGGTGCTCGGCCACGGCCACACGATCGTCGACCAGGGCCTCGGCGGCGGCCCGCAGGGCCGGATCCTCGACGCCCGTCTGAATGTGGCGGGCGAAAGCGGCGTCGGCGCCGGCTGAATCGCCCTCCAGATAGAGATGTTCGGCGATGAGCCGCCAGGCGTCCGGCAGATCGGGCTTCAGTCGGACCGCTTCCCTCAAGGCGGCCAGAGAAGCCGAACCCTCGCCCAGCGCCATCAGACAGAGGCCGAGCTCGAGGCGGGTCTGCGCGGAAAATGGCTGTTCGTCGGCGAGGCGCCCGAGGACCTCACGAGCTGCATCCGGCCGGCCCTGGATCCGCAGTGCGGAACCCAAGAGCAGGCGCGTGCGCGGCTCGCTCGGGATCTGGTCGAGAATGGCCCTCGCCTGGCGCTCGGCGAGATCCGGCCTGACGGCCAGTAGCTTTTGGGCGTGCGCGACCGCCTGCTCAAAGGACGTCGTCTGAGCCTCGCTCATGCCGCGGCTATAGCACGTCCAGCGGCCGCTCAGTCCGGGTCAGAACTTCTGGCTGAGCCGGATTCCGATGGTGAGCGGCTGGATGGGCACCACGTAGACAGCTGGCGGCGTCGCCGGATAGGCAATCCCGTTCGAGCCGACGCCCGCTGGGTATCCCGGCGCGCATACAGATGTGGTGCAGGGCGTGTAGCGGTTCACCTGGCCACGTTCGTCCCAGGCGTTCTTGATGAAAATTTCAAGCGCGGTCTTGTCGTGCTCGGCCCCAAACGACAGGTCCAGCGTCGCATAGCCCGGCATGGTTCCGAGATTCTGCAGGTCTGCCGTAAATACCGCCGGCAAGCGCGACGACTGATAGAAGAGCGACGCCTGGGCGTGGCCGTTCCACCCCATCAGCGGGAAGGTGTAGCGGGCCGTGATGTTGCCGTTGAACTTGGGCGTATAGGGCAGCTGCTGGCCCTTGGGCGCCAGGACGGGATTGTCGCCGCACGGACTGACGACATTGCCGTTGGGGTCGGTGCAGAAATCCGCTGTCAGCGTTGCGTCATTGTAGGCGCCGGACGCGCTGACAGTCAGGTGCTCGTTGGCTCGCCACTCGACGTTGGTTTCGATGCCGAGAATCCTGGCCGAAGGCGCATTCTGGACGATGGTCAGGCTGTTAGGCCCCAGGTAGGCGAACTGGAATCGGCTCCAGTCTTCCCAATAGAGAGCGCCGTTCCAGACCAACGACCGGTCTAGCCAGCTGGTTTTCCATCCGACTTCATAGTTGGTCAGGTAATCCGGATTATAGGGCCCGAAATCGCCGCTACGGTTGACGCCGCCGGGGCGATAGCCGGTGGAATAGGTGAAGTAGACGAGCGCGTTATCGTCGATGTGATAGGTGGCGTTGATCTTATGGGTCTCGCCGGTGGCGCTCACGTCCTTATTGAGGTTGACGCAGGGCGCGTTTCGGAACTCCTGGCCCGGAAAATTTGCGCATTTCACTTCGCCAGTGTGTGAGCTGTAGTTGATGCCGAAGCCGTAGAAGCCATAGAGCGAGTTGTTGTAACTGTAATATCGAAGGCCACCGGTGACCGTGAACTTGGATGTGATGTCGAACGACGCCTCGCCAAAGACTGCCTTGTCGCTGTCGACGCGGTCCTGGTCGGTGAGCCAGATGGTGTTCGGCCAATGCGACACCGAATAATACGGGTCGAGGCCCTGGATCTGATAGTCCTGGATGATCCAGTGGGTCTGTCGCTCCTGGAATAGGCCGAGGATGAACCGGAACCGGTCGGTGGCCGGTGAGGCGATGCGCAGCTCGTTGCTGCCCTTCGAGAACCAGTCGTTGCCGATGATCGCCTGCTGCGGGTGCGGCAGAGGTGTTACGCCGGGCGTTCCGATCGGACCGTTGCCGCCGACCCAGTAGGCGCCGCTGCCGTAGTATTGGTCGTAGGCCACCGAGTAGTCGGTGTAGTCGGTGAGCGAGTTGATCTTGCGCTCGAAGTAGCCGCCCGCATAGGTGAGATCGAATTTGCCGATCTTGCCGTTGATGGTCAGGCCCGCCTGGTACCAGCGGTCATGATCGCTGTCAGGCTGGAAGCGGTTGACCTTCAGGTCACCCACGGCCGGATTGTAGCCGAAGGTGCCGTTCGCCCGCATGTCCTGGGCGATAAACTGAGGCATGATCGTCCAGTTGTCACCGAGGTCAAACTTGAATGCCAGCCGTCCGCCGTAGGTCTCCACGGGGTTGAAGTTGTTCTGCACATGGTTGCTGACGATCCCGTCCACGGGTCCGGGCACGCCTGGGCATGGCGATCCGGCCGGCAATGGGGCGTTGCCACATTCGACAAAGGCCCGCTGGCCAAAGACATTGTCGATGTAGCCGGAGTCATACTCGTCGAAAGCGACGAGGCGGAAGGCGATATGATCGGTGATCGGAACGTTGATGAAGCCCTCAATCACTTCGCCGACGGAGCCGTGGTCGACGTAGTTTCCCTGGACATCCAGCGAGCCATAGAGGTGAGAGGTGTCCGGCTTGTTGGTGATCAGGCGAAGCGTGCCGGACTCGGAGCTGGCGCCGTAAAGGGTGCCCTGGGGTCCGGGCAGCACCTCGACCCGGGCCATGTCGTAGACGTGGACGTCGATGGTGCCGCCGATGGTGGTGATCGGCAGCTCATCGAGGTAGGTGCCGACGCTGGGAAGCGGGCCGGAATGGTTGCCGTTGCCGCCATCGGCCACGCCACGCATGTAGATGGTCGTCACGCTCGGGCCAAAGGTCTCGTATTGGATCGACGGGACGAACTTCACAAAGTCGCCGAAGTTGGTGACGTTCAGCTGTTCCAGCTTCTTGGTGTCGATGGCCTGGATGCTCATCGGCACCTTCTGGATGTTCTCCGAGCGCTTTTCGGCGGTGACCACGAGTTCGCTCAGCGAGGTGACGTTGGGGCCAGCGGCCGCGTCGGCCGCGAAGGCCGGATGTGCGACCAGGCAAGTTGTCGCCAAAAGGGCCGCCACGCCGACGGGCGCCGCGCCGGTGCGCTTCGGGAAATTCGATTTCGCCATGATCCACCCCTGGGGCCTTGGGCCTCGATGCGCCGGAGCCTCGCGCGCCCCTCGCGCAACGTCAAGCTGGTGACAGGCTGAATCTGTGATCACGCTTCGGCCTGTGGCGGAATTGCCCTAGGTCGGATCCCCCTCTATCGGTCGGCGGCGATAAGGAGGATCGGAAACTATGAAAGACTTCACCGGCAAGATTGCGGTCATCACCGGCGGCGGCACGGGCATGGGCCGCGAGCTCGCGAGGCAGCTGGCGGCGGAAGGCTGCAGCGTGGCCATGTGCGACGTCTCGGCGGCCAACATGGCCCAGACCCGGGCGCTGTGTGAGAAGGAGGCGGCCCAGGGCACGCGGGTGATGACCTATGTCGCCGATGTCTCCGACGAGGCGGCGTTGCAGGGATTCCGCGACGCAGTCGGGCGCGAACTCGACACCGACAGGATCCATCTGCTGTTCAACAACGCCGGCATCGGCGGCGGCGGCTCGTTCGTCACCGGCGAGCGAAGCGAATGGGAGAAGACCTT
>DASXBY010000020.1:0-31835 GCA_036491455.1 Caulobacteraceae bacterium
TGCAGATCTTTTTCATCCTGCCGGCCTCGATCCTTGGCTCGATCTTCGTGATTGACCGGATTGGGCGCAAACCGCTCCAGGCATGGGGATTCCTGATCGGCGCAGTCTTGGTGGCAATATTCGCCGTATTGCAGCCGGTGCTGGCCGCCATGCCCCTGCTGGGCTTCCTGGTTTTCGGCTTGTTCAACGTCGCCGAGACGGGGCCGGGTCTGGTCTCGGGCGCCGGCGTTCTGGGCGTAGAGTTGGCGCCGACCCGCATCCGCACCGTCGCCCAGAGCATTACCGTCGCCGGCGGACGCATTGGCGCGGCCATCAGCTCGTTCTTCTTCCCGCTGCTGTTCAAGAGCATGGGCCAGTCGGCCGCCTATTGGGTGATTGCGGTGATAGCCGCGCTCGGCGCGCTGGCGACCTGGTTGCTTGTGCCGGAGACGGGCCGCATCTCCCTCGAAGCCATCACTGAGCCGGCGTAGGCCTGTGGCTCAAGCCGCCCCTTGGAACCGAAGGCCATGTCGCGCCTGGTACTCGGCCAGGGCCACGACGGCGGCGCCTTCAACAGCCATGGCGACATAGCCATCCGGCCTGACGAGATAGAGGGCGTCCCTCTGCAGACCGGTCTTTCGAGCGTCGGCCGTCCACCGGAAACAGTCCAGCGGGAGGCCAGCGTGAGCGCACGCCCGGGAGACGCTCTCTCCCGGTTCTCCATGCACCTGTCCTCTCCAGGCAAGAGCGCGCATTGGGACGAAGTTGTCAGCCTCCTGAACCCAGGGCATCCGGTCACCCGCCTTGACCTTCCCGGCCTCGCCGCTCGCGAGCGTCTGACCGCGATAGTTGACGCTGGTTTGGGAGACCGTAAGGAACATCAGTCGGCGAAAGGACGCCATGCGGGTCAACGGCGGAAGAACCGCCGGAATGACAACCAGCCGCACGAACCTGGCTAGCAAGCTATCCTGGCTGATCAATTTAAAGGCGTTGTCGGTCGAGGCCACGAGCCGGTGGGCGAATGCGATCCGTTCCGGTTCGTAGGTGTCGAGCAGGGATTCGCCGGCGCGACCCTTCAGCACTGCGGCCAGCTTCCAGGCCAGATTGACCGCATCGCCAATGCCTGTGTTCATCCCCTGACCGCCGACAGGGCTGTGGATGTGGGCGGCGTCACCCAGAAGGAAGGCCGGTCCGGATCGCCATTTCGCGGCGACCCGGTGGTGGACCCGGTAGGACGAGAACCAGTTCACCGACTTGATCTCAACCCCTAGCCGGTTGATCACCGCACGTCCGACATCGTCGAATGACAGATCCTCCCTGTCTGCGCCCTCAAGGTCGCCCACGAGCCGCACGCGGCCCTCGCCTTTCAACGGAAACACGGCCAGGAAGTCGGCCGCGTCGAGGCCAATATTGAGATCGCCGTTGACGATCGGTCCGGAAGCTTCGACGTCTGCGACATAGAACATCCGCGAGTAGGTGCCTCCGGGGAATCCGCCGCCGATCACCTCGCGGACGCGAGAGCGGGCCCCGTCGCAACCCGCGATGAACCTTGCTTCGACGCGTTCTTCCGACCCGTCGGCGGTGACGAGGCCTGCGGCGATTCCGTCAGAGGTCTTTTCGAAGCTCGCCAGGGAGACCGGACGTTCGACCTCGTCGCCGAGTTCCGCGAGTCGATCGATCAGCAGGCGCTCATGCTCGTCCTGCGGGAAGACCAAGGCGTAGGGATACGGACTGAGACCCTTGCCGATGTCACCGAATGCGGCCCTGGCGCGGGCCCTGCCGCCCGCCCACATACCGACGGCGCCGATCCTGACGCCGCGGTCGACAACAGCTTCGGCCAGCCCGATCTGATCGTAGAATTCGAGCGTGCGTGCGTGGACCGCCAGCGCTCGCGAGGTCTCCCCGGGCGAAGCGGCCTTGTCGATAATCCTAACGCCTACCCCCAGCCGTTGGAGAAAGAGCGCCAGGACAAGGCCGGTTGGACCCCCTCCGACGATCAGAACTTCCGTCTCGTTCGCCATCCGAGAGCCTCCGTGGCGAGGTAGGCTCGAAGCGTCAGTCCGATCGAGCCGAGCCCTCCCAGACCTCCAGAGCCTCCGCCAAACGCGCGAGCGCCGCGCGCGTTGCCGCCGGATCGCCGCCGAGGCCGATGCGGATGTGATCGGGCGCGCCGAAGAAGGAGCCCGGCGCCACGCTGGTCTCGAACCGATCCTTTAACAAGCGGACAAATCCGTCACCGTCGCCACGGCGAAGTTTGGGAAACACCGTCGTGGCGTGGACGAACAAGGTTTGTTCGAGGGCCGGTTGCTCACCCAGAAATTCTTTGTAGGCGGCCCGATTAGGGCCGGTAAGCGACGCGGCGCGGGCTCTGAGCACATCGAGGCGGTCGAAGGCCTTAAGAGCTATTCGCTCAGCCACATGCGGCGGCTTGACTCCGAACAGATCGTTGAGGCGGCGCATGCGTTCGGCCAGCGGCGCGGGGGCGAGGATCCAGCCGCAGCGCAGACCCGACAGTCCATAGGCCTTGGTAAGGCTGCTGGTGACGACAATGTTGCCATCCTCGCGGAAGGCGGTGCGTGCCGGAGCGTCGTCGAAGCTGAGCTCGCGATAGACTTCATCGACCAGCAGTACGGGGACCAAGCGTCCGAGCGCTTCCAGGTCAGAATCGGCTGCTGGGGCGCCGGTCGGATTGTGCAGATTGGTGACGATCGCCGCTCGCGTGGCCGCCGTCACTCGCGTGCGGACGTCTTCAGGATCGAGGCGCCAGCCGCGGTCAAGGCTCCTCGGAAAGGCGACGGTTCTCGCCCCCAGGAAGCTCGCCGTGGAGGCGAGGAGCTCATAGGTCGGATCCTCGATCAGAGCCTCATCGCCCGGCGTAAGGATCACGGCCATGGCAAGATGGTTGGCGAACGAACAGCCGCCGCCCGGTATGACGACGCACGCCGGATCCACGTCGAACCGCCTGGCGATGGCTTCAGCCAGCGGGGGCCATCCGTATGGAGAGGGATCGTTGAGCGCCAGGTCGGCCGGCTCAAGGCCGAGGTCCGACCATTCGCAGTCTGCGACTCCACTCGAGGCGAGGCTGTACTTCGCCCCGGTTTCAAGCTTTGCGTAGCGCATGTAGGCCGATTCAACCGCGCGCTCTTGCGGTCGATTGCTCAGATCTTGGGGGATCGCAACCGGCTCCATCATGCTGCTTTAGGCGAGCGCCTCCTGACGGCGCCGCCACCAGAAATAGGCCGGAAGGCCGGCGGCCATGATCGCGTAGCCGATCAAGCTGTCGAGCGGGAAGGACCAGAAGGCGCTCGCCACAATGATCGCGCAAGCTAGGATGAAAATGCCTGTGCTCCACGGGTGCAGCGGCGCGCGAAATCCACCCTCGCCGACGCCGCGCGCGCGCAACAGAAACAAAGTCGAGGCCGAGACACCGAAGAAAAGAAAATTCATCGACACGACGTAGGACAAAATGCGCTCATAGGCGCCTGACAGGGCTAGCACGCCTGTCCACGTCGTCATCATCAGTATCGCTGCTGCCGGCGCCCGCCGTCCCTGCGAGACCCTGCCGGCGATGCGGAAGAAATAGCCATCCTTGGCCATGGCGTAGATCACCCTGGGCCCGGTGAGAATTCCTTGAGACAGGAAAGCGAGCGCCGAGATCGCCACCGCCGCGGCGGTGAGTCTCGCTCCCACCGGTCCGGCGAAGCGGCCGACCACGTCAGCCGCTGGCGTCAGGGTGGCGCCGAGTGCGTCGGGACCGAGCGCCCTGACACAAGCTATGTCGATCAGGAGATAGACCAACGTCACGGCGAGCACCCCGGCCACCAGCGCGATGGCGAGATTGCGTCTTGGGTTTTTCATTTCGCCCGCGACGAAGTTGGCGGTCTGCCAGCCGCCGTAGGTGAACATCACCGGAACGAGGGCCGCGCCGAATCCTGCGACCGGTCCGGGGGCCCTCAGCGGAGGCGTGTTCAGGTGCGATGGCGCGATGCTGAAGCCGGCGGCGATCACCGCCAGGATAAGCCCTACCTTCAGGGCTCCCAGCAACGCCTGGGTGTGGTTGCCGGATTTCACCCCCGCGCAATTGACCCCGGCGAGGCCCGCAAGCGTGGCGATGACCGTCCAGGGTTCAGAGATTCCAGTCAGCAGCCGGACGTTCTTGGCCAGGACAATGGCCACCGCCGCCGAGCCGCCGGTGTGCACCACCAGAAGTGTCGTCCAGCCGAACAGGAAGGCCGGCAAGGATCCATAAGCAGCGCGGATGTATTGATATTCTCCGCCCGTCGCCGGCAAACGTGCGGCCAGCTCAGCATAGACACAAGCGCCCAGCAGAGAGATCAGGCCCCCCGCGAACCAAGCGGCGAGACCCAGCTCCGGTGATCGAGTCAACCGCTCGACAATCGCCGGGTTGACGAAAATGCCGACGCCAATGACGCCGCCCATCACCAAGATGACCGCGCTCGGCAGGCCAATGGCGACGCGTAGTCCTGAGGAGGTTTGCGGCGCGCTCACGCCAGGATCGCCGCGCCGGCGGCAATCACCGCGGCGGCCACCACCTGAGGGCCGTTCGGCCTCTCCTTGAGAAACAGCACGCCGATGATCATGGCGAACAGGATCCCGGTCTCGCGCAGGGCCGAGACCTGACCCATTGGCGCACGGCTGAGGGCCCAGACCACCACCGCATAAGCCGCCAGGGACAACACGCCGCCGATCACGTTCTTCGTCGTGTCCCAATCGAGCCGCGCCGTCGGGGCGCTGCGGCGGATGCCGCCATAGACGAAGGGCATCAGGGCGCCCTGCACAAGGAACATCCAGCAGGTGTAGGCCAGGGGCGAAGCTGAAGCGCGCGCGCCCAGGCCGTCGCTCACCGTGTAACAGGCGATCATCACGCCCGTCCCGAGCGCCGTCAGGGTCGCCGCGCCATTGGAACGACCGCGACCGAAAGCCACGCCGACAATGCCGCCCGAAACCAGGGCGATGCCGATGAGCGCCGGCGCTGTCAGTCGCTCATGCGCCAGGGCCAGAGCGCCGAAGGTCACCAGCATTGGAGATGAGCCCCGCGCGATCGGATAGACCTCGGCCAGCAAACCCGCGTCGTAGGCCTTGGCCAGAGCTGCGCAATAGGCGCATTCCGCAATCGCCGAGAACGCGAGGAACGGCCAGCTCGCGGTTGCCGGCTGCGGCAGGAATGGAATGGCCAACGCGCCGGCGAGCGCCGAGACCGCGGACATCACCGTGATGGCGTTCAGCCGGTCGCCGCCCGCGCGAAGCAAAGCATTCCAGCTGGCGTGCAGCATCGCCGAGCCCAGCACCGCAGAGACGATGAGGGGCGTCAGAGGGTTGCTTTCAGGCGGCCTGCGCGGCCGCGATGGCCGCGTCGATCGCCGTCAGCGGCTGATAGCCTGCGTCCAAGGCCTTGCCGTTGATGACGAACGTCGGCGTGGCGTCGACCTTGCCGTTCGTGGCGTTGTTCTGCACACGGACGGTCAGGGCGTTGAGCGCGGATTCGTTGCGAACGCAGGCGTCGTATTGAGCTTCGGACAGGCCGATAGTCCTGGCGACGCCGAAAAGCACGGTATTGGGGTCGCTGAACAGGCCCGGCTGACTCTTGAACACCGCATCGACCACGGAAAAGTATTTGTCCTTGCCGGCGCAGCGGGCCAGCAAAAAACCGGAGGCGGCGATCGCCTCTTCATTCTGGTCGCCCACCAGCATCTCCCGGAAGACGTAGTGAATCTTGCCGGTGTCGATGTACTTGGCTTTGAACGCCGGCCAGACCTCCTTGTACCAGCGACCACAAACCGGGCAGGCGACGGAGGCGTATTCCACCACGGTCACCTTGGCGGCTGGATTGCCAAGGCTCATGTCGTCGGGGACAGGGCCTGTGCTGGCGGCGTCGCTGTTTCCCCGGTTGCAGGCCGCGAGCGCGGGCGTCATCAGTCCAAGAAGTGCGAGGCGCCGTGTCAAGGCCGGCATGGCGATATCCCTGATATTTCGCTTACGCTTCTCGTCGCCGAGTTGAGCGTTCCGATCAACCGTTTTACGCGCGAATTGACAAGCCATCCGCCCGGCGCAACGAGGCTATGGCGTTTTGAATGAACAAGGATTTCATGGTGTACCATCTGCTTTTGGGCGCGGCCGCGGTTGTGCTGGTCGCCGCCGCGCCGATGGCCTCGCTGGCGGCCGAGGCCAATCCCTTCGAGAAGACAAGCGTCCTGCCCTTCGGCGCGCCTGAGTTCGACAAGATCAAGGACTCCGACTTTCGGCCAGCTCTCGAGTCGGCCATGGCCCGCGAGCGCGCGGAGATCGAGGCTATCGCCAACGATCCCGCGCCTCCGACGTTCGCCAACACCATTCTCGCCATGGAAAAGTCCGGCCGGATGCTGGTCCGGGTGAGTCACGTCTTCTTTGCACTCACCGGCGCCAACACCAACGAAACCCTGGACAAGATCGAGGCGGAGGAACGACCCAAGCTGTCGGCCTTGCAGGATGCGACCTACCTCAACCCCAAGCTCTTCGCGCGAGTAAAGGCGGTCTACGAGGCGAGGGACAAACTCGGCCTCGATCCGGAATCCCGGCAATTGGTCAAGGTCACCTATGACGACTTCGCGCACGCCGGCGCGGGCCTCCCCAGCGCCGATCAAACCAGGCTTTCGGCGATCAATACGCGACTGGCGACGCTCTCCACGGAGTTCCGGCAGAATCTGCTGGCCGCTACCAGGGGCGGAGCCCTGGTGGCGGATTCGCCGGCTGTGTTGGCCGGCCTCAACCCGGCGGAGGTCGCCGCGGCGGCCCAGGCGGCCAAGTCTCGCGGACTCGCGGGCAAGTGGGTGATCCCGCTGCAAAACACCACTCAGCAGCCTGCGCTGCAATCGCTCACCGACCGGGGCACGCGCAAAGCCTTGTTCGACCAATCGTGGGTCCGAACGGAAAAGGGCGATGCGGATGACACACGCGCGACGCTCCTTGAGATGGTGAAACTCAGGGCCGAAAAGGCGCGGCTTCTCGGTTTCCCCGACTTCGCTTCCTTCAAGCTGGAAGATCAAATGGCGAAGACTCCAGCGGCCGTCGACGCCTTCGTGCGCCAGTTGGTGGGTCCCACCCGCGCCCGCGCGGCCCAGGAAGCGGCCGATATCCAATCCCAGATCGACAAGGACGGTGGCGGGTTCCAGCTCGCGCCCTGGGACTGGGAACACTATTCGGAAGAGGTCCGCAAGGCGAAATACGATCTCGATGAAGCCGAGATCAAACCTTACTTCGAACTCGACAGGGTGCTGCAGGACGGCGTCTTCTACGCCGCCAATCAGCTTTACGGCGTGGCTTTCAAGGAACGCAAAGACCTGCCGGTCTATCAGAGCGACGTGAGGGTCTTCGAAGTCTTCGACAAAGACGGCTCGACACTGGGCCTGATCTATCTTGACTACTTCAAGCGTGACAACAAGCAGGGCGGCGCCTGGATGGGCAACTTCGTCGAGCAGTCGAAGCTGCTCGGCCAGAAGCCGGTGGTCTATAACGTCGCCAACTTCACCAAGCCCGCGCCCGACGAGCCGGCGCTGATCAGCTTCGATGATGTGACCACCATGTTCCATGAGTTCGGTCACGGGCTGCACGGCCTGTTCGCGGACCAGACCTACGGCTCGATCTCAGGGACCAATGTGGCGCGGGACTTCGTCGAGTTTCCCTCCCAGTTCAACGAACATTGGGCGCTCGACCCGAAGGTGCTGACCCACTTCGCCCGCCACTACAAGACAGGCGCGCCGATGCCGCCGGAGCTAGTCGCCAAGATCAAGCGGGCGGCCAAGTTCAACAAGGGCTACGACATGGGTGAGGTGATCGCCGCAGCACAGCTCGACATGCAGTGGCATGAGCTGAAGCCTGACGCCGCGCCGACCGATGTCGACGCCTTTGAGACGGAAGCCCTGAAAAGGACCGGAACCGATTTCCCGAACGTGCCGCCGCGCTATCGCTCGAGCTATTTCCAACACATCTTCGCCGGCGGCTATTCGGCCGGCTACTACGCTTACCTCTGGACCCAGATGCTGGCGGACGACTCATTCGCCTGGTTCACCGCACATGGCGGCCTGACGCGGGAGAATGGCCAGAGATTCCGCGACCTCATTCTCTCGCGTGGCCATACCGAGGATTACGGTCCCATGTTCAAGAGTTTCTACGGCCAGGATCCGGACATCGGCCCAATGCTGACCTCGCGTGGCCTGGCGGGAGACTGAGACTTTAGCTTGCAGCCGTGAACCAACGCCGGCAGGCCCGGCTGAAGCCGGTCGCATCCGCAAAGCCGAGACGCTCCGCGATCTCCGCATGAGACAGCGCCCCGCTGTCCAGCCAGCGGGAGGCGCGCGACTTGAGCTCAGCGTCAACCAGGTCGCGATAGGTTACGCCGGCATCCGCCAGGCGTCGGACAAGGGTTCTCTGAGACAATCCCAAGGTTCGCGCGACCCTGGCGCTTGGCAGGCGCCCCGAGGGAGAATTGGCGAGCAGATCTTCCACACGCCCGCGCACGCCCTCGGGCGCGCGATAGGAATTCCTGGCCCGCTCTAGGACACCAAGCGCCGCCTGATGAGTGATCGGATCAGCCAAAGGCAGGCGAACACCAAGTAGGGACTGTGGAATCACAGCCGCATTGGTTTTGGCGCCCCACTTGATTTCACCGCCCAAAAGGCTCTGCAAGCGCGGTGCGTAGTCCGGTGGCGAACGCGTGAACTCGTATCGCACTTGCGAGCTGGCCGGTCCCAGGAGCATCTGCAACATTGCGGCGGTCGCCAAAAATACGCCAGCCGTTGCGGTCCAGACCTGATGGTCCGGCAAAGGAGCCGCCAGACTGTGCCTGAGGACGATTTGGTCCACATCGCGGACGATCGTCAGCCTTTGATTTGCTGTCCGCACGGCGGCGTAGGCTGAAAGGACGAAGAGGGCCTCGCCGGCGGTCGTCGCGCTCATCACTGCCATGCCGAGCGCGCCTTGAGACGCGGGCGACCAGAGATCCTCGGCGTCTAGGATCCAGCCATCGCCGAACGCCTTGTGGAGGTTGTCGAACAGCCGCGACTGCTGGGCAAAGCTCATCTCGAGGCCAGGATCGACCAGATCATCAGACTCAAGTCCGAGCCCGTCGATTAGCTCAGGTCGTCGCGCCTCATCCTGTGCGAAGCGCCGCAGGATGATCTGAAAATAGCTCATCGGCGAGGGTCGACGCTCAATCGATCCCGGCATCCCGCTGCGCCCCGCACGGATTCTAGTGAGACGATACCACGCGATTTCAGGCAGGGAGTTAAATCTCAGGCAGAAACCTTGAACCATCGGCGAAACGCCCGGCTGAAGCTCGTGGCGTCGGCGAAACCCAAAAGCTCGGCGATCTGCCGCTGCGACATCGCGCCATCCTCAAGCCAACGCTTGGTGCGGAGCTTGAGTTCGGCTTCGACGAGATTGCGGTAAGTCACGCCTGACTCCGCAAGACGACGTGCGAGGGTGCGTCGCGAAAGACCCAGTGTTCGCGCCGCCTCGGCGCTCGGCAGACGCCCGTAATCGGAGATCGAAAGCATGTGCTCCAGGCGATCGCGCACTCCGCATGCGGCGCGCTCCGATCGTCTGGCCTGTTCCAGGCGCTGCAAAGCCGCCTCATTCGTGATCGGATCGTGGAATGGGGACCGCGACTCCATGATAGCCGCAGGCACGATCACGGCGTTGGAGTTGGCGCGCCAGCGAATTTCCCCGCCCAGCATATGCTTGAGGCGTTCTGCATAGTCCGGGGCCGATCGGACGAACTCAAAGCGTGCGTGCGCCTGCTTCTGGCCGACCAGGAGCTTCAGCATTTCCGCCAGGAAAAGAATTCCGCTCAATGTGCCGACCCACGCCCAATTCTCCGGCAAGGGACCGCCAAGACCGTGCCGAAGGAGGGCCCAATCATCCTCACGGACGACCGTCAGTCGCTGATTGCCGGCCTGGACGGAAACATACGCGGCCAGGACCGCCATCGCATCCCCAAGGGTGGCGGCGCTCAGCGCCGCAATCGCGAGCGCTCCCTGAGAAGCCGGCATCCAGATTTCGGGAGTATCCAGTATCCAGCCATCGCCGAATGCGCGGGTGAGATTATCAAAAAGGCGAATCTGCTGAGCAAACCCTGCCTCGAAATTCGGATCTTCAAGATCCGTCGCCGTCAGGCCAACCCCGTCGAAGATTTGCCAATATCGCTCGCCTGCGCTGTCAAAGCGCCTCGCGAGCAACCGCATATAACGCATCGGCACGCGCCGCGCGTTAATCTCACCCGGCATCATCCGCCCCCGGATGGACCCCTCACGGACGTTAGCACAAGTCAGACGGCGCTGTAGGAGGAAAAGATCAGCGAACGGTCTTGAACCAGCGGCGGCAGGCGCGGCTGAAACTGGTGGCGTCGGCAAAGCCGAGCCGCTCGCTGATTTCGCCGCGCGACAGCACGCCGGCTTCGAGCCAGCGCTGGGCTCTGGCCTTCAATTCGGCATCGACTAGGTCACGGTACGTCATGCCGGACTCCGCCAAGCGGCGCACAAGGGTGCGCTGCGAAAGCCCCAGCGTTCTGGCCGCCTCGGCGCTGCCCAGGCGGCCGGAGTCGGAATTGGCGAGCAGATGTTCAATTCGGCTCTTGACGCCGCCGCTGGCGCGCGAGGACCGCCGCGCCTGCTCTAGTCGATGGACGGCGGCGTCATGCAGCACCGGATCGGCTAGGGGCGATCGTGTTTCGAGCAAGGATGCGGGGATGATCACAGCGTTCGAGCCTGAGTTCCAGGCGACCGTCGCGCCCAGAACCTCCCTGAACCGCTCGGCGTTTTCGGGCCGCCGCCAGGCGAATTCGTAGCGCACCTGCGAACTGACGTCCCCAAGCAGCCAGCGAAGCATGGCGCCAAGACTTAAAAACACCGCTTCGACGCTGATTTTTGTCTGGGCTTCACGCAGCTCAATTGGCGATCCGTGGCGCAACGTAACTGTTTCCTCACCGCGGATCAGTTTCAGTCTTTGGTTGGGTGTCCGCGCGGAGATGTAGCGGGTGATGACATGGATCGCTTCGTCGAGGTTCGCCGAAGTCATCACCGCAACCCCAAGCGCTCCGTGCGCCGCCGGACGCCATAGTTCGGGTGCGTCAAGCAGCCATCCCTCCCCGAACAGCCGGTTCATGTTGTCGAATTGCCGCAACTGCTGAGTGAAGTTGATCTCGGATCCCGGGCTTTCAATTTCTTCTGGCGAAAGTCCGACCCCCGCGAGAATGGCCTCGCGCAGAGTGTCGTTCACGCCAAAGCGCCGCAGGATGAGCTGGAAATAGCTCATTGGCGCTGGGCGCAAATCGATCGGACCGGGCATTTCAGGTCCCTCGCCTCAAGGACCGAAGTGAAAATTTGTACCACAGTTCCAGGTCCCGTGGCGCGAAAAGACAAAAAAATGGCCGCTATCGCGCTCGCGAAGCAAAGCGCGGCTTTGTCATAAAAGCATTGTCGCGCGACATGGTCTCACTATGGATCCGGGGCCGTGATCTGCGACGGAATAGCCGGGGCTCCCCCGTCGCACATAAAGTGCAGGCGGCGTACAACAACCTGACTTGCGGCGGGGACCCCGGCGACGCCGTTCCAAACCAATCAACAAGCACAGGTATACGCGTTCGCGCGCCAACTTGTCGCAGGCTCCCGGCTGCCCGGACGTCGTAGATTGAATCGGGGTCGGCTGGACCTCTGGTTTGTATCAGGGTGGTAAGTGAAATGATTGCGTTCGCCCGCTTCGTGATGCGTGACAATGGGCTGGCGATCCACATCAACACCCAGCAGGTGACACAGGTCCGCCAAACCACCGAAGGAGAGCCGGCGATCTATATCGTGGGTCGCGAGACGCCCATGGTTGTCGAAGGCACCCTTGAGGCGGCGATCCGAAAGCTCGAAGCGGCGGCCGCCGGCCTCAAGGTCGTTGAGCCCGCGGTCGAGCCGATGGTCGAGACGACCCCTCCTGTGGACCAGACGCCGGCGCCGGAGATGGTGGCGATGGAATCCGAGGCGACTCCGCAGCCGGAGCCAGAACCCGAACCTGAAGCCGCTATCGCTGCGACGTCGCCAGGCAAGGCGAAGCCAGCCAAAACCAAGACGGAGACGAAGGCGGGAACCAAGGCCAAGCCGGCCAAAACCAAGCCGGGTAAGCCCGAAGCGTCCAAGGCGCCCGAGGTCCCCTACCCCGCGGCTTCCTGGTTCAGGGGCAATCGCTGAGCCACGGCCCCAGCAAGGCGCGAGCCTCGCTAGGCTTGCTCTGGGTCATGGCGGACCTGTCTCCAACGAGGGTTCGTCGCCCCTTCTGACATAGCGCTCGCCAGGCTCAAGGATCACGCCTTTCTGGGCCGCTATTCCAAGCTCCAGACTCTCGCCGATACGGCCGGCATGGGAGGCGAACCGCTCCGCCGCCAACGGCGGGCATGTTTCCCGCGCCGTCTCGCAAAATAATGTCAGCCATCGGTCGAAGTGGCGCGAATCGATCTCGTGGTCGGCGTGCTTTCCCATTGGCGAGCCGTGGTAACGACCGCTCATCAAGGCGACGGACGACCAAAAGGCGAACATGGTCCGCAGGTGCGGCTCCCAGTCGGAGATGGCGGCAGCGAAGACCGGAGCCAGCAAATCGTCGACTTTTGCTTGTCGCAGAACGCGCGCACCAGACGCTCGATCATCGGCTCGTCGATGCCGGTCTCGACGCGAACCTGCTCAGCAAACGCCAATCTGCGCGCCCGGGCGGGACCCGCCGGCCCGCTCATCGATCGGCCGCCACAGTTGCGGAGGGGCGATCCCGCAGGCGGGCGGCCAGGACCATCGCCTGGTTGTGCTCTCGGTCCTTGGCGCCGAATAGCAAGGTCACAGTCCCTTTCCTGGCGAGTTGACGGAGGGTCCGCAAAGGCTCCGACAACTGATCCATTTCTACCTGATATCGGCGAGAGAATTCCGCAAAACGAGCCGGATCGTGGCCGAACCAGCGTCGAAGATTGGCGCTCGGCGCGACGTCCTTGAGCCACAGATCGATCTGGGCGCCGTCGCGCCTGAGCCCGCGCGGCCAAAGCCTGTCCACCAACACACGGACGCCATCGCCGGGTTCCGGCGGATCATAGGCTCGCTTCAGTCTGAACTGCAGCTTGCGCGCTCTCACCAAAACTCCGCGCCGCCTTTGGACCTGAAGATGCCTTCACCTAGGAAAACGCCCAAAGGTCGCACACGGTCAACTCACATAGAACTCTCGGAAATGTCTTCGAGACGCCCGTTGGGGAAGACAACCACAACTTTCTCGCCGTGGCGGCCGATAGCCAACTGGGCGTTGACCTGTCGCCAGGTTTCGACAGGCGGTGCTCCGGAGGAGATGGCCAGGACCAACCAGCGCTCGAGGGCCGGCTTTACTGACGGCCGGCCGGCAAGCTGCAAAAGCGATTGGCTCATCCCGATGAGCAGCACCGGATCCGCACCCGGATTTTGAACGAAACCGACGACCTTCGGCGTACCCCGTGGCCCGCCGGACACAATTCGCACATGAACCTCGTTGCCGTGGATAATTTCAGCGAACTTGTCGGGGCCGTCCGCCAGGCAGAGGCGGATCCTGTGCTCCAGCAGAACCGCGGTCCTGGCGGCCAATCGGATCGGCGCCGTCATGGCGAACACGACCGTCGAGCCCGCAGGAATGTCTTGACTGAGGGCTTCCCGCAACCGTCGGATCAACCTGATCACCACCTTGTCAAATCGAAGTCGAGGCTTGGCCAAGCCAAGAGGCGTCGCAGGGGCGAAGGTCGCGACGTCCAGGCAGACGCGCTTTTCCGTGGACGGGAGGCGGGCCTCGAAGCCGTCCGCTACCGCTTCCAGAGTCGCGCCGAAATGACGCGCGACCGCTTCGACCGCCGCCTTTGGTTCAGAGCCTTCAGCCAAGCTCGCGCCTAGCGCTGCATCTGAAGCAGTTGATCCATAGGCATCATGTTCTGGTTCAGGTGGTTCATGATCCACAACGACCCGGCGACGATCAGGAATACGACCATGACGCCAAAGGCCAGGGCCAGCACGTTATTGGTGTTGTCCGGGCCGGTCGTCACGTGAAGGAAGAATACCAGGTGCACGCCCATCTGGGCGATCGCCAGCACCATCAGGGCCACCGGAATGTCCGGGCCGTAGATGAAGTTCGGATGGACGAGGAGAAAAGCCGCAACGGTCAATACGACCGAAAATGCGAGCCCGAGGTTCGAGTTAAGAACCCAGTGGCCGGAGCTCTCGTCCGGCTCGTCGCCGGGCGCGTTGTCTCCGCCATCAAACGATTGGGCCGCCGACAGGTAGGGATCATGGTCCGGCTGGCTCATGAAACGCTGCCCATGAGGTAGACGATCGTGAAGATTCCGATCCAGACAATGTCCAGCGCGTGCCAGAACAGGTTGAAGCAGATCAATCGATGAATGATCTCCCGTCGGAACCCCTTCAACTGAACCTGCGCCATCATGGTCAAGAGCCACAAACCAGCCAGGGTGACGTGCAGGCCATGAAGCCCCACCAGGCCGAAGAAGGACGTCAGGAAGCCGCTGCGCTCAGGGGTGATCCCTCTGGCAGCGAGGCCAATGAACTCCTGCGCCTCCATGAGGACGAAGGCGAGGCCAAGAAGACCCGTGATCAGCAGAAACACCTGCGTCCAAAGCTTGTTGCGCGCGTTGGTGGCCGCAAACGACAGCCCGCAGGTGTAGCTCGACAGTAGAAGGGCCCCCGTCTCCAGGGCGACCCTGGGCATCTCGACCAGGTCACGGATGCCAGGGCCGCCGGCCGTGGCGTTCCCCTGCACCGCGAACGCCGCAAAGAAGCAGGAAAACATGACGATGTCGCTGAGCAGAAAGATCCAGAAGCCGTAGCCCACGATAATGCGCTTGCGGGCCGGGCCCGTGGCGCCGTGGCCGGCGCCCTGAACGGGACCATCCTGCCCGTGGCCACGATGGCCAACGCGGTGCGGGTCTTCGCGGAGACGGCGGAGCGTTTCAACAGAGGCTGGAAGGGCGCTGTCGCTCATGACGTGGCGTCTTGGTTCGCAAGGCTCTCGAGCACGGCTGCCCGGGCGGCGCGACGGGCGTGATCTGCGCGCGCAACCTCCTCAACTGGAACGTGAAATTCGTGGACATCACGCCAGGCGAAGACGACGAATCCGGCGAAGGCCGACACCAGTCCGACAGCCGCGAGCCACCAGATGTGCCAGATGAGTGAAAAGCCGGTCACGGTGGCGAAAAAGGCGGTGTAGAAGCCGACGGGGCTGTTCACCGGCATTTCAATCGGTTCGTAGGCGGGCTCCGGCGACAGCTGCTGCGTTTCGATGGCGCGCAGCTTGATGTCCCAGTAGGCCTCCTCGCCTTCCACATTTGGCATGACGGCGTAGTTGAAGAAGGGGGGCGGCGAAGGCGTCGCCCACTCCAGAGAGCGTCCGTCCCATGGGTCGCCGGTCGTGTCGCGCAATTCGTCGCGCTTGAGGATGCTCACCACCAGCATCACGACCTGGCAAATGGCCCCGACAATCAGCACGCCCACCCCGATTAGCGAGAGGTCCAGCATAAAGCGCCATTGTTCTACGTTGATGTGCTGGAGGCGGCGGGTCATTCCCTCCAGGCCCAGGATGTAAAGCGGCGTGAAGGTTATCCAAAAGCCGAAGAAGGCGAACCAGAAAGCCGCCTTTCCCCAGCCTTCATGCAAGCGGAATCCGAAGGCTTTGGGGAACCAGTAGTGGAGGCCGGCGAACAGCGCGAAGACCACGCCGCCGACGATCACATTGTGGAAGTGGGCCACCAGAAACATCGAGTTGTGGACCAGAAAATCCGCCGGCGGAACCGCCAGCAGGACGCCGGTCATTCCCCCGATCACGAAGGTGAAGATGAAGCCCATCGACCACAGCATAGGGACCCCGAACCTCACTCGGCCGCCGTACATTGTGAAGATCCAGTTGTAGATCTTCACGCCTGTTCCCACAGCGATGATGCTGGTGGAGATGCCGAACGCGGTGTTCACCGCCGCGCCGGAGCCCATGGTGAAGAAATGGTGCAGCCAGGTCATCATCGAGACGACGCAGATGAACAGGGTGGCGGCCACCATTGAACGGTATCCAAACAGCGGCTTTCCGGAGAAGGTCGAGAACACTTCTGAGAAGATGCCGAAGGCGGGAAGCACGAGGATGTAGACCTCCGGATGCCCCCACGCCCAGATGAGGTTCATGAACATCATTGGGTTACCGCCGGCCGTATTTGTGAAGTAGTGCCAACCGAAATACCGGTCCAACGTCAGCATCGCCAACGTAGCAGTGAGAATCGGAAACACGGCCACGATCAACAGACTCGAGCCGAACACAGTCCAACAGAACATGGGCATGCGCATGTAGCTCATGCCGGGACATCGCATCTTCAGGACGGTGGTGACGAAATTTATTCCGGTCATCAATGTTCCGATGCCGGAGATCTGTACCGCCCACAGATAATAATCGACACCAACTCCGGGCGAATACGCGGCCTCGCTCAGAGGCGGGTACGGCAGCCAACCGGTGCGGGCGAATTCGCCGACAAATAGGGAGACATTGACGAGTAGGGCGCCTGTGGCTGTGAGCCAGAAACTAACCGAATTGAGGGTCGGGAAGGCGACGTCGCGCACCCCCAACTGCAGCGGCGTTACGAAGTTCATAAAGCCGATGACCAGCGGCATGGCCGCGAAGAAGATCATGATCGTCCCGTGGGCAGAGAAGATCTGATCGTAGTGCTCGGGCTTAAGGTATCCCGATGCGTTGATCGCGACCGCCTGCTGCGAACGCATCATGATCGCGTCTGCGAACCCGCGGATCAGCATCACAGCGCCCAGCAGGCAGTACATTATGCCGATGCGCTTGTGGTCGACGGTGGTGATCCATTCCCGCCAGAGATAGGGCCACCAGCCCTTCAACGTGACCAGAGCGAGCACCCCGAGGATCACTACGATCAGGACAAGCGAGGTAATCAGCGGAATGGGTTGATCAAACGGGATGGCTGACCAGCTCAGCTTGCCAAACATCGGTCAGTCTCTCCCTCCGGCCACGACTTCCCGCCCCGCGTGGGATCGATTTTCCGGTTCAGGTCCGGGGCCGGGAGCGATCCGCTGGGTGGCGATGGCGTGGAAGAGCTGCGGATCGATCCCGCGGTAGGTCATCGGCGCGACGTGTTGGCTTTGCCGCTCCAGACCGGCGTAAGCGGTCTGATCCAGCACAGGTCCCGCGCTCCGAACGGCCTGCGCCCATGCGGTGAACTCCGCCGACGGCACGCTCTTCACCTGGAACTGCATGTCCGAGAAACCGTCGCCGCTGAAGTGAGAGGATTGGCCGAACAATAAGCCTGGCCGGTCGGCCTGAAGGTATACCTGCGAGACCATGCCCGGCATCGCATAGATCATCGAGCCCAGGCGGGGGATGAAGAAGACGTTGAATACGCTGGCCGAAGTGATCGAAAAATGCACCGGCGAGCCGGCCGGAATGACCAGTTGATTGACGGTGGCGATCCGCTCCTGTGGGTAGATGAACAGCCACTTCCAGTCGAGAGCCACCACCTGGACCTCGACGGTCGGCGTCTTGGAGGGCAGCGGCCGGAAAGGATCGAGCCGATAGGAGCCGATCCAGATCAGTCCGCCGAGGAACATGATGGTCAGTATCGGAATCGACCAGACGACCGCCTCGATCCGACCCGAATAGGACCAGTACGGCCGATACTCCGCTCTGGTGTTCGAAGCCCGATACCGCCAGGCCATCCAAAAGGCGAGGAGGATCGTAGGCGCCACGATCGCGAGCATGACCAGGAGCGCATCGAGCATAATTGTGCTGTCCCCGGCCCCGACGGGACCTGCGGGGTCGAGCACCCCGGCGCAGCCCGACAAGCTGAGGATCGCGGCTCCAAGAAAGGCGTAACAATACCGATCGCGGGCAAAGTAGCTCGGCCGCCGATTTGCAGGTCTGCGCATCGCCCTCGCTCTAGCCAGTGCGACAGGCAGCGCCGCCTTGACGCCGACAATTCCAGGGATGCTTCAGCGGACCCGTGGCGGCTGCCGCACTTTCGCAAAAGCTTAGTCAATAGACCGAGTTCAAGTCCAGACCGACTATCGAAGAATGAACGGCCTCATTCGGCGAAGACCTTGGCTCCCTACAACGACGCCTGAGCTACTCCCACTCGATGGTGCCTGGCGGCTTGCTGGTGACGTCGTAGACGACGCGATTGACACCACGCACCTGGTTGACGATCCGCGTCGCCGCCCTCGTCAGGACCTCCCACGGAAACTCGAAGACATCGGCGGTCATGCCGTCGGTGCTGGTGACGGCGCGTAGCGCCAGCACATTCTCGTAAGTCCTGGCGTCCCCCATCACGCCCACGGTCTTGACGGGCAGAAGAACGGCGAAGGCCTGCCAGATGAAATCATAGAGGCCGGCGCTTCGGATTTCTTCAAGGTAGATGGCGTCGGCGTGCTGCAGCACCGCTACTTTTTCCGCCGTCACCTCGCCTGGAATGCGGATGGCGAGGCCGGGCCCAGGGAACGGATGGCGGCCGGTAAAGGCAGTTGGAAGGCCAATTTCGGCGCCCAGGGCGCGCACCTCATCTTTGAAGAGTTCGCGAAGCGGCTCCAGAAGCTTGAGTTTCATGTCCTCTGGCAAGCCGCCGACGTTGTGATGGCTCTTGATGACCGCGCTGGGTCCGCCGGTCGCCGAAACGCTCTCGATCACATCCGGATAGAGGGTGCCTTGAGCTAGATGCGTGGCGCCCTCGATACGCCCCGCCTCGCGATCGAAGACCTCCACGAACAGGCGCCCGATTGTCTTGCGCTTGGCTTCAGGGTCGGTAACGCCCGCGAGCGCGGCGAGGAATTCCTTTGACGCATCAACATGCACTAGCGGGATGTTGTAGTGATCCCGGAACAAGCCGACGACCTGCGCCGCCTCGTTGCGCCGCATCAGGCCGGTATCCACAAACACGCAGGTGAGCTGTTCGCCGATCGCTTCGTGAATCAGCACCGCCGCCACAGACGAGTCGACGCCGCCGGAGAGGCCGAGGATCACCCTCCCCTGCCCGACCTGGCGGCGAATGCGCTCCACCGACTCGGCGCGGAATGCGGCCATCGTCCAGTCGCCGGCAAGGCCGGCTATGCGATGGGTGAAATTCTTGAGGATCTGCGCCCCGTGCGGGGTGTGGACGACCTCGGGATGAAACTGCACGCCGTAGAAACGCCGCCCCTCGTCGGCGATCACGGCATAGGGCGAGCCATCAGAGACTGCGGCTACGGTAAAGCCCGGCGGAATGGCCGTGATCTTGTCGCCATGGCTCATCCACACGGTCTCGCGGCCGCCGATCGACGCCAGACCGGCCAGGAGCGGAGTATCCCGCTCGATCTCGATCTCGGCCCGGCCGAATTCGCGCTCGCGGCCGCCTTCCACCTTGCCGCCGAGTTGGGCGCAGAGAGTCATTTCCCCGTAGCAAATGCCCAGCACCGGAACGCCGCGTTCAAACATCGCCGGCGGCGCCGAAGGACTGTCGGAGAGCCCGGCTGTCGCCGGTCCGCCGGAAAGGATCACCGCCGACGGATTGTAGGCGTCGAGCATGCCCGCGACGCGATCGAAAGGATGGATTTCGCAATAGACGCCGCTCTCGCGCACCCGCCGCGCGATGAGCTGGGTCACTTGGCTTCCGAAATCGACGATCAGGACTTTCTGGTGGGAGGCCATGGCGCCCCCTAACGGAGAATCGGCCTCAGGTCACGGTTGCCGGCCGCCGTTCCAGGTCGGCGATGAAAAAGCCGTCCGCGCCGTTCACACGCGGGGTCAGGCGGCGATACCGCTCGACGGGTCGAAAGTCAGAAGCGGCGGCCAGAAAGGCGTCGACCCGATCCTCATTTTCCTCGCAGAACATCGAGCAGGTGACGTAGACCAGCCGTCCCCCGGGCTTGACGAAGGCAGCGGCTGCAGCCAGCACCTCGTCCTGCTCCACCATCCGTCGACGGAGCTGATCTTCCGTCAGTCGCCATTTCGCATCCGGGTGGCGCCGCCAGACGCCTGAACCCGTGCAAGGGGCGTCGACGAAAACGAGGTCCATGCGGCTTTCAAGACCGCCAAGGGGATCAGGCCGAAGAGGTGTTCGCACCTGCAGATTGCGCACCCCCGCGCGCCTTGCCCTTGCCTGGGTGTCCGCCAGCCGGCGGCCGTCGGAGTCATAGGCGAATAGCTGGCCGGTGTTGGCCATGAGGGCGGCGAGCGCCAGGGTCTTGCCACCGCCGCCGGCGCAGAAATCCAGCACCTGACGATGGCCGATGTCTCGGACGGTTTTGGCGGCGATCTGACTGCCGAGATCCTGGATTTCGAACCATCCCTTGGCGAATTCCGGCAGGGCCTCGACTGGCGGACTGCGTTCGGTGGAGGCGGAGGGCTCTATCCGCAAGGCCGTCGCGGACGCTTCGATGCGTCGGGCGCCAAGCGGCTTGAGCGCTTTCAACGCCCGCTCCGGGTCAGTCTTGAGGGTGTTCACGCGAATGTCCACCGGCGCGCGCTCGGCCAGGGCTGCGCCTTCCTCGGCGGCCCGTTCGCCGAAAGCCCGCGTGAACATCGCCTCCGTCCAGTCTGGATAGTCGCCCCTCACACCTGGCGGCGCTTCGAGGATCGAGCGTGGCGTGCGGAGTCTCTCGATCTCGACCTCGGAAAGCGCTCCGGGGCCGAATGGATCCGCCGCAGCCGCGGCGATGCGCTCGAGCGGCCATTCCCAGGAAAAACCGATGGCAGCGAGGACGATGGCGCGCCACGCCTCGTCACCCATCCGCCAAGCCAGCGAGCGGCGTCGTCTGAGACCATCGAGGACAAGGCCCGAGACAAAGGCGCGGTCCTTGGCGCCTGCATAGCGGGCGCCATCGCCCCATGACTTCAATGCCAACCGTACCGGCTGATGCCGCGCGTCCATGTCCTCGAGGACAGCGACTGCCGCGGACACGCGGCCGCCGTCACGCATGGAGAGCTGAAGTCATGGCCGCTTCCCCCCATCCCATCAGGCGAGCGCCGGCTGCGCCCGCGTACCCACGCTACACCTGCGACGGATAGTTCGGCGCTTCCCGGGTGATCATCACGTCATGCACGTGGCTTTCGCGAACGCCCGCGCCGGTAATGCGAACAAAGCGTGCTTTCGAATGCAGGCTCGGAATGTCCCGCGCGCCAAGATAGCCCATGGCCGCCCGCAAGCCCCCGACGAGCTGATGGATCACCGGCCCGATCGGACCCTTGTAGGGAGTTTGGCCTTCAATGCCTTCCGGCACCAACTTGAGGGCGTCCTCCACCTCTTTCTGAAAATAGCGGTCGGCGCTTCCGCGGGCCATGGCCCCGAGCGAACCCATGCCCCGGTACGACTTGTAGCTTCGCCCCTGGTAAAGGAAGACCTCGCCCGGCGCCTCGTCTGTGCCGGCGAACATCGAGCCCATCATCGCGCTCGCGGCGCCCACCGCCAACGCCTTGGCCAGATCGCCGGAGTAGCGGATGCCGCCATCTGCGATCACCGGCACTCCGGAGCCCTCAGCCGCCCGAACCGCCTCCGCGATGGCGGTGAACTGCGGCACGCCGACGCCACTGACAACGCGAGTGGTGCAGATTGAACCGGGCCCAATTCCAACCTTCACCGCGTCGGCTCCAGCGTCGATCAGGGCCCTGGCCCCATCGTAAGTGGCGACATTGCCGGCCACGATCTGAACGCGGTTGGATTCTCGGGCCAGGCGGCGCACCGCCTCACCCACCTGAGCCGAGTGGCCGTGGGCGGTGTCTACTACCACTAGGTCGACGCCCGCCTCGATCAGGGCGAGAGATCGTTCAAAACCTGCGTCACCCACCGTCGACGCGGCTCCGACCAGTAGGCGGCCTTTGCTGTCCTTGGCCGCATTGGGGTGCGCCTCGGCCTTTTCCATGTCCTTGACGGTGATCAGGCCCACCGCCCGGAACTCATCATCGACGACGATCAGTCGCTCGATCTTGTGCCTGCGCAGAAGCGCCCGCGCCTCATCCTGGCTCACCCCCTCGCGCACGGTGATGAGATCGTCACGGGTCATGAGCTCGGCAGCGGTGACCTTCTCGGAACGCTCAAAGCGCATGTCCCGGTTGGTGAGGATCCCCACCAGCCGGCCGCTCTTCTTTTCCACCACAGGGAAACCGGAAATCCGCTTGGCCGCCTTGATCCTGGCGATCTCACCAAGCGTCGTCTGCGGATTGATCGTCAGCGGCCCGATGACCATTCCGCTTTCGTACCGCTTGACCTCGCGGACCTGCTCGGCCTGCTCTTCGACCGTGAAATTGCGGTGTAGGATGCCAAGGCCGCCAGCCTGGGCCATCGCGATGGCCAGCCGACTATCGGTGACCGTGTCCATAGCCGCGCTGATCAGGGGAATGTTGAGGCCGATTTCGCGGGTAAGCCGGGTCGAGGTATCGACCTGGGTCGGCATTACCTCGGACGGACCGGGTTCGAGCAAAACATCGTCGAAGGCCAAACCTTCGCGAATCTCCATGAGACTCTCCGTTTTGCGCGCCGGCTATAGACGGGGCGGCTGCGCCTGGGAAGAGGCCGCTCATCACTTGCCTCGTTTCGCGTGGCGAGGTGTTAATGCGCGTTCGGACGAGGGAACGGATGAGTCGAGACACATCTGACACGACGCCGCCGCGCGCGCGCATGGCTTTTCGCGTCGGAGTCGTGGGCCACAGGCCCGACCGCCTGCCCTCGAGTGAGGAGGCGCTCGGCCAGATTCGCCGGCGTATCGCGGAGGTGCTGGAGCGGGTGGCCGAAGCCGTCACCGACTGTGCGAAGAGTCCGGACCACAGATTCTATGATCCAGGCTTGGCGCCCGTTCTCACGGCCGTCTCGCCGCTGGCCGAGGGAGCGGATCGGATATTCGCCGAAGAGGCGTTGCGCCGCGGCTATCGGCTGACCTGTATCATGCCGTTCCATCGCGACGAATTTAAGCGCGACTTTGACGGACCGGAGTCATTCGAGGAGGCCTCAGCGGCGCGCTTCGACGCCATCCTCGTCAAGGCCGAACAGGCCGGCGCCTTGACATCATTCGAGCTCGACGGCCGTCGTGAGCGGGCGCACGAAGCCTATAGTCAGGCGGGCCGCGTGGTTCTCAACCAGTCCGACCTGCTGCTCGCGGTGTGGGATGGCGGCTCGAGCAACGGCATCGGCGGCACCTTCGACACGATCCAGCAGGCCATCGGCTTCAACGTGCCCACTCTGTGGCTCGACTCGCGCGCGCCATTTGGTTGGAAGCTGCTTCGCGATGAGGCTGACCTCGAGTCGATCACCGGGGAAACTGACTGCGCGCCGTGTCCGGTACCGGGAGAAGGCGCGCTGATCCACGCCATCGGTGAGGTGGTGAAGGCCGAGCTAAGCCTCGGCGGCGGCCAGGCCGCCGGGCTCGAAGCCTATCTCGCCGAGTCGCGGCCCAAGCGAAACTGGGCCATGACCTGGAAGCTGTTCCGCGACTTCATGGATTCCGGGCGGGTCAGACTGCCTGCCATCCGTGTGACGAACTTCGTGGATCAGATCCGAAGCGGCTGGCAGGTGATCGGCGACCCGGATGTCGCCGATGAAGACATCGCGCCGGATCGTTCATGGATGAATGGCCGACTCCGGCGCCATTACGCCTGGTCCGACAAGCTGGCGGATCTCTATGCCGACGCCCACCGAAGCGCCTTTGTCGCCGCCTCCCTGATGGCGGCCAGCGCGGTGTTGGCCGCCCTGTTGCCATTGGCCGGCCACTTTGGCCGGCACGCTGCAGCGGACACCGCTATCCTAGAGGCTCTGATCCTCGCGGTGCTCGTCGTCATGCCCATACGGGCCCGAAGACGCCGCTGGCACGAGAAGTGGCTGGAATATCGTGTGCTTGCCGAGCTCGTCCGCGAGCTGCGCATTCTCATTCCATTTGGGGGCGCCCGGCCGCTGCCGCGAATTGCCGCCCATCTTTCCAACTACGGCGATCCGGCTCGGAGCTGGATGAACTGGCAGGCCCGGGCTATCGCCAGAGACGTCGGGTTGCCCAACGAACGGATCGACAAGGCCTATGTGATCGAGCGCTGCGCCGAGCTGCTTGAGTTCCTGGGGACGGCCTCGCCGGCGCACGGTCAGATCGGCTTCCACTCGATGAATTCGCACCGCATGGAGCGGATCCATCAGCGCCTGCATCGGATGTCGCTGATTCTGTTCGCGGTCACGATTGCCGCGGTGGCAGCGAATTGGGCCCTGCGGTTCAACAATCCTGATATCCCCGAGCGGATCGCCGCGTGGTTCATCCTGATTTCCGCCTTCCTTCCCGCGCTGGGCGCCGCCTTCGCTACGATCAACAATCAAGGTGAATTCGCTCGTCTGCAGCGTCGCGCCAACGCCATGTCCCAGAGTTTGACGGCTGTTCGCGATCAGCTCATGGAAATGATCGCCAGCGCGGAGGGGCCGACGCTGGCTCACGTTTCCGAACTCGCGGCTGAGCTGGCGTCGATGATGGTGGACGAGAACACCGAGTGGCGGATCGTGGTCCTCGACCTGCCGCACGCGGCGGGCTGATTCGGCTCAGAGGCCCGCCAACGCCGTTTCCGCCTCGATCGCGAATTTTCCGGCGCCCTGCGCATGCGCGATTTCCAGCGCTGTTTTCAGGGCTGCTCTGGCGGCCTCGTTATGGGGCGGCGAGCGGCGGCGCAGGATCTCCGCCCGCAGGATGTGCAGCCTGGGCAGGATAAATAGATAGCTACGACTCGCCCACGTGAGCGCCTCATCGACCGTCGTCAGCGCGGCATCCTCATCGCCAGCTTCGAGATAGATTTTCGCGACCTCCCCCAGATAGAGCCCCAAGGCATGGACATTGCCGCTGCGCCGCTGTTCAGCGATGGCCGCTTCGAAGATCTTCCGACTCTCGTCGAATTGGCCAAGGCGTCCGAGGGACAGACCCCTGTCCCCCAAGCCCACATCCTTCCAGATCGGATAGGCGTTGGCTTCGCTCACCGTCACAATCTCCTCGGCGCAGCGAAGGGCTTCCTCGAAATCGCCAGCCAGGGTCTTGTAGACCCAGCGGAAACCGAGCCCGTAGGCGAGGTCATAAGGGCTTCCCAGAGACCGTACGTGCGCGAGTTGCTCGTCCGAACGCGCGGCGGCCGCTTCCTCCTCACCCATCGCGTAGAGGACGATCGGTTGGGGCGAGAGGGCCTCGACCAGCGGATCGCTCGGTCCATAGCGGATCAGGGGCTCGTCGCGGTGCTTCCGGTAAAGGGCCGCCGACAGCTCCAGATGCCTGCGCCCTTCCGCCAGTTTGGCCCGCGAATAAAGCATGTAGCCCACGTTGAAGTGGGCCTGGATGAGCTGGTCGGGGTGACGGGTCTCTTCGGCGATCTTCAGGCATCGCGAGGCGGCGTCCATGGCCGGCTCTTCCTCGCCGGCCACCGTATAGAAATGGCAGATGTTGAGCATCACGCTGAACAGACCAGCAACGTTACCGAGCTGATCACAGATCTTCCGGGCTCGGTCGAGCACCTCGGCTACCTCTGGCGAGGTGTAACCCTGCGATGCCGAGATGCTGACCGCGAGTCCAAGCAGCAGGCCCAATTCCGTGTTCGCCCGATCCGCCCCTGGCGGGAGCGCCTCGGCAAGTTCGAGTGCGGCCCGAAAATGCCCGGCCGCTTCGACGTGAGCGGCGCGGGAGGACGCTCGCTGACCGGCGATCGTCCAGGCGGCGATCGCCTTTTCGGCCTCTCCGGCCGCGCTCCAGTGGCGGCCCAGAACTTCGGGGTGGGCCTCGGCGATAGCGGGGAACTCTTCGGCGATGGCCTGCGCGGCGCGGGCGTGGAGTTGGCGCCGGCGGCTCTTGAGCAGAGCTGCATAAGCGGCGTCGAGGATCAGGGCATGCTTGAAAAGGTAGGTGGCCTCCGGCGGCGCGCCGCGAACATAGACGAGTTCGGCGTCGGCTAATTGCGCCAGACCGGACCTCAGGTCCGCTTCCGGCATCGTCGAAACGGTTTTGATAAGGTCAAAGGTGAACTCGCGGCCGAGCACCGCACCCAATTGGGCCACCTCCCTGGCTCCGCCGAGCCGATCAAGGCGGGCTGAGAGCGAGTCCAGGAGCGTGGCGGGGATGTCCCTTGGCTTGGCGTGGCCGCCGCGTTCCACCATCAGGCGGGTCAGTTCTTCGGCGAACAGCGGGACGCCATCCGTACGCTGAATAACGGCCTCCAGCATCTCTTGCGCAAGACCAGTCTCGGCGGTGACTCCGGCCACCAGTTCACGGGTCTGTCGGGCGCTCAGCCGGTTTACTGTAATCAGCGTATGATGGCTGCGCGCAGGCCACGCGGCCTTGAACTCGGGCCGGGCTGTGCAGATCAGATAGAGCCGCGCCGTGGCCAGTTGCTCGGCCAGAATATGGATGAGCTCCATGGTTGATGGATCCATCCAGTGGAGGTCTTCCATCACCAGGACCAGCGGCTGGTGAGCAGCCGCGCCCAGTGTCCATTGCGCGAGGACGGCCAAGAGGCGCCTGCGGCGCTCCTCCGCGGCAAGAGCGAGTGGCGGAACGTTCTCAGGCTGGGGCAGCTCCAGCATCTCGCCGATCAACGCAGTCGCCTCGGCGGAATTGAGTCCCGCCCTGGCCAAGGACTGCTGCAACGTCAACAGCCGCGCTTCGGCGGTTTCGTCTCCGCGCCAGCCCAGAGCCTGACCCAACATGTCAGCCACTGGATAGAATGTGGTGTTGGCGTAGAGCGGCCCGGCCCCACAATCGACCCACAAGTGCGGCTCGCTTGAGATGCGGTCACGGAACTCCTCTACAAGCCGCGATTTTCCGATTCCGGCCTCGCCGGTCAGCAGAACCAGCTGCCCCTCTCCGTCGCAGGCCCTGCGCCAGCGGCCGTGCAGCACGCCCACTTCTTCCTCGCGCCCCACGAAGGCGGTTTGGGACCGGGGCGCATAACCGCGTCCATGTCGGCTGGCGACAGCCGGCGATAGAGCAGCGAAGAGATGCAGATCGCCGCCAGCGCCTTCGCGCGCCGCCATGCCCCGATCCTCGACGAGAAACTGGCCGGAGACGAGGTTGTGCAAGTCGGAGGTGATGAGGACCGCGCCCGCGTCAGCCGACTTCTGGATGTCGGCCGCCAGCGCAGGGACGTCGCCAAACACCTCAACGCCACCGGCGGAGTCAGGCGAGATGACCACCGTGCCGACATGAAGCCCCGCGGACGCCGCCAGCTCGACCCCACGAGGCAGCTCGGCTGTCGCGCGAAGCTGTGCAATGGCTTCGACCAAGACTAAAGCCGCCCTAACCCCCTGCTCGGCCGCGTATTCCTGGGCCACGGGATAGCCGAAATAGGCGACGATCGAGTCGCCGGCCTTGGCGACATATCCGCCGTGAGCACGGATCGCCGCGCCCGCCACCTGGTTGAATTGCGAGCTCAACGCTTGCCACTCTTCCGGATCCAGGGTCGCCGCAAGCCTTCCGGCGTGGACGAGACCGGCCGTCAGGACTGTCAGGTGGCGTCGCTCGTTTCTCGGCGCGGTCTGTTCGCTGACGGTGCGCGCCGCAAATTCCTCTGGCCGGGCGCCATTCCTGCCATCGACGAGAACCGCAATGCTGGCGGTCACGGCCTTCCAACCGAAATGGTCTGGATCACCGGCCCAGTGGGACAGATCTGCACAATGGATCTGGTCGAAAGGCATTGGAAGGCGGGTCGGCTCCACCGCGACCTGCACCAGCTTCTGTTCGTTGCGGCCGCGATTGGCCTCAGAGCGCACCCACTCGGACTTCGCCGCATCAGGCGACCAGATCACCACCACCGCGGCGGCGGCGTGCAGTTGCTCTTCGATGACGTCGGAATAGGCGCGATGGGTCGGGAGGGCGGCATCCATCCAGACCGCATAGCCCAGCCCCTCCAAGGCGCGCGCCACGCTGTTGGCCTGACTCGCCGTGGAGCGAGCGTAGGAAATGAAAACGTCGGCCATACTGCTCCGTCTCGCGCGGCGGGGAAACTAGCGACGCGCGCCGGTGCGCCGCAAGAAAAAGCTAGGCTTGACCACGAGATAGCGCTCGCCCGCTTGCCGAAGTCTCGACGGCGCCGCTTCCCTGAGCCATGGTCGCCGATTCACGCGAAGGGCCCGAATGCCGAAACGGAAGTCAACCAGACCCGATAGCGGGCCGGGCCAGCGCGGCGAGGCGGAAAAGCCGATCAGGGTGGCGGTGATTGGCGGTGGGTGCGGCGCTATGGCGGCCGCTCTCGAGCTGACCGCGCCACACCATCATGGTCGTTTCCAGGTCACAGTCTATCAGCAAGGGTGGCGCCTGGGCGGCAAAGGCGCTTCGGGCCGAGGGCCTGCCGGGCGCATTGAAGAGCACGGCCTTCACGTTTGGCTCGGCTACTATGACAACGCGTTCTCCCTGCTGCGCGCCTGCTACGCCGAGCTGGAGCAATCGCCTGCCGGCAATCCGTTCGGCCCGTGGCGCGATGCGTTCGTCGCGGAGTCCGACATCGGCCTGTTTTCACCCGCCGAGCGCGAGGGCTGGCAGCGATGGTCGGCGCACTTTCCGCCGACGCCGGGCCTGCCGGGCGATCCGATTCCTCCTGGCGAACTGACGTCGCTGAGTCGCTATGTCTCACGCTCATTGATCCTGCTTCGGACCTTGGTGCTCGACTGCGTGGTAGGGCGCGATGTCGAGCCCACGATCAGGACCAACCAGATCGAAAAGGCGGCCGACACCCTGGCGCTTTCTCTCCGCGACTTGCTGTCTCGCGGCGCGTTCGTCAGCGGCGCGGTTCTGGCCGAGGCGTTGGCGGTTCTCGCCGCGGCGCTCGAAGCCACGCCCGCTGCGCTCGACAGCGCCTGGATTGCCCTCGCCGAGCGCGTCTGCGCCGACGTCCGCCGCTGGCTGGAAGAGCGTGTCATCGCCGACGATTCCCTGCGCCATGTCTGGGAGATCGTCGATCTAGGCCTTGCTTACATCGTGGGGACGTTGCGCTTCGGCCTGCTGACAGATCCGCGAGGGCTGGACGCCATTGATGACTGGGAATGCCGCGAGTGGCTCAAACGGAACGGGGCGTCGGATCGGGCTCTGAACTCACCCTTCGTGCGTGGTCTCTACGATCTCGCGCTTTCCTATGAGGACGCCGATCCCAAGCGGCCCAGCTTGTCGGCCGGACAGGGGCTCAGAGCCACGCTGCGCCTGTTCTACGGCTACCGCGGGGCGATTTTCTGGAGAATGCGCGCCGGCATGGGCGATGTCGTCTTCGCCCCGATCTACGAGGTCCTTTGCCGGCGCGGCGTGCGCTTTGAATTCTTTCACCGCCTGACCAACGTCGGTCTGCCGCAGGGCGGAGAGATCGGCCCGGGCGACACCTCGCACGTGGCGAGCCTCACATTCGATATCCAGGCCAGAATGACAGGTGGTCGCGCCTATCATCCGCTCGTCGAGGTTGCGGGCCGGCCGTGCTGGCCGTCTGCGCCCGACTTCGGACAGCTGGCGGACGGAGAGCGGCTCGCCGCCGACGGGGTCGACTTCGAATCCCACTGGGATCGCCGCCGCGCCGGCGAAAAGCGCCTCGACGTCAGCCGTGACTTTGACTTCGTCGTCCTGGGCGTCGGCGTCGGCGCCGTGCCGCATGTCTGTGCGGAACTCGTGGGCCGTGATCGCCGCTGGCGGGAGATGAGCGAGAACGTCAAGACGGTGGCGACACAGGCTTTCCAAATCTGGCTGACAGAGGATCTCGACACCCTCGGTTGGCATGGTCCGCCCTACATCGTCGCCGGTTACGTTAAACCCTTCGATACCTGGTGCGACATGGCTCATGTCATTCCCGAGGAGGCGTGGCCCAGACCGCCGGCGACGTGCGTCTATTTCTGTGGCGTGCTGCCTGATCCGGCCGAAGCCGATCGGGACGATCCCGCCTATCCGACGACCATGGCGGCCCAGGTGAAGGCGAGCGCCCTGGCCCACCTAAAGACCGCCGGCGCGGTCATGTGGCCGGGCGCTTATGACGCCGCGGGGCGCTTTCGCTGGGGGCTTCTGGCCGATCCGTCCGGGGAGTCGTCGGGGCGTGCCGACGCGCGGCGGTTTTCGACCCAGTATTGGCGCGCCAACGTCAATCCAAGCGACCGCTATGTCCTCAACACCCCAGGCAGCACCCGCTATCGAATCTCGCCCTTGGACATGACCTATGACAATCTGACCGTCGCCGGCGACTGGACCGATTGCGGCTTCAACACCGGCTGTGTCGAGGCGGCGGTCATGTCCGGTCGGCTTGCCGCCCACGCTCTTGCGGGAACACCGGCGCTCGAGGAGATCACGGCCTATGACCACCCTTAGCTCGAACGCGGCAGACGTTGCGCCTGCTCGCTCATCGCGGAGCGCACAAACCACTGAGAAAAGAGACGGATTCTGCGATAGAGCGATACCGTCCGGACGCATCCTGCTCTAGTGGGAATAGCGGATCGTACGGTCTGCGATGGAGGGTAGCACCATGGCCGAGACCCCGCGCAAGCGCCGCGCAGCGCCCAAGCGAACCGGGCCGATCCGCCGGCCCGCCGCCGCCAGCGCCTCCAAGCCCGCCAAGGCCATTCGGCGGCAGGAGCCCGAGGAGGGCCTGGACCTGGCCGTCTCCGACGCTGTCGCCCAGGCCGTTCGGCTGGGCTACAAGGTCCTGGCCGAGAACCTCGAGGAGGGGCGCATTGCCGCCAAGCAGTTCCGCGTCGGCGAGTACAACGTCCGCGATGTGCCGAACGACCTCAATGTGCTCGCCAAGCGCATGCTCAACCTCGCGCGCGATCTCTCGACAACCACCTTCGACGTCCTCGACCGGGTCCTGCAGGATCCGACCCTGATGAAGGCGGCCAGGCGATTGGCCGAATCGATTGATCCGGTCGCTCCAGTTGCGAAGCCAACCGCAGCGAATTCGTCCAAGAGCTCTGCACCTGCGACGGCGAGACCCGGAAAGACGGGCGCAGCGGCCAACCCGATCTCGGCGTCCCAGTCCGTGCCCCTCACCTGCCGTTTCTCAGGAGCGGCCAAAGCCAAGGTGCTGGCCTCGTGGCTGACCAGTCCGGCTTCGCCCACCCCCCTGGCGACAGCGGGGCTCACGACGCTCGAAACCGGCGTTCCACCTATCGCCGGCGTCACCTTCCATGCCTCTGACGATCGCCTCGGCGTAGTTGCCGAGATCCAGATCCCGCCGGATCAGGCGGCCGGGGTGTACAGCGGAGTGGTGGTGGGGGTCGACGACGGCAGAGCGGTCGGCGCCCTGACCATCCAGGTCGGCGCTTGAGCGAAACAACGACCGCTTCCGCCACGGAAGACGTCCAGGACGTTGTCCGCCAGACGCTGGACGACTACGGCGCGGCCACCCGCGAGGCGATCAACGGCTACCTTCTGACATCGCGACGCGCGCCGTTCCTCGACGATCTCATGGCCGACTATCCGACGCGCGGCGGCAAGATGATGCGGCCGACCATTTGCATCGCGAACGCGCGGGTGTTTGGCGGTCGTATCGAGGACGTTGTGCCGTGCGCGGCGGCCGTCGAAATCCTGCACAATGGCCTGCTCGTCCACGACGATATCCAGGACAGCAGCGAACTGCGACGCGGACTGCCGACCTTGCACCAGTTGCACGGCGTGCCGCTGGCCCTGAACGCCGGCGACGCCCTCATCATGCTGGCTTTGCGGCCATTGCTGGACGGCCTTCGGCCCCTCTCGCCGAGCCTCTCAGACCGCATTCTCGATGCGACCCAACGGATGGCGCGAGAGACCGCTGAGGGCCAGGCTTTGGAACTTGGCTGGCGTGACCAGCCGGGCAGCGAGGTGACCGAGGCTGACTATCTGACCATG
>DASXBY010000021.1:0-6689 GCA_036491455.1 Caulobacteraceae bacterium
CCGGCCGACCCCTACGACTACACCCTGAAGACCATCCAGGAATGGGACGCGATCCTCGCCGCCCATCCCGCCGACCTCGTCAAGGTGACCCGCGCCGCCGACATCCTGAGAGCCCGCGACGAGGGCAAGGTCGGGGTGTTCTACGGCTTCCAGAACGCCGTGCAGATTGGCCAAGACCTTGGCCGCGTCGACCGCTTCGGCGAACTGGGCGTCAGGATCATCCAGCTGACCTACAACCCGGCCAACGACCTCGGCGACGGCTCCATGGCGCCGCTGAACCGGGGCCTCACGCCGTTCGGCCGCGAGGTCGTGGCCAGGCTTAACGCCCGGCGCATCATGGTCGACCTGTCGCATAGCGGCGAGCGCACCTGCCTGGACGCGATCTCGGTCTCGGCCGCCCCGATCTCGATCAACCACACCGGCTGCCGGGCGCTGGCCGACCTGCCGCGCAACAAGACCGACGCCGAAATGCGCGGCGTGGCGGAGAAGGGCGGCTTCGTCGGCATCTTCTTCATGCCGTTCCTCAATGTCTCCGGCCACGCCCACGCCGAGGACGTGGTCGCCCACATCGACCACGCGGTGAAGGTCTGCGGCGAGGACCATGTGGGAATCGGCACCGACGGCTCCGTCACCGCCATCGACGACCTCGCCGCCTATCAGGCGGACCTCGCCAAGGAGGTGGCCGAGCGCGCCAAGGCCGGCATCGGGGCGAAGGGCGAGCGGGCCGACACCTATCCTTTCGTGGTCGACCTGCGGGGCGTCGATCAGTTCCGCAAGCTCGACCGGCTGCTGGCCGCCAGGGGCTATTCCGAGGCCCGGCGCGACAAGATCCTCGGCCTCAACTTTGTCCGCTTCGCCCGCGAGGTCTGGGGCGGATAGGCGGCTATTTAGAAGCGGCCGCCAGTAAGGCCTCGGCGTCGGCGGTGTCGATCGGCACGGCCCGCTTGGCCTTGATGATCCCGGCCGCGTCGACGGCGTAGGTCTCGGGGACGCCGGTGACGCCAAACTCGATCCCGGCCGAGCCGTCGGGATCGGCCAGGATTTCGGCATAGGGGTTTCCCAGCCGCTTCAGGAAACCCGCCGAGGCGTCGGGCGTGTCCTTGTAGGCGATGCCGATGACCCGCACGCCCTCATACTTGAGCGCCATCAGGGACGGTGATTCCTGGGCGCAAGGCGCGCACCACGAGGCGTAGAAGTTGACCAGGGCCGGCCCGTGGACGACGCCGCGCAGGGCGTCCTTGCCGGTCCCGTCCAGCCGCTCCAGGCTGAGCGGCGGCATCGGCTTGCCGACCATGGCCGTCGGCACGACCTGCGGATTTCGCTTCAGGGACCAGACGCCAAAGACGACGATCGCCGCCGCCAGGGCCGCTAGCGGCAGGAAGGCGATCAGGCGCCTCACGTCTGCCGGCCCGGCTCGTCCGCCTCCATACGCTCCAGGGTCCGGCGGGCGGCGCGGCCGCGGAGGAGGGTGTCGAGGATCATCCAGGCGAAAGCGATCACGCTGACCCCATAGGCGCCCAGAACAAAGACGGCGTACTTGCCCATTACGCGCCCAGCGCCGTTCGAAGGGTGAGGGCGAGCGATCGGCGACGGCGGATCTCGGACCGGGTGCGGACCAGCCACAGCGCCCCGAACGCCGTCAGATAGCCGACGCCCATCAGGGCGAGCGGGGTGAGATAGACCGGCGCGATCAGCGGTCCGCCGACGCGGAAGATCGATTCCCCCTGGTGCAGGGTGTTCCACCAGTCGACGCTGAACTTGATCACCGGCAGGTTGACCAGGCCGACGAGGGCCAGGATCTCGGCCGCCCGCGCCGCCTTGACCTCGTCCTCAATACTGGCCCTGAGCGCGATGTAGCCGACGAACAGCAGGAACAGGACCAGCACCGAGACGAGGCGGGAATCGCCCCAGGTCCACCAGGTCCCCCACATCGGTTTGCCCCACAGCGAGCCGGTGACCAGGGCCGCCGCGGTGAAGGCGGCGCCCAACGGCGCGGCGGCCTTGGCGGCGGCGTCGGCCACGGCGTGGCGGAAGACGAGCGAGAAGAAGCTGGCCACGCCCAAGGCGGCATACGCGACCATCGCCGTCCAGGCCGCCGGCACATGGACGAACATGATCTTGACCGTGTCGCCCTGCTGGTAGTCCGGCGGTACGGCGAGACTGAGCGTGAGCCCGGCGGCGATCAGGCCGGCGGCCGCCAGCCCCAGGATCGGCGCGGCCCAGCGCGAGACGCGCATGAACCGATGCGGATTGGCCAGAGAGACGAGCATTCCGGACGCCCGCTTAGGCCGTGGCGTGACGACCGGCAAGCCGGGCGATCAGCGATCGGGACTCGGCATATGGTCGAAGACGCGCTGCTGCTCAGGCGTGAGCTTGGCATAGAAGGCCCGCGTGGCGTCGATCCTGGCCAGCACCTCGGCGCGCATGCGATCGAGCCGCGAGATCGTGGCGTCCAGCCGCTGAGGCGTCGGCAGGCTGGCATCGCGCGCCGCTTCCGCGCGCAGGGCGTCGATCTCGCCGGGCCTGGGCTGCATGGCGGCGATGAAGGCCTGCAGCGCACCTTCCTGATCCGGCCTCAGTCTCAGCGACTGACGCAGGCGATCCGACTGCTCGGCCGGAGTCGGCGGCCCGCCCTGCGCGTCCGGCGGCGGACCGGGCGGCGGCATGCCCTGCTGGGCCAGCGCCGGCGCCGCCGAGAACAGGAGCGCGGCCGTCGCGCCGGCCGGAATGAGCCAATCGAAACGTCTCATCGAGGTGTGATTCTCCGTCTGCGCCACCCTTAGGACATTGGGTGTGAACTGGCGATGAAGCTCTAGCTGAGGGCATTGCGGCTGGCCGCGGCCACGACGAAGGGCGTCAGCGCCGCAACGGCGTGTCGGCGGTCCCCAGGTGGCGCACAAAGAAGCGCTCCCAGCTGTCGCCTTCGTAGGCGGGGATATCCAGGTGCCCGCCCGGGTTTGCATGCAGGCTCTTCTCGGCGGAGCCGAGGGCCTCAAAGAGGGCGATCCCGCCCGCCCTGTCGACGCCTGCGTCGTCCCACTGCAGGACGAATTCCACTGGAATTGTGATCCTGCGAGCCGCGGCGGCCAAAGGCTCGCTATTGGGACGTCCAAGACCTCCGAGGCCGAACACCGCGGCGGTTATCCGGGGCTGCTGGGCGACGAACGGCACACCGATCGCGGTCCCCATCGAGACGCCCCAGTAGCCGATCGGTCCCTCCGATCCGACAAAGTCGAAAGCGAGCGCCACCTCGAGCGCCGCGTTCCATTCGGGGATGGCGCGCTGAGCCCGCGCACGCATCCGCTCCAGTCGCTCCGGCGTCCAGGCGACCGTGACCTCGCCTCTCACACGAGCGCCGGTTTCGCGGGCGAGAACTTCGGCCTCCTCGCGGCTGACGCGGTCGCCGTGGCCCGGCGCATCAATGGCCAGAGTCGCGTAGCCAAACTTTCGCGCGTACTGGCGGGCGCGAGCAGAAAGCGTCGGGGTCTTCTTATGCTGCGAGCCGCCGTGGCCCATCAGCACCAGCGGCCTGGGGCCTTGCGCTCCATCCGGCGCCCAGATCACCGCCGGCACGGTCTCGCCATCCACGATGAGGCTGAAGGATCGGCGGGTGACGCCGTCCTCGCTGCGCAAGTCTTCAAAATCCGTCACTGCATCCTCCGCCGCAATCCTTGAAAATCCGTCGTCTGCTCTACGCCGGCAGGGTCGGTCAGCCCAGGGCGTTGCGGCAGGCGGCGGCCATGGCGAAGGGGGTGAGCGCGGCGGCGGCGAGGGCATAGGCCGCCAGCAGGGCGAGGCCCGTCCGCCATTCCAGGCCGCCAGCGAAGGCGGCGATCGCCGCCCCGCCGAAGATCACCGGCGGGATGATCAGGGGCAGGACGATCACCGCCAAGAGCGCCCCGCCGCGCCGGCTGACGAGCGCCAGGGCCGCCCCGGCGCCGCCGACGAAGGCGAAGGCGAGGCCGGCGAGGAGAGCGGTGATGAAGATCATCGGGGCGGCGGCCGGCGGCTCGCCCAGCGCCACCGCCGTCACCGGCGCGGCGAGCGCCAGGGGCGCGCCGACCACCAGCCAGCTCGCCAGCACCTTGACCGCGCACACCGCCTCCAGGGGCGGAACGCCCAGAGCCAGGAGGTCCAGCGCGCCGTCTTCGAAGTCGCGCTCGAACAGCCGCTCGAGGGTGAGAAGGCTCGCCAGCGCCAGCACCACGAAGGCGACGCCGGCGGCGACCGCCGTCAGGGGGCCGGGCGCGGGCCCCAGCGCCAGGGGAAAGAGGGTCACCGCCGCGACCAGGAATCCCACCGCCAGCAGCGGCCCCCCGCCTTTGCCCCAGGCGAGCGAGACTTCCCGCCGGAAGAGGACGGCAAGCGGCTTCATCCGCCGATCTCGAGCCGGCGCGCGGCGACAGGCAGCGGATCGTGGGCGGCGGCGATGACGAGGCCGCCGCCAGAGAGATGCTCGGCCAGGACTGCGCTCATTAGATCGCGGCCGGCGGCGTCGAGCGGCGCCAGCGGTTCGTCCAGCAGCCACAGGGGACGGGGCGCGGCCAGCAGGCGGGCGAGCGCCAGGCGCCGCTTCTGACCGGCGGACAGCCGCCGGGTCTCCAGGTCCAACTGGCGGGCGAGACCAAGCCGCTCGGCGGCGGCCAGCGCCGCCCGGTCGGTCCCGCCGCACCAACGGGCCTGGAAGAGTAGTTCCTCGCGGGCGGTGCGGGCGCCCTTGAGGCCGTCCTGGTGACCGACGAGGTGCAGGCCGGCGCGGCGGGCCTCACCGGCGTCGTCCGGACCTTCAAAGTCGATACGACCAGCCGCCGGGGCCAACAGCCCGGCTATGGCTCGAAGCAGGCTGGTTTTGCCCGAACCGTTGGGGCCCGTCACCGTCAGGGCCTCGCCCGCCGCGACGGCGGCCGACAGGCCCTGGAAGAGCATCCGGCCGCCGCGTTCGACCGCCAGATCCTCGAAGCGGACAGACGAGATCACGCCCACCCGGCCCCGACAGAAAGGCCGCGTCCGGCCGGCGCATGGACGGCGCCTGCCCCCCGGTCTAAGAGACCCGCGGCCCAGGTAGAGCCGCGCCGCGCGGGCCGGACGCTGTGTGTCCGCCCCGATAAGCGCGCGTCCCTCCGCACCGATGTCCGGTGGGCCCTGGAAGAGAAAAGGATCCCCCCAAAATGGCTTCGCTCGATTCGCTCGGCGTCCGCCGCCAGCTCAAGGTTGGCCGCAAGACCTACGACTATTTCAGCCTCGCCGCCGCCGAAGAGGCCGGTCTGACCGGCATCTCCCGCCTGCCCGTCTCGATGAAGGTTCTGCTGGAAAATCTGCTGCGGAACGAAGACGGGATGGCGATCACCAAAGCCGATCTCACCGCCTTCGCCGACTGGCTCGAAGACAAGGGCACGCGGCAGCATGAGATCGCCTACTCGCCCGCCAGGGTGCTGATGCAGGATTTCACCGGCGTGCCGGCGGTGGTCGACCTCGCCGCCATGCGCGATGCGCTGGGCAAACTCGGAGGCGATCCCAATAAGATCAATCCGCTCAATCCGGTGGACCTCGTCATCGACCACTCCGTGATGGTCGATTATTTCGGCACGGCCAAGAGCTTCGGCGAGAACGTCGCCCGCGAATACGAACGCAACATGGAGCGCTACCGCTTCCTGCGCTGGGGGGCGCAGGCGTTCAACAACTTCCGCGTGGTGCCGCCGGGCACCGGCATCTGTCACCAGGTCAACCTTGAGCACCTGGCCCAGACGGTGTGGAGCGCGCCGCAGCCGGGCAAGGCTCCCGACCTCGCCTATCCCGACACTCTGGTGGGCACTGACAGCCACACCACCATGGTCAACGGCCTCTCGGTGCTGGGCTGGGGCGTCGGGGGAATCGAGGCCGAGGCGGCCATGCTCGGCCAGCCGATCCCGATGCTGATCCCCGAGGTGATCGGCTTCCACATCACCGGCGCCCTGCCGGAAGGCGCGACGGCGACCGACCTGGTGCTGACCATCACTCAGATGCTCCGCAGGAAGGGCGTGGTCGGGAAGTTCGTCGAATACTACGGCGAGGGCTTGGCCCATCTTACCGTCGAGGACCAGGCGACGATCGCCAACATGGCCCCCGAATATGGCGCCACCTGCGGCTTCTTCCCGATCACCCAGTCGACCTTGACCTATCTCGTCGCCACCGGCCGCCCACCCGAGCGCGTGGCCCTCGTCGAGGCCTATGCCAAAGCCCAGGGGCTGTGGACCGAGCCTGGCGCCGAGCATCCGGCCTTCACCGACACCCTCGAGCTTGACCTTTCGACGGTCGCCCCGTCGCTCGCCGGCCCCAAGCGGCCGCAGGACCGGGTGCTGCTCTCCGAGGCTGCCGGCGCATTCCGGACCGCCCTCGCCGGCGAGTTCGACAAGGATGAGACGATGCTGGCCAAGCGCACCAAGGTCGAGGGCGAGGGCCATGACATCGGCGAAGGCGACGTGGTGATCGCCGCCATCACCTCCTGCACCAACACCTCCAATCCCAGCGTGCTGATCGCCGCCGGCCTCCTGGCCCGCAACGCCATCGACCAGGGCCTGAAGGTCAAGCCGTGGGTGAAGACCTCTCTCGCCCCTGGCTCTCAGGTGGTCACCGACTATCTCACCAAGGCGGGCCTCACCAAGCCGCTGGACCAGCTGGGCTTCAATCTCGTCGGCTACGGCTGCACCACC
>DASXBY010000022.1:0-11677 GCA_036491455.1 Caulobacteraceae bacterium
GCGGAAAACGCCAAGGACCTGGCCGACGTCCCCGAGAACGTGAAATCCGGCCTCGAGATCATTCCGGTGGCGACGGTCGACGAGGTTCTGGCCCGCGCGCTGACCGGTCCGCTGACGCCGATCGAGTGGCGCGAGGAGGACCATCCCGCCCCCAGGACGGAGACCCCGGAGGACTTCGAGGGCGGCCTCGTCGTCACCCACTAGCCGCTTTCTCGCCTCCGCCAGGCCCTCGCCGCGCAAACTTTGTGCGGCGAGGGTTTGACGCTGAGGAAATGGCGGCGCTAAGTCTCTGGCGCGCTAAGCGTTGCCGTAAATAGCGAGCCGCGGGCGTTGGGGACGAAACGATGACAAAGGCTGAATTGGTGAGCGCGATAGCGCGCCGGACGGGCCTGCAGAAGGTGCAGGCGAAGAACGCCGTGGACGCCTTTGTGGCGTCCGTGACGGGGGAACTCAAAGCCGGCAAGGAAGTCCGTCTCGTGGGCTTCGGCAGTTTCGTGCCCGTCGAGAGGGCGGCGCGCATGGCCCGCAACCCTAAGACCGGCGCACCGGTCAAGAGTCCGGCCTTCAAGACTGCCCGCTTCAAGATCGGCGATAGCCTGCGCGCGACGTTGAACTAGGACCCGCTTTCGCGCTATCGGGGCGCCGCCCGCGGGCGGCTAGCTCAGCTGGTCAGAGCGCCTGGTTTACACCCAGGAGGTCGGGGGTTCGAACCCCTCGCCGCCCACCATCGCCCGCGTGGAAGGCGCTTGACGGGAGGCATGCGCCAATCCACGGCGCTGCCTGAGACCATCGATCGGAGCGCGACATGGAGAGCTTGGCCGGGAAGGTCGCTATCATCACGGGCGCAGCGTCGGGCATTGGCCGGGCCAGCGCCGAGCTGTTCGCCACCCAGGGCGCTAGGGTCCTGGCGGCGGACCTGCCGGGGACCAACCTCGAATATGCCAGCAACGCCATCCGGCCGCTCGCGGCTGACGTCGCCGACGACGATGCGCCGTCGCGGATCATCGGCGAGGCCACCCGGGCCTTCGGGCGTCTCGATATCCTCTTCAACAACGCAGGAACGGCGGCCGCCGCGCCGGCGGCCGAAATGTCCGATGAGGCCTGGGACCGGGTGCAACAGGTCAATCTCAGAGCCGCCTTTCGCCTTGCGCGCGAAGCCATTCCGCACCTCGTCACCTCGGGCGCCGGGCGCATCCTCAACACCGCGAGCGTGATGGCCGAGTTCACCGACTATGGCCTTTCCGCCTATTGCGCCTCCAAAGCCGGGGTGGTGGGCCTCACCCGCACCCTGGCGCTTGAGCTGGGCCGACATGGGATCACCGCCAACGCAATCCTGCCCGGGGCGATCCTCACCGGCATGACCGCACGCAGCTTCTCAGACCCCAAGATCGCCGATGTCTGGGCGCGGAAATCGCCTCTAAAACGGCTTGGGGCCCCGACAGACGTGGCGGCGCTGGCCGCCTTCCTGGCCTCGGACGCGGCCGGGTTCATCACCGGCCAGGCGATCGCCGCCGACGGCGGCCTGACCCTTCGGACCTGAGATCAATGGTTCGCGCCGCCTGGCTTTTCGCCCTGTTCGCTGTCGCCGGCTTTACCCAGGCGGCGCCCAATCCTAAGCCCAGCCTGACCGAGATCCTGGACCATTCGCCCACTGGCGATTGGCGGGAGGTGGATCCGGCCCGCACGCTGTACATGGACTTGCCCCAGGGGCGGGTTGTGATCGAGCTCGCGCCCGCCTTCGCGCCGAACCATGTCGCCAACATCCGCAGCCTGGTTCGCGCAGGCTATTTCGACGGCGCGGCGATCGTCCGTTCGCAGGACAACTATGTCGTCCAGTGGTCGCAGCCGGATGAGACGCGCAATCTGGGCCAGGCTCAGAGGACGCTGAAGGCCGAATTCAGCCGGCCTTATGACGCTGCGCTTCCCTTCACGCCGCTACCTGATCGCGACACCTATGCGACCGCGACCGGCTTTTCCGACGGCTTCCCGGCCGCGCGCGACCCGCAGACCCATCGGACCTGGCTCGCCCACTGCTACGGCATGGTCGGGGCGGGGAGGGACAATGGCGCCGACTCCGGCGGGGGAACCGAGCTTTATGCGGTCATCGGCCAGGCCCCGCGGCAGCTCGACCGCAATGTCACCCTGGTGGGTCGCGCGCTCGTCGGAATCGATCTTCTCTCCAGCCTGCCGCGCGGTCATGGCGATCTCGGCTTCTACCAGACTCCTGCCGAACGCATTCCGATCAAGGCGATCCGCCTTGCGGCGGACCTGCCGCCAGCCGAGCGGCTTCGGATCACCGCGCTGCGCACCGACAGCGCCAGCTTCGCCGCCTTGGTCCAGAACCGGCGATTTCGTCGGGACGCCTGGTACAAGGCGCCGGCCGGCCATATCGACGTGTGCAATGTCCCCCTGCCGGTGCGCATCAACGGCAAGCCCTGAATGGGACAGGGCGAGTTCGCAAACCGCTTGACCGCGAGGCGACGCACCGTCCATTGCCACGGCAACGGGTCCGCCGAAGAGCAGGAACCCTGCAGGGGGCTGCCGTGATAGAGACACAGGCGCACGATCCGCACGTTCCGCTAAAGCTCACGCATGTGGCCGCCGTGGCAGCCGGCAACGCCTTGGAATTCTACGACTTCATCCTCTATTCGACGTTCGCGATCTTCATCGGCCACGCCTATTTTCCGGCCCATGGCGCAGGCGTCAGTCTGCTGTTGTCCCTAGCCACCTTCGGCATCGGCTTCGTCACGCGGCCAATCGGCAGCATTGTCCTCGGGCGTGTCGGCGACGCCGTAGGCCGCAAGCCGGCGATGTTGATCTCCTTCACCCTGATGGCGCTGGGGCTCCTCGGCGTGGCCGTAACCCCGACCTACGCCCAGATTGGCCTCGCCGCGCCGGTGATCGTGATCCTTTCCCGGTTGGTCCAAGGCTTCGCGCTCGGTGGTGAGGTCGGTCCCAGCACCGCCTATCTCATCGAGGCGGCTCCGCCGCACCGCCGCGGTCTCATCGGTTCAATGCAGATCACCAGCCAGAACCTCGCCAATCTGGTTGGGGCTGTCATCGCGCTTGGCCTCTCCTTGTTGCTCCCGAGAGACGCCCTTGCCGAATGGGGCTGGCGCGTGGCCTTCCTCGTCGGGCTGTTCATTGTCCCGTTCGGCATGATCGTCAGGCGCAGCCTTCAGGAGACGGCGCCGGCGAGAGCCGTGGTGGCCGTCCGCCAGCCGTTCCCGTGGCGACTGGTGATCGCCAGCACCGTCACCTTGGCTGGCGCGACCATGATCACCTACACCGGCAGCTACTTGGTGACCTTCGCCATGGACAGCCTCCACCTGCCGCCTTCGGCCGCTTTTGGAGTGGGGGTCACCGGCGGCCTGTGCGGCATTATCTTCTGTCCGATCGGCGGCTGGCTGTCGGACCGGTACGGCCGGCGTTGGGTGATGATTCCAGGCTCGGCCGTGACGGCCGTGCTCGTCATCCCGATCTATTCCTACCTGATCTCCCATCCAACGCCGTTCGCGCTCTATGTCTGCGTGGCGGCCATCGCCGCACCCACCGCATTCGCCGGCGCGCCGATCATCCTGTCGATCACCGAATCCTTCCCCGCAAGAATGCGGTGTTTCGCCGTCGGCGTGATCTATGCAGTGACCATCGCTGTCTTCGGCGGCTTCACCCAGTTTGCCATCGCCGCGCTGATCCACGCCACAGGCCAGCCCATGGCGATCGGCTACTATCGCCTGGCCGCCTCCGTCATCATGGTCGTGGGTATGCTGATCCTGCCGGAATCGGCGCCTTCCCGGATCCGCGTGGATCCGCTTTCGACGGCCGCGGCCCAAGCCTGACAATCATCGATGAATGGCGCGAGTGACGGGACTTGAACCCGCGGCCTCCGGCGTGACAGGCCGGCGCTCTAACCAACTGAGCTACACCCGCGCGTAGAGCGCCTGGAACCCCTAAGCTCCGGGCGCGAGGGGCCGTCTGATAGGTCGGCGCAAGCGGCGCGTCAACCGGCGGTGGGGGCGCCTTCGCACCTGCGGCGCCAACGGTTTGAACCCTCAAGCGCCATGGTCTAGAAGCGGTCCGCGGATTCCCGAATGGCCCGCAAAGAAAACGAAAATGAACGCCTTCCTCCTGCAATATCTGCCGATCGTGGTCTTCTTCGCCATCGCCGGGGCGCTGGGCCTGGCGTTCATCCTTGCGGCGGCGATCATCGCGCCCAGCGCGCCCGATCCGGAGAAGCTCTCCAGCTACGAGTGCGGCTTCAACGCCTTTGACGACGCGCGCATGAAGTTCGACGTGCGCTTTTACCTGGTGTCGATCCTGTTCATCATCTTCGACCTCGAGGTGGCCTTCCTGTTCCCCTGGGCCGTGGCTTTGATGAAGCTGCCGCATGCGATCAGCCAATACGCCTTCTGGAGCATGGTCGTGTTCCTGGGCGTTTTGACGGTGGGCTTCATCTACGAATGGAAGAAGGGCGCTCTGGAATGGGAGTGACGGTTCCCAGCAAGCCGCCGGCCCTGACTGCCGGTCGTGTTCAGGTGGAAGGCTACGACCCCAAGGCTCACGACCCCTATTATGATGGTGTCTCGGCCAGGCTGGCGGACAAGGGCTTCATCGTCGCCGCCGCTGATGACCTGATCAACTGGGCCCGAACTGGCTCGCTGATGTGGATGACCTTCGGGCTGGCCTGTTGCGCCGTCGAGATGATGCAGGCGGCCATGCCGCGCTATGACCTCGAGCGCTTTGGCTTCGCGCCGAGAGGCTCGCCCCGTCAATCGGACGTGATGATCGTCGCCGGGACCCTGACCAACAAGATGGCCCCGGCCATCCGCAAGGTCTACGACCAGATGCCCGAACCGCGATACGTCATCTCCATGGGCAGCTGCGCCAACGGCGGCGGCTATTACTATTTCAGCTATTCGGTGGTGCGCGGCTGCGACCGGATCATTCCGGTCGACATCTATGTGCCGGGTTGCCCCCCGACAGCCGAGGCTTTGGTCTATGGCGTCCTGCAGCTGCAGAAGAAGATCCGCCGCACCGGAACGATCGATCGATGACCTGGCGGATGTCGGACGAAGAGCTCGGCGCGCTCGGAGAGCGGATCGCCGCCGCCGTTGGGGCACGTACCTGCCAAGTCGCCAACGGTGAACTCACTGTAGGTGTGGAGGCAGTGGACATAGTCGCGGTGCTGACGAGGCTGAAGGACGACCCTGATTTCGCCTTCCAGCAGCTGATCGACATCTGCGGCGCGGACTATCCGCAACGGCCAAAGCGATTCGACGTCGTCTATCACCTGCTGTCGCTGACCAAGAACCGGCGCGTGCGGGTAAAGGTCGAGGCGGACGAGTCTATGGCGGTGCCGTCGGCGACCGGCGTCTATCCCTGCGCCGACTGGTTCGAGCGCGAAGCCTTCGACATGTACGGGATCTATTTCTCAGGCCATCCCGACCTTCGTCGGCTGCTGACCGACTACGGCTTTCAAGGTCATCCCCTGCGCAAGGATTTCCCGATGACCGGCTATGTGGAGGTTCGCTACGACAACGACCTGAAACGGGTGGTCTACGAGCCTGTGAAATCGGTTGAGTTCCGTAACTGGGACTTCCTCTCTCCGTGGGAGGGCGCCGGCTACGTCAAACCCGGACAGGGCTATCCTGAGCTGCTGCCCGGTGGCGAAGGGGGCGGGTCCGAGAAATGACCGAATATCCCATCGTTACCTTAGATGAAACAGATGAATCCGGCCGTAAGTTCAATCTGAATTTCGGTCCGCAGCACCCGGCGGCGCATGGCGTCCTACGCCTGGTGTTGGAGCTTGATGGCGAACTCGTCGAGCGCGTCGATCCGCATATCGGCCTTCTGCACCGCGGCACAGAGAAGCTGATCGAAGCTCGGCCATACGCCCAGAACACCGGCTACTTCGACCGCCTCGACTACGTCGCCCCGATGAACCAGGAGCACGCCTTCGTGCTGGCGATCGAGCGGCTGCTCAAGCTCGAGATCCCACGCCGCGCGCAGATCATTCGCGTCCTTTACTGCGAGATTGGCCGCCTTCTCAATCACCTGATGAACATCACCACCCAGGCAATGGACGTCGGCGCGCTCACGCCGCCGCTCTGGGGCTTCGAGGAGCGCGAAAAGCTGATGGTGTTCTACGAGCGGGCGTCCGGCGCGCGCATGCATGCCAATTACTTCCGACCCGGCGGCGTTCGTCAGGACCTGCCGCCGGCGCTGATCGACGACATTGAGGCTTGGGTCAGTGCGTTCCCCAAAGTGTTGGGCGAGATCGAAGCCCTGATCACCGGCAACCGCATCTTCAAGCAGCGGAATGTCGATATTGGCGTGGTGAGAAAGGAGCAGGCCGTAGCCTGGGGCTTCACCGGCGTGATGCTGCGCGGAAGCGGCGTCGCCTGGGACCTTCGCCGAAGCCAACCCTATGAGATCTACGACGAGCTGGAGTTCGAGATCCCTATCGGGGTGCACGGCGACTGCTACGACCGCTATCTCTGCCGTGTTGAAGAGATGCGTCAATCAATAAAGATCATGCGTCAGTGCATTGAGCTATTGAAGAAAACGCCTGGAATAGTACTCGCGGACGATCACAAGGTGACCCCACCGCGGCGCGGCGAAATGAAGCGTTCCATGGAAGCGCTGATCCACCACTTCAAACTGTACAGCGAAGGCTACCACGTGCCCGCCGGTGAGATTTACGCCGCGGTCGAAGCGCCGAAGGGCGAGTTCGGCGTCTATCTGGTGGCCGATGGAACCAACAAGCCGTACCGCTGCAAGATCCGCGCGCCTGGCTTTCCGCATCTTGCGGCCATGGACTGGATGAACCGCGGCCACATGCTGGCCGACGTCAGCGCCATCCTCGGTTCTCTGGATATCGTCTTCGGCGAGATCGATCGGTGAGCGCGCGCCGACTTTCAGAAGAACAGCCGGGTTCCTTCGCCTTCACGGACGAGGCGCTCGAGAAGGCCAAGTGGTGGACCGCCAAGTTTCCGGAAGGACGCCAGCAGTCGGCCGTCGTTCCGCTGCTGTGGCTGGTGCAAAAACAGGAAGGCTGGGTACCGGAGCCAGCCCTTCGCGTTGTCGCCGATATGCTGAAGATGCCGGTTATCCGAGTGCTGGAGAACGTCACCTTCTACACCATGTTCCGCCTGGAGCCGGCCGGCTCGACAGCCCACATACAGCTGTGCGGCACCACGCCCTGCATGCTGTGCGGCGCGGGCGAATTGAAGCATGTGCTCGAGCAGGTGATAGGGCCGGCCAACCACAGGTCGAGGGACGGCCGCTTCTCATGGGAAGAGGTCGAGTGCATGGGCGCCTGCGCCAACGCTCCGATGGTGGCGATCAATGACCGTTATTACGAGGATCTGACGGCCAAGGCGCTGGCCCAGATCATCGCTGAGTTCGCGTCTGGAGCGACCCCTGAGCCGCGATCCTATGGCGGCCGAGAGGGCTGTGAACCTCTCGGCGGACCGCTCACGCTCAAGGATCCGACCTTAACCGACGGCTCGCGCGCTCGACCGATGGGCCGGCTCCCCAACATGCCCGAACCGGCTAGGGGATGAGTGACATGACCCTGCCGCAATCTCGGGCGGTGCTGAGCGAATCCGATATGGAGGCCATCCGCGCCTACCACCGCAGCACGCGCAACCTTGGCTACCTTTGCTGTCTGCTGGGCGTGTTGGCGCTGGTGGCCGGTCGCTTCATGTCCGGCGCGCCGACCTGGCTGATGAGCCTTGGCCTCGGGGTGGTGATCTTCGGCTGGGGCCTTCTGGCCTATGCCGTGGCCAGGCGTGTCGCGCTGGTCAGGCGGCTCATGTCAGGGCGAGGCGCTTAGATGGTCGGCATTCTCGAGGACAAGGACCGGATCTTCACCAACCTCTATGGCCTGGACGACTGGCGGCTGGAGGGCGCGAGACGTCGCGGGGTATGGAACGGCGCTGCCGACATGCTCAGCGTCTCGCCTGAATGGGTGTGCGATCAGATCAAGGAATCGGGCCTCAGGGGCAGGGGCGGCGCGGGGTTCGCCACGGGTTTGAAGTGGACCTTCATGCCCAAGCAGGAGAGCGAGCGCCCGCACTACCTGGTGGTCAACGCCGACGAGTCCGAGCCGGGCACCTGCAAGGATCGGGAGATCATGCGCAGCGACCCGCACCGTCTGATCGAAGGCTGCCTCGTCGCGAGCTACGCCATCCGCGCTCACGACTGTTTCATCTACATCCGCGGCGAATATGTCCTCGAACGGGAGCGGCTTGAAGAGGCCATCATCGAAGCCACCAAGGCTCGCCTGATCGGCCCCAAGAACATCAACGGCTGGCCATGCAACATCCGCGTCACCCACGGCGGCGGCGCCTATATCTGCGGCGACGAGATGGCGCTCCTCGAGAGCCTGGAGGGCAAGAAGGGACAGCCGCGCCTCAAGCCACCGTTTCCCGCCGGCGCGGGCGTCTACGGCTGTCCGACCACGGTCAACAATGTCGAATCCATCGCCGTCGTGCCGGAAATCCTGCGCCGAGGGGCCGGCTGGTTCACCGGCTTCGGACGCCCCAAGAACACCGGCACCAAGCTGATGAGCGCCTCTGGCCACGTCAACAAGCCGTGCGTGGTTGAGGAGGCGATGTCGATCCCGCTGCGACAGCTGGTCGAAGAGCATTTCGGCGGGATTCGCGGCGGATGGGGCAATCTGAAAGCGATCATCCCCGGCGGCTCGTCGGTGCGGCTGCTGCCGGCGGAAGAAGCAGAAGTTGCGTTAATGGATTTCGACGACCTTGCCTCTCGCAAATCTGGCCTCGGCACCGCGGCGATGATCGTCATGGACAAGTCCTGCGACGTGGTCGCCGCCATCGCCCGCCTCTCGTATTTCTATAAGCACGAGAGTTGCGGGCAGTGCACGCCTTGCCGCGAGGGCACCGGCTGGATGTGGCGGATCATGGAGCGAATGGTCACCGGCGAGGCCGAACCGCGCGAGATCGACATGTTGCTGGACGTGGCCAGCCAGGTGGAAGGGCACACGATTTGTGGACTGGGTGACGCAGCCGCCTGGCCCATCCAGGGTCTTTTCATGCACTTCCGGCCGGAGATCGAAGAGCGCATCGCGCGCTATCGATCACGCAAGGCCAACGTTCCCGGCGCGAGCTTGATCGCCGCCGGCTAGCGATCTATCGCCTCGCCACCCGCCCGCCACTTCTCCAGGACTCCGGAACGCGCCGCTCAATGCCCACCGCTAAGGTCAACGGAAAGGACACCGAGTTCGAGAACGGCATGACCGTGCTTCAGGTCGCCGAGCTCGCGGGCGAGGAGATTCCCAGGTTCTGTTACCACGAGCGGCTGTCGATCGCGGGCAACTGCCGAATGTGCCTGGTCGAGGTGAAGCCCGGGCCGCCCAAGCCCCAGGCCTCGTGCGCCCTTCCGGCCGCTGACGGTCAGGAGATCATCACCAACTCTCCGATGGTCGAAAAGGCCCGTAAGGGGGTGATGGAGTTCCTCCTGATCAACCATCCCCTGGACTGTCCCATCTGCGACCAGGGCGGTGAGTGCGACCTTCAAGACCAGGCCATGGGATATGGCCGCGACTCCAGCCGCTACCAGGAGAACAAGCGGGCGGTGGAAGAAAAGAACATGGGTCCGCTGATCAAGACGATCATGACCCGCTGCATCCAATGCACCCGGTGCGTTCGGTTCATCACCGAGGTCGCCGGCAGGTCGGAGATAGGCCTCGTTTCGCGAGGCGAGGAAGTAGAGATCACCACCTATCTCGACCAGGCGGTCACCAGCGAGCTTTCGGCCAACATCATCGATATTTGTCCCGTCGGCGCCCTGACCTCGCGGCCCTACGCCTTCAACGCCCGCCCGTGGGAGCTCACGAAGACCGAGAGCATCGATGTGATGGATGCGCTCGGCAGCGCCATCCGCGTCGATGCGCGAGGGCCGGCGGTGCTGCGCGTGCTGCCAAGGACCAATGACGAAATCAACGAGGAGTGGATCTCCGACAAGACCCGCTTCGCCTGCGACGGCCTGGGCCGCCAGCGCCTCGACAGGCCAATGGTTCGCGAAGGCGGGCGGCTGCAGCCAGTGGGCTGGCCAGAAGCGCTCGCAGTCGTCGCGGAAAAGTTGAAGGCCACGCCAGCCGACCGCCTCGGCGTCATCGCCGGCGACCTTCAGGATGCCGAATCCATGAAAGCGGCGCTCGACCTCTTCCGCAGTCTCGGAGTCGACAGTCTTGATTGCCGCCAGGACGGCTCGGCGCTTGGCGCCGGCCCGCGCGAGAGTTGGCTCTTCAACTCCACGATTGCCGGCCTCGAGGCGGCGGACGCGGTGGTCCTGATCGGGACCAATCCGCGCCTTGAGGCGGCCGTGCTCAACGCCCGTATCCGAAAGATGTGGCTCTCTGGGAAGACCATTGTCGGACTCATCGGCGGGCAGGCGGAGCTGACTTACGATTACGAGCATCTCGGCGAAAATGTCGGCGCGGTCTCGCGCCTTGGCGACAAGGCTTTGGAGTTCGCCAAGGTCTTTCAGGAAGCCTCACGGCCGGCGTTCATCATCGGCCAAGGCGCTCTGGCGAGGGCCGACGGCGCCGCGGTGCTGCGGACGGCGGCGAGCGCGGCAGCCGAATACGGCGTTGTGCGTGATGGCTGGAACGGTTGGAACGTGCTGCACACCGCCGCTGCAAGGGTCGGCGGCCTGGACCTCGGCTTCGTGCCGAGGGGAGGGGGCCGGTCGGCCGGCGAACTTGCCGCGGCGGGCGGCGCCGATGTCCTCTTCCTGCTCGCCGCCGACGAGATCGATCTGTCGGCGAGCGAGGCCTTCGTCATTTACCTTGGCACGCACGGCGACAGGGGCGCCCACCGAGCCGATGTCATCCTGCCGGGCGCCGCCTATACCGAAAAGGCGGGACTCTATGTAAACACCGAAGGCCGCGTGCAACGCGGCGAGCGCGCGGTCTGGCCCAAGGGCGAGGCCAAGGAGGACTGGGCGATCCTGCGTGCGCTGTCGGAATATCTCGGGCAACGACTGCCCTACGATACGCTCGACGATCTTCGCGCGCGTCTTTTCGCCGATCATCCGACGTTTGGTCAGATCGGTTATGCGCCGGGCTCGGCCGCGGCGGCTCTGGACCTCGGCAAACTGGGCGACGCCGGCCCCTGGAGCGACACGCCGCTCACGACTCCAATCGCCCAGTTCCACCTGACGAACCCGATCGCCCGGGCGAGCAAGACCATGGCCGAGTGTGCGGCCATGGTGGCCGGCGTCAAACTGGCGGCGGAGTAGGCGATGGTCAGTCAGAACCTGGGCCCTGTCACCTGGAGCCTCCTCACTGTCGGACAGATCCTCCTGATCGTGGTGTGGATCCTGCTGTCGCTGGCGTTCCTGCTGCTGGCCGACCGGAAGATCTGGGCCGGCGTTCAGTTGCGAAAGGGACCCAACGTTGTGGGGCCTTTCGGCCTGCTGCAGTCCTTCGCCGACTTCTTCAAGTTCGTGCTCAAGGAAATCGTCATCCCGGATGGCGCCGACAAGACAGTGTTCCTCCTGGCCCCGCTGGTCAGCTTCACACTGGCCTTCGCCGGCTGGGCTGTCGTGCCGCTGGCGCCTGGCTGGGTGGTGGCCAACATCAACGTCGGCATCCTCTATCTCTTCGCCATCTCCTCGCTCGGCGTCTACGGCATCATCATGGGCG
>DASXBY010000023.1:0-3797 GCA_036491455.1 Caulobacteraceae bacterium
CGGAGCGTCGCCGGGCTAAACCGCCCAGCTCAGGATTTTGCAGAGGACAAGGACCCTCCCATGAAGCTCGATTCCTCGGTCGCCGCGGTGGTCACCGGCGGCGCCTCCGGCCTCGGCGAGGCCACCACCCGCGCGCTCGCCGCTCAGGGCGTCAAGGTCGCCATCTTCGACATGAACGAAGCCAAGGGCGAGGCGGTGGCCAAGGACGTCGGCGGCGTCTTCTGCCAGTGCAACGTCACCTCCGACGATGAGGTGGACGCCGCCTTCGCCAAGGCCCGCGCCGCCCACGGCCAGGAGCGCATCCTGGTCAACTGCGCCGGCACCGGGAACGCCGCCAAGACCGCCAGTCGCGACCGCACCACCGGCGAAATCCGGCACTTCAACCTGGCCCACTTCAACCTGATCATCCAGATCAACCTCGTGGGCACCTTCCGCTGCATCGCCAAGAGCGCGGCCGGCATGCTGACCCTCGAACCTCTCGAGGACGGCGAGCGCGGCGCCATCGTCAACACCGCCTCGGTGGCCGCCGAAGACGGCCAGATCGGCCAGGCGGCCTATTCGGCCTCCAAGGGCGGCGTCGTCGGCATGACCCTGCCGGTCGCCCGCGACCTGATGAGCGAGGGCATCCGAGTCAACACCATCCTGCCGGGCATCTTCGACACGCCGCTGATGAACGCCGCGCCGGTCAATGTGCGCGAGGCCCTGGCCGCCTCGGTGCCGTTCCCCAAGCGCCTGGGCAAGGCCGACGAATACGCCCAGCTGGCCCTCACCATGATCACCAACGGCTACTTCAACGGCGAGGACGTCCGGCTCGACGGCGCCATCCGCATGGCGCCGCGCTAGCGGGTTAGCCTGAGGGGGCGCTGCTCAGGCGCCCTACTTAAGTTCGGGGCTTTGGCAGCTCGATCTTGGGACCGACGTTGGTCATCACCTCGCGGGCGTTGAGGGCGCGGGCGTCGGGCTTGGGCCCACGGCCCATGACGATCTCAACGCTCGCCTGGAACTTCTGGTAGGTGGTGGTGTAGCCGCCCCAACCGCCCCAACCGCCCCAGCCATAGCCGCCCCAGTAGCGCCAAGAGGGGCGCCAGAAACCGTACGGACCCGCGCCGTAGTCATCCCAATAGACCCGCTTGTCGCGGTCCGTGTGCCGCTCGGCGGTCTCGAACCAGTCGTTGCCCGCGTTCACCGTCAGCTCGGCGGCGCGATAGAGCATGTAGGTCTCGACCCGCTCACGCGAGGTCGAGTCGTTGCCCTGGAACGTCACCCGGTAATGGTCGGCGTCCAGGCGCTGGTCTGTGAAGCCGCCGGGCGAGTCGCCGCCGGTCACCAGTGGCTGGTACGGCGTCGCCGTCTCGCACCCGGCGAGGGCGACGCCAAGGCCGATGGCCGCGATCACCGCGGCCGTCCTGATCTTCATCTCTCGTCTTCCCTGTACCGTCCCTTCAAGAGGAACGGACTGGCCAATGTCCCGCGCAGGGCCAGGGTGTCACCAGTCGCCCCACTCCGCAACATCCCCCGCCGCAAGGGTTTGGTCAGTGTCCGCCAGTCGCCAGGAGGTAGATGATCCGGCCGAGCGAGCCGAACAGGAGCACGCCGGTCGCCAGGGCCTGGATGCCGAAGCCGCGGCCCCGCAGCGACGGCGCCTTGGAATAGCCGGTGAGGTAGAGGATGCGGCCGATGATCCAAACCGCGCCCAGTCCGGCGGCCCAGACATCGCCGGCGACGAAGGAGAACAGCCACAGGGAGACCAGGAACAGCGGCAGCCATTCCAGGGTGTTGGCGTGGATGCGGAAGGTCTTCTCGAACTCCGGATGGCCGGTCGTGGCCGGCGCCTCGATATTGTACTTGCCGCGATGCTGGCCGACGCGCAGACCCATGTAGAAGTAGATGAGCAGCGCCAGCAGCGACACCAGCGCCGTCCAGAGATGATCGGTCATCAAGGTTTCCCCCGGGGATTCGAGCTCCCCGACGCGAGCATGGCACGGCCAGGCTTGGCCGCTCAAGCGGTCTGCTAGGTTGTGTCCCGGATGATTCGTGCGCTGCGCCTCGTCCCCGGCCGCCGCCGAAGCCAGCCGATCGACGCCGACGCCGGCCTCGACGCCTTCGAGACCTGCCTGATCGGCCTCGACGGCGGCCACGCCTGGCTGATCGCAGGGGCTGACAGTCTCGCGGCCTTCGCCGCCGCCTTTGACCTTGGCGAGGCGGACGCCGAGGGCATCGTCGCCGCCCTGGCGGACCTGACGCCGCAGGCCGGCGCCGCGCTCGCCGCCTTGAGGGACAAGGGAACGCCCTTCGCCCTGGAAGTGGCGGCGGGCGGCCAGCGCCTCGCCCTGCAGGGGAGCGTCGCCGGCGTCCTGGCCCTCCTGAAGATCTGGCGGCCGGGCGCCGAGAGCGGACCGGCTGCTGAGGTGTTCGCCGGCTTTGTCGACGCCCGGACCGAGCCTTGCTGGATCGTCGACGCCGCCGGAACGCCGGTGTTCGTCAACCGCGCCTGGCTGGAGGCGGTGGGGGCCGAGTCCCTCGCCGCGGCCCGCGAGCGCGGCCTCTCCCTCGACGGCGAAGCCGATCGGGCGGCCCGGGAGGCCGCGAGCGAGCGCAGCCTTCGCAGCCTGGTCCGCTGGGTGGGGGCGCGCGCCCAAGGCGATCGGGGACGGCGGGCCCTGCGCTTCACGGCCAGGCCGCTGGCCGGCGGCGGCGCGGGCATGTGGTCCGATGACGTCACCGAGGCCGAGACCGCCCGCGAGGCGCTGGGCCGCGCCCAGGCGGCGCAGGAAGCGATGTTCGAGCCCTTGGCGGACGCCGTCGTGGTGTTCGGGCCCGACCGCCGCGTGGCCTTGCACAACCCGGCCTTCGCCGCGCTGTGGGACCTGGAGCCGGCCTGGCTGGCCGACCGACCCAGCCATGCCGACCTGCTCGACCGCCTGCGCCGGCGAGGCAGCCTGCCCGAACAGGCCGACTTCGGCGTCTTCAAGGCGGCCGAGCTCGCCCGTCACGAGGCCTTGTCGCCCGCGCCTGAGGCCCTCTGGCGCCTGCCCAGCGAGAGGACCCTGAAAATTAGTAGCCAGCCCCATCCCAGCGGCGGGCTGATGATGGTGTTCTCCGATGTCACGCCCGAGCTGCGCCTGCGCGCCCAGTTCAACCATCTGCTGCAGGTGCAGCAGGCGACCCTCGACAAGCTCTCCGATGCGGTGGCGGTGTTCGGCGCGGACGCGCGCCTGCGTCTCTTCAACGAGGCCTTCGAGGTCTTCTGGCCGGCCAAGCCGGGCGAACTGGCGCCGGGCCTTTCCTTCGACGAGGTGGTGGAGATCGCCCGGCCGCGCCTGCACGACCTGCAGTTCTGGCAGGACCTCAAGGCCCGGATCACCGATCCCGATCCTTCCGCGCGAGCGCCCACCCAGGCGGAGCTGACCACTGCCGACCGGCGAGTCGTCGCCTATCAGTCGCGGCCGCTGCCGGACGGAGCGATGCTGATCAGCTTCGCCGACGTCTCCGACACCCGCGCCCTGGAACGGGCCCTGGCCGATCGCGAAGCGGCCCTTTCCGACGCCGAACGGCTCAAGGGCGAGTTCGTCAACAGCGTCTCGCATGAGCTGCGCACGCCGCTGACCACCATCCTCGGCTACGCCGAGCTGCTGGAGCGGGAGGAGGGGAGCCTCGATCCCAGGGCCCGCGGGTTCCTGACCTCGGTCCGCGTCGCCGCCGCCCATCTCGCCCGGTCGATCAACAATGTCCTCGACATCGCCCAGTTCGACGCTGGAGAAGTCGCCGCCGAAATGGCCGACGTGGACGTCGACGCG
>DASXBY010000024.1:0-28348 GCA_036491455.1 Caulobacteraceae bacterium
CAGACCTTTTACGGCAGCGGACTGCCGAGTTCGCCGGTGGCGGCCGCCTTCAACGCGAGCGGGCTGCCGACCGACCCGGTTGGGAGGGACGTCAACGACTCGATCGGCGTCGACCGCCGGCTCAACGCCGTGATCCTCAAGGGAACGCCGGAGCGGGTAGCGGCGATCAAGGCGGCGATCGCCAGCCTCGATCAGCCGGTGACCAGCGTCGTACTGGAGACGGTGTTCGTGGAACTGACCGAGACCGGGGCGCGCAACCTTGGCCTCGACTTCAACAACGCGAACAACCAGATCGCCACTGCGACCTATGTGCTCACAAGCGGCTTTCCGGGCGTTGCGAATACGCCGCGGGACGGCGGGGTCAGCGTCAACATGCAGGCGGCGCTCTACGCCCAGATCGCTAAGGGCCAAGGGAAGATCGTCTCCAAGCCGAGGATCGCCGCCCAGAGCGGCGGCACGGCCAAGATCGTCACGGGCGACGCCTTGCCGATCCTCACCTCAATCGCGCTCTCGGGCGTCAACGCCGTCCAGCAGCAGGTGCAGTACGTCAACGTCGGGGTGACGCTTCAGATCGCGCCCAGGGTGAGCGACGACGGAATGGTCACTTCGCACGTGTTCGCGGTGATCTCCTCGGTCACCGGCTTCTCACAGGGCTATCCGACGATCAGCCAGCGCGAGGCCTCGACGTCAGCCACCGTGCGCGACGGCGAGAGCTTCGTGATCGGGGGCCTCGCCCAGGAAACCGATCTCAAGCATCACAGCAAGCTGCCGATCCTCGGCGATGTTCCGGTACTCAGTTCCATCATCAACACCGAGAATTCGACCAAGTCCAAGACCGACCTGTACGTCGTGATCACGCCGCACATCGTCCGTGGGCAGGTCCCGCCGGACATGGCCCCGCCGCCGGAGGCTCTTCCCGACCCTTCACCGAAGGGCCAGCGACGCTAGACGCCGGCCGTTAAGATCTTCGGGCTTCGTAGGTCAGGATCCGGTCCCTGGCGCGTGGTGGGCGGCGGGCATAGTTGCCGGTGACACTCACCTCGGCGAAGCCGACCACCCTGAGGGCCATGACCAGTTCCTCCTGGCCCCAGAAGCGCTGCGCCATCGGCTCGAGCTGCGTCTCGATCAGGCGATTGTCGCGCCAGCGCTCGTAGCGGATCTGGCTTTCGTTTCAGCTTGCGCCCGCGCGGTGGCTCATAGCCTGCCGCACCCTCTCGTCGATCGAGGCTTCGATGGCTGAGTCGGGACTGACATCGCCCACCTGCTCTTCGGCCAGGGTCTGGCCGATACCCGCCGGGCTGAACCTGTGCTGATCCTCAGGAAGCAAAGCGGGATCAAGTCGCGCGGCGACAGCACGCGTCAGAGGATGGTTGGGTGCACTATCGGCCTGGCGGAGTCGCCCGGCCAGGCCGTCGCCGAATGTGCGGTCGAAGCGCGCCGCCAGCTGCTCGAAGGTGATATCGACGAGGCTTGCGGCGAAAGTGTCGACGAAGGCGACCGCCGCCGGAGAATCGGCGGGCAGGCCGGCGAAGGTGTCAGCCGTGGCGCCGGCGAGGGCGGCCAGAGCCGTGTCGAACCGGCCTTTCTCCAGCGCGGCCTCTCGCTCGGCCGCCAGGACGGCGGGGCGGTCGGCGAATGGCCTCGGGAGGTCCGCCGGCGGTCCTGGATTGACGCGATCGATGTCGGTCCCCGTCTTCGCAGCCTGGCCGACCGCGGCGGCATAGTCCCAACCGAGTTGATCTGCCGCGGCGACCGAATTGCCGCTCTGGCGCGATCTGAGGGCTTCGATGGCCGACCTGATCGTCGGCTCATAGGCGCCGCGGATCGCGGGCGCGTTAGCCCGGACCGATCGCGTCATCTCTTCCAAAAGGAGGGTCTGGGTGCGGGTCTGGTCGAGCCAGGCCAGATCGGAATCCAGGCGGCTGGCGTAGAGGCTGGGCGACCATTGGCCGATCGTGACCTGCGAGAAAATGGTGGTGGTGATCAGGCCAAGCACAAAGGCCTGGGCGAGGCCGACCGCAATGCGCGCCCGGCGCTTCATTTGCGCGGCCCGCAGGCTCGTCAGGGCGAATCCTGCGATCACGGCGCAGCAGACCAGGACGCAGACGATCAGGCGGGGCCCCTGAAACCAGGTCTGGGTGCGTTCCTGAAGCCTCAGGACGGCGTCCTCGTAGACATCGAACGGGGCCCACAACGTCGGCAGATAGCTGGCGTCGCCGTGTCCGCCGAGATCGGCCGCAAGATTGTAGACGATCAGGAACACAGCGTGGGGCAGGAGGCCGATCGCGAAAGCGAGCGGCGTCAGCGCCAGCCAGCGATTCCGGCCCTCGGCGGTGACGGCGATGAGGGCTGCCAGGATCAGTGCGGCGACGATGAGGACGGCGGGCAGGCTGGCGAGGGCCAAGGCCTGTCCCAGCAGCCACATCACCACCACCAAGGCCACGATGGCGACCAGACCGACGATCGCGAAGAACCGGATCGCCGCCATTCTGCGCTTCAGGCCGTAATCGGCCTTTCTGCCAAGCGCGTCGTTGTCAGCATATTCGCTGCGCCGGCGCCCCTCCTCGACTTCCATGGCGTCGTTGTCCCCCTTTTCGTTCTTAGTCTTTCGGCCAGAAACGAACGCCACCTTACTACCGATTGGGGCTTTTGGCGCGCTCGCCGCTCTGGCCGCGGCAGGCGAGTCAGGCTAAGCGCGCCCAAGGGGGTATGCCATGCAGGACAAGGAACTCCACGCGCTTCTGCTTCGCGCTGTCGCCGGCGAGAGCTGTTCGCGCCAAGTTGGCGAAATCCGTGACATCACGGTCGTGGTCGAGGCGGCCGACGAGGCTGACGCCCACGAACGCGTGCTTTGGGCCCTCGCCAGACGCGGATGGATTTCTGCGGAGCTGAGGCGCCACACGATCGCCGACGACGATCCGACGCTGGATCCAGCCCTGCGCCAAGCGGTGATCGCCGCCCGACGGCACGGTGAGCACGTCCTCGTTTACGAACCTTAGCCCGATACGCCGTCCGGGCCGTCCGACTCCACCGCAACCGTTCCCGGTGCTAGGTTGCGCCTCAATCAGGGAGGGCGGCTATGAAAATAAGACAGCTGGGGCACGTGGTGCTCCGGGTTACGGACCTTGGCCGGGCCGAGCGCTTCTACAATGGCCTGTTGGGTCTGCCGATCGTGACCCGATTTGATCAGGACGGGATGAGGATGACCTTCTTCACCCTGGGCAACCACCACGACTTTGCGGTGATGGAAGTCTCGGGCGAAGGTAGCAGCGCCGCCGAGAGCGCCGTCGGCCTGCATCATGTGGCCTTCAAGATCGGCGACAGTCTGGATGAGCTGCGCGAGGCCAAGGTCCATTTGGAGGCCGGCGGCGTGGTGGTGAACCCGATCAATCACGAGGTGACCCAGTCGCTGTATTTTTCCGATCCCGACGGCAATGGCGTGGAGGTCTATGTCGACGGATCCGACGTCTGGAAGCGCGAACCCGGCCGGGTGGCCCAATTATATCCGCTCGAGCTTTGAGAGGCGGCGCGACTCGTCCGCCGCTTCGGTTCTCGACGTAAGGGAGGTGGCGAATGAGCATTGAAATCACCATGCTCGTCTGGTCGGTGGCGCTGCTGTTGCTGCTGATCGTGATCCAGGCCACCGCGGCGGTTCGCGCCCAAGGCCTTAGCGCCATGGCGGGCAGCCGGGACGACCTGCCGCCGCCTTCGACGTTCCAGGCCAGGACCAAACGCCTGGTGGACAACCATCGCGAGGGCCTCACCCTGTTTGCGCCGCTGATCATCGCCGCGGCGCTGGCCCACATCTCCAACAACTGGACCGTTCTGGGCGCGCAACTGTTCTTCTATTCGCGGGTGATCCACGCCGTCCTCTACGTGATGGGTGTTCCCTGGGTGAGGGCGCTGGCGTGGGGGGCGGGCATGGTCGGAACGATCATGGTTCTGGTGACGGTGCTGCGTATCGGTTGAGGCGTCAGACCGGTTTAGCCCCGCGCGGGGAAAGGATCGCACCACGAACGGATAAGCCCGCGCAGCTTGATCTCTGACCGCGCTCGAAAAACCGAGGATTGAGTTCGGCGACTTGGGCACGGATCGCTCTCGACCAGCACGTCAAGGCGCGCCAGGGGCGGACAGAGCACGATAGGCCTGTGAGGCCACGATCCCTCCGATAGGGGATCGTCTCGCCAGCAGACTCGGGAGTCAAACTGAGCTCGGATGAAGCGGGGTGCGACACCTGCGACCCATTCGCGCTCTAGTACGAACGAGTCTTGACCTCGGACAGGGCCTGTGGTCGCCCTGACCGATCAGGGGGAAGACAATGCGCCGCCTTCTCACATGGATCCTCGGCGCGGCCGGCGTGCTCGCCGTGCTGAGCTTGATTGGTTTCGTCGGCTACCAGCTGCAGCTGCGTAGCAACGCGATCCGTCCGGCCCATTCGGTCGGCGTTCAACAAGTGAATGTCCCCGACCCGCCCGGCCCGCCGCTCGCCGTCGCCATCTGGTATCCGACCGACGCGCCGGCGAAGTTCATCCAGGCCGGCCTCACCGCTCAATGGGCGTCGCCGAACGGTCTGGTCGAAGGTCACGACCTGCCCCTGGTGGTGATCTCGCACGGCAACGGGGGCGGACCTCTCAGCCACGCCGACACCGCCATGGCCCTGGCTTCAGCCGGTTTTGTTGTCGCCGCGCCCATGCACACCGGCGATAACTACGCCGACCAGAGCGAGGTCGGGGGTGTGCAATGGCTGACCGACAGGCCCAAGCACATCTCGACCACCATCGACTACATGCTCTCCGCGTGGCCGGGCCACGGCGTGATCGATCCGGCGCGCATCGGCGTCTTCGGCTTTTCGGCCGGGGGCTATACGGCGCTCACGCTCATCGGCGGCGAGCCCGACCTGAAGCAGATCGCGGTCCATTGCGCGCAGCAGCCGGAGTTTGCCTGCCGTCTGTGGAATCCGGGGAACGCCTCCCTGCCGCTTCCCGCCAACTTCTACCGCGACGCGCGCATTAAGGCGGCCGTGATCGCTGCCCCGGGCTTCGGCTTCGCCTTCACGTCCGACAGCCTGGCGGCGGTGAAGACGCCGGTGCAGCTATGGGACGGCTCGGCCGACACCACTGTGCCGCTGGCGACGAACACCGATCTGGTGGCCAAGGAACTCGGCCCATTCACCGATGTGCATGTCGAGCCCGGCGCGGGCCATTTCGCGTTCCTGGCGCCCTGCGGGCCGATCGGGCCACCGCAACTCTGCTGGGACAAGCTCGGCTTTGATCGCCGGGCCTTCCACCAAAGATTCAATGATGCGGTCGTGAGGTTCTTCCAGGAGCGGCTCAAGGCGGGCTCCTGAACGGTCCGCCTTCTTTATCGCTTTTGATCCGGAACGTGGCCGTTCATCTCGGCGGCGTAACGGTGAAGCCCAGCTGATGCATCAGGGAAAAACCGTCGGCGCTCGCCCAGTCCTCGCGGATGCGGCCGCCGCGGAATCGGAAGATGTTCTCGTAGGGGATGGTCACTGATTTCCCGCTCACATTGACCCCATGGAACTCACTCGAGAACGTCCCGCGCCAGGTCGAGCGGACCGCCACCAGATCGCCCTCGGCCAGGATGAGGTCGATGACGACTTTGCGGTTCTTCAGCGCATCGCACATCGGGCAAGCCGACTTGAGGTCCTGGGGCGGGTCATACCGCCGGGCGGTATCGCCCGACGGGCTGTGGAAGATGAGATCGGGCGCCATAATCCGGTTGATGGACGCAAGATCGCCGGCGTTGAAAGCCGCGAACAGGGCGCGCACCATGGCCGAATTGGCCTCCGGCGTGTCCTTCGGCGCCGGCTCCGCCGGAGGATGGGATGGCTCCGCCAGCGCGGTCCCGGCGGCTAAGGCAAGAGTGGCGACAAGACCCGAAATCCACTTGGCCATGGCCCGCTCCTCATTTGATGAGCAGCTTGAGCGCCGGTCCGTGGGAACTCAACCAGAATGGCGCGGCTCCACTTCAAGACTGCTGTGGCCCGCCAACGGCCGCTCTCGCCCGACGGTCGCCCTCGCGATCGGCGGCCGGACGTCCGGAACCACCCCACATTGCCCCCGGCGCCTCGGCCCCTTAAGTTCCGAGTCCGAGGGGCTCGGCTAAGTCTGGATAACAAATGGCGAAAATCACCCTCATCGACGACGACGAGAACATTGTCGCATCGGTGTCGCTGGCGCTCGAAAACCACGGCCACGCGGTCACCTCTTACTACGACGGCGCGTCCGGCCTTTCGGCGCTGGAAAGTGATCCCCCCGACATCGCCATCCTTGATGTGAAGATGCCGCGCATGGACGGCATGGAGGTGCTGCGGCGCCTGCGACAGACCTCGAACGTGCCGGTCATCATCTTGACCTCCAAGGACGAGGAGATCGACGAAATCCTTGGTTTCAACCTCGGCGCTGACGACTACATCCACAAGCCGTTCAGCCAGCGCCTGCTGCTGGAGCGGGTGAAGGCGGTGATGCGCCGCGCCGCACCTGAAGATGAAGCCGCCGAGGCCGCCGCGGCCGCGGCCCGAGCCATCCGCCGCGGTCGACTGACCCTCGATCCGGCCCGCCATGACTGCCTGTGGGACGGCAGGCCGGTACGCCTGACCGTTACCGAGTTCCTGCTGTTGCAGTCGCTGGCCCAGAGGCCCGGCTTCGTGAAGAGCCGCGACAATCTGATGGACGCGGCTTACGAAGACCAAGTCTACGTCGACGACCGCACCATCGATTCGCATATCAAGCGTATGCGCAAGAAGTTCCGTGAGGTGGACCCGGAGTTCGACGCGATCGAAACCCTTTATGGCGTCGGATACCGCTACCGCGAAACCTGACACCGGACCTGACCGCATGACGAGGGGGCCCAAGGAGCATTTGGGCGAGCGGCAAGCGCCTCGTCGACGGCGAAGGGTCGTCTGGCCCCTGGGCTCCCGGCTCGGGCGCCTGATCATCGTCCTCAATCTGCTGGGGCTGGCCATCCTTATTGGCGGCGCCCTGGTGCTCAACGAGTTCCGCGCCGGCCTCATACAGACCCGCCTGGAGAGCCTTGAGCTCGAAGGCGAGGTGATCGCCAAGGTGATCGACGAATATACGACCGTGGGCGAGCCGGCCCCGGCGCTGGAGGCCGACGCCGCCGCCAACGTCGTCGACGTACTGTCGATCCCTAGTTCACAGCGCGCCCGCCTGTTCGATGCATCCGGCCGCCTCCTGGCCGATTCCTACGTCGTCGCTGATCGCGTGGACCAGGCGCCCCTGCCGCCGGCCCTCAAGCCTGGTCAGCGCGAAGACACCGGCGTCGCCAAGGCCCGCGAGCAGCGCCTCGAGACCGCCCGCGAGGCCCTCACCGCGGAGGTCAAGGCCGCCATGCGCGGCGAAGTGGTGCGCAACGTTCGCGTCGCCGAAGACGGCAAGCGCGTGGTGTCGGTGTCGATCCCGATCCGCCACGTTCAGGCGGTGCTGGGCGTGCTGACCCTGCAGGCGACCGGCGTTGAGCAGATTGTCGCCGCCCAGCGGCGCGCGCTGCTGCCATTCATCCTGATCGCCATCGGCGTTACTTTGATCTCGTCCCTGCTACTGACCCAGTTGATCGCCGAACCGGTGCTGCGGCTAGCCAGAGCCGCCGACCGCGTGCGCCTGCAGCACGCCCGCGCCATCGCCCTGCCGGACCTTGCCAGACGTGACGACGAACTGGGCGACCTCACCCGGTCGCTGGAGGACATGACGAGAGCGATCGCCCAGCGCATGCAGGCCATCGAACGCTTCGCCGCTGATGTCGCCCATGAATTGAGGAACCCGATGACCTCGATCCGCTCGGCGGTGGAGACCCTCGAACTCGTCGAAAAGCCCGACGCGCGGGCGCGACTGCTGCGGATCCTCGCCCTGGATATCAGCCGTATGGACCGTCTGATCACGGACATCTCCAACGCCTCGCGCCTTGACGCCGAGCTTGCCCGCGAACAGCCCTCGCCGCTGGACCTTCGCCCACTGCTGGCGCAAGTCGCCGAGTTCTATGAGGCGACGCGCCGGGAGGGCGAGGTGAGCGTGCGATTCGTCGTGCCTGCGGCGGCGGACCCTGTGCATGTCAACGGCCGCGAGGGGCCGCTCGGCCAGGTGCTCCGCAACCTCATCGACAACGCACGCTCGTTCGGCCAAGCGGGCAGCGAGGTGCGGATCAACCTGATCCGCGGGCGCGGCGAAGCTCTGATCTTTATCGATGACGACGGCCCGGGTATCCCGGCGGACAACCTCGAGACGGTGTTCCAGAGATTCTATACGTCCCGGCCCAAGGGCGCGGCTTTCGGTGGCAATTCAGGTCTCGGACTCGCCATCGCCCGACAGATCGTCGAGGCGCACGGTGGCCGCATCTGGGCCGAGAACCGGCTCGATGCCGACGGACGCGTTGTCGGCGCCCGCTTCTGCATCGGCCTGCCGCTGGTCGGCTGGGCCGGCGCGTCGCCTCATGTCTGAGATCCTTCATGCCAGCCTCATCGCGACCCGGGTGCGCGGCGCCTGGCGAGGGGTGTTGCTCGAGGGCCCGTCGGCGGCGGGAAAAAGCGACCTGGCCCTCCGCTGCCTATCTGCCGGCTTTTCCCTGGTGGCCGACGATCGGGTCGTCGTCTTCGACGTCGAGGGGATTCTCTGGGGGCGTGCGCCGGACGCGCTGGCCGGCCTCATCGAGGCGCGCGGCGTCGGCGTTATCGGCGTAAGCCCGCTGCCGTTCTCCAGCATCGATCTGGCTGTGGCCCTCACCGCGACGCCGGACGAAGTTGAGCGTCTGCCCGAAGCTTTCTCGCGCACCGTTCTGGGCGTTTCCCTCCCCGCTGTGCGCCTGTGGCCTTTTGAGGCGGCCGCTCCGGCCAAGCTCCTGGCCCTGTTGCAGTGCGGCAATCTGGATCAATTGCGCCATCTTGGAGGCGGGCCATAAGAGTCGTATCAAGCCGCTTTCGCGTCGCCCGGCGGGCGGCTGAAGGGTCGCCGTTGAGACAGGCTGCATGATCGGGCTCGTGATCGTCACGCACGGGCGGCTGGCGGAAGAATTCCTCTACGCCATGGAACACGTGGTCGGGCCTCAACCGGCCGCCAAGGCGGTGTGCATAGGCCCCGACGACGATATGGACCGCCGACGACGCGATATCCTGAAGGCCTGTGGCGAGGTCGATCAGGGTGAGGGCGTGATCCTGCTGACCGACATGTTCGGCGGCACGCCGTCGAACCTCGCCATCTCGGTGATGGAGCAGACAAAGGCCGAGGTCATCGCCGGCCTCAACCTACCGATGCTGATCAAACTGGCGAGCGTGCGCGCACGCGAACCGCTTTCGGTTTGCGTGGCTTATGCGCAGGAGGCCGGGCGGAAATACATCTCGGTCGCTTCCTACGTCCTGGCCGGCGAGAAGTGACGTGGCGGCGGCGGGGAGCGTCGAAATTGTCAACGAGCGGGGGCTGCACGCCCGAGCCTCGGCCCGCTTCGTCAAGCTGGCTGCGTCTTTCGACGCTGACATAAAGGTCACCAAGGACGACCAGACGGTCGACGCTCAATCGATCATGGGCTTGATGATGTTGGCCGCCGGCCCTGGCTCGACCATTCAGATCAGCGGTGAGGGCCGCCAGGCTCGGGAGGCCGTGCAGGCGTTGACACGCCTAGTCGCCAATCGCTTCGAAGAAGAGAGGTAGGAACCTCTCCCCCTTAGCCGAAGGAATTGCCGTCGCTGCGGTCGACAAGACGCGCGAGCGCCTCGAGGTAGGCGGCGAACGCCCGCCGGCCCACGCCGGTGATCCGCGCCCGGGTGAGCGGTTTTCGGTTCAGGAAGCTCTTTTCGATGTCGATGTAGCCGGCGTCCTCCAGCTTGCGCAGGTGGATCGAGAGATTGCCTTGAGTGGCGCCTAGCGCCGACTTCAGGACGGAGAAGTCGGCCACCTCGGCGTCGGCGAGGTAGGCCATGATCCCCAGTCGCATGCGGCCATGGATGACGTCGTCGAGTTCGCCGATGTCGAAACCGGTCATCGCCCGGCGCCTCAGGCGGCGCGACGGGAGATGCGCACCAGAGTCCAACCGGGAATCGCCATGCACAGCAGAAGGCCCAGCCCGGCCGAGAAGAGGTACCCGGGCACGGAGTGGATGTTGGCGGCCATGCTGATTCCGGCGACGCACCAGCCGGCGGCGACCAGGCCTAGCCAGGCCCGCCGACGAATGGTCCAGGCGAAGAGCCAGGCCGCGGCCTGCAGCACGAAGACGGCGCAGGGAAATATCAGGAGAGGAAACATGCTGTTTTCGCGCCAGGCGACCACGCCGAACACCGCCAGAAGCGCCAGGTTGCCCATGCCGATCGAGCCGAAAGCGGCGTTGACGGCCCGGCCTGTGGGCGAGGGCCGTTTGTCGCGGCGACGGCGCCAGACTATGACGGCGAGCGACGCGAGGAATAGTAGCGTCGGCGCCACTCCGACTCCGAGGGCCCACAGTCCGCCGGCCGGAAACCATCCGTATATCTGGCCAGCCTGAAGCAGCACTTGGCCGCCAAAGACGAGGCCCGCAAGGCGATAGAGCTGCCCGAACATCGAATAGTCATTGGCCCCCTCGGCGACCAGGGCGCGCATGAATGCAAGGTCGTCGCGGGTGGAATGGGTCTCCATGCTCATCAGGATCTGGCTCCGTTGGGGTTGGCGGCCAAGCCGGCCGTCGCGTTAGCCATTGCATATGCCGACTAGTCTGCAATGTAAACTAGTCTATAGCCGAAATCCGTCGAACCGACGCTCACGAATATAAGGATATCCTTATATCCCTGTTGCCCCGACCACCCGGCCGGCCTATAGACGCGGCCAAATTCAAGCCCCCCAATTCAAGGAGCCCGCCGTGGCCGAATCCATCGTCAAGGACCTCTCGCTTGCCGCTTGGGGCCGCAAGGAGATCGAGATCGCCGAGACCGAGATGCCCGGGCTGATGGCGCTTCGGGCCGAGTTCGGCGCCGACCAACCGCTCAAGGGCGCGCGGATCGCAGGTTCGCTGCACATGACTATACAGACGGCGGTGCTGATCGAGACCCTGACGGCGTTGGGCGCCGACGTCCGCTGGGCCTCGTGCAACATCTTCTCGACCCAGGATCATGCCGCCGCGGCGATCGCGGCGACGGGCGTGCCGGTGTTCGCGGTCAAAGGCGAGACGCTGGACGAGTACTGGGCGTACGCCCACCGCATCTTCGAATGGGCCGATGGGGGCTATCCGAACCTGATCCTCGACGACGGCGGCGACGCCACCTTGCTCACAGTTCTCGGCCCCAAGGCCGAGAAGGACCCCTCCATCCTCGATCACCCGAAGAACGATGAGGAAGAGGCGCTCTACAAGACCATGAAGCGTTATCTGAAGGAGAAGCTCGGCTTCTATTCGGCGATCCGCGCCTCGGTGAAAGGCGTGTCGGAGGAGACCACGACCGGCGTCCATCGCCTTTACCAGATGCAGACCAGGGGCGAGCTTCCGTTCCCGGCCATTAACGTCAACGACAGCGTCACCAAGTCAAAGTTCGACAATCTCTACGGATGCCGCGAGAGCCTCGTGGATGCGATCCGCCGGGCTACCGACGTGATGCTGGCCGGAAAAGTGGCCGTGGTCTGCGGCTATGGCGATGTCGGCAAGGGGTCGGCCGCCTCTCTGCGCCAGGGCGGCGCACGGGTGGTTGTCACAGAGGTCGATCCGATCTGTGCGCTGCAGGCGGCGATGGAAGGCTATGAGGTGCTGACCGTCGAGGACACGCTGGGCAGCGCCGACATCTATGTGACGGCCACCGGCAACAAGGATGTCATCACCGTCGACCACATGCGCGGGATGAAGAACAACGCCATCGTCTGCAACATCGGCCACTTCGATTCCGAGATCCAGATCAGCGCCCTTCGCAATTTCAAGTGGGACGAGATCAAGCCCCAGGTGCACCACGTGGAGTTCCCGGACGGTAAGAAAATCATTGTGCTCTCGGAAGGGCGTCTGGTGAACCTTGGCAACGCCACCGGCCACCCCAGCTTCGTGATGAGCGCCAGCTTCACCAACCAGACGCTGGCCCAGATCGAATTGTGGACCAACCCCAAGGCCTATGAGACCAAGGTCTACACGCTGCCCAAGCACCTGGACGAAAAGGTCGCCTCCCTGCACCTCGGCAAGCTCGGCGCCCGGCTGACGGCCATGAGTCCGGAACAAGCGGAGTATATCGGCGTCGCCCCGGCCGGCCCGTTCAAGCCGGATCACTATCGGTATTGAGATCGAAGACCCGGCTCGCTTCGGGCTTCAGTGGCAGCCGCTGATCGTCCCGCAGTCGAGCACCGCCAGGACCGCGAAGCACGCCATCCACATGCCGACAAGATAGGGCGGCACCAGAACGGCGCGGAACAGCGGCCGGATCGGCAGCATCCAGACTCCGACCACGCCCACCGCCAGGCTGACCACCGACAGGACATAAGTGGTCATTGGCGAGAGCGTGACGCCGGGGTGGCCTGGGTAGGTCTCTAGCAGGAACCAACCGGCCGCCAGCACCGCGACCGGCGCGATGAACAGGATGCTCATCCCGAGGATGGTGGCGGCGGCGCGAGACATGCGCCGATGATGGACGATGCGCGGCCACGGTCAACCGCGGCTGAGTCAGGCGTCGTTTGGCGGCGGAATGACGGACCGGATTGAGCTACAGCTCTCGTCATGTCCGCTCCCGGCCGCCGCATCAGCCTGCGTCCTTTCGAGGAAGCTGACGCGGAAGCGCTGCATCCGATCTTTTCCGATGCCGAGGCGATGGCTTTCTGGTCGACGCCGCCGCATGCCTCGATCGAGGAGACCCACGCCTTTGTCCGCGCCACGATTGACGCCACACAAGCCGGGGTAGGCGACGACCAGGTCGTGGTCCTGGACGGGCGGGTGATCGGCAAGGCCGGTCTGTGGGATGGCCAGGAGATCGGATTCATTCTTGCGCGGGACGTCTGGGGCCGCGGCCTGGCGCGCGAAGCTGTGGAGGCGGTGATCATGCGGGCGCGGGGGCGGGGCAATGAGCGCATCACCGCCGACGTCGATCCGCGCAACACCGCCTCGCTGACGCTTCTTGCCAAGCTTGGATTCATCAAAACCGGTGAAGCCAAGGCGACCATGAAGGTGGGAGACCTCTGGGTCGACAGCGTTTTCCTGGAATTGAGGCTGAAACCGCCATCTCTCCCAACTTGATTGCGAATTGGGATAGAGGCTCCGCCATGGCCGCCGTCCTGATCTTGTCGAGCTTTGTGGCGGCGAGCCGGGTCGGCGGCTCGGCTCAGGCCGCTGCGCTCGAGCGCATGGGCGTCAGGGCGATCCTCGTGCCCACCGTCACGTTCGGCCGGCATCCGGGCCTGGGCGCGCCGGGCGGCGGACCGATCGACGACGACATCTTCGAGGGAATGCTTACCGGGGCCGAGATGGCCGATGGCTTCGCCGATCTCTCCGCCGTGATCTGCGGCTATTTCGCTTCGCCTGGACAAGTGGAGGTCGCAGCGAAGGCGCTCGAAAGGGTGCGCGCGGCGAGTCCGGCCGCCCCGGTCATCGTCGATCCGATCATGGGCGATGAGGACACGGGCCTTTACGTGAAGGAGGCCGTGGCCAATGCGATCGCCGGCGTCCTCGCACCCGCCGCAGACATCCTCATTCCCAACGCCTGGGAGCTCGCCCGTCTGACGGGACGCCCCGTTGGCGACCTCTCTGAGGCGCGCGCCGCGGCCAGGGCGCTGGGCGGAGTGACGCTGGTTTCATCCGTGCCGCTCGGCGCCGAAATCGGCGTGCTCCTGTCGTCAGACGGCGGCGAGTTCCTTGCCCGGCATGCCAGGTCGCCAGCCGCGCCAAAGGGAACGGGCGACCTGCTCACGGGCCTGTTCGCGGGGGCCCTGACCGAGGGCATCAGCTTGCCCGAGGCGATGATGGCCGCCGTCGCAGAGGTCGCCGCGCTGACCGCGGGCGAAGCGATCACGGTCACGCTCGATCAGCTCGATGGTTGAAGTCCGCGGCCTGGCGCCGTCCCGTTTCGAGCCCGCCCGCGAGGTTTTCGCCCGCCATTTCGATGATGGTCTGGAGCTGGGCGCTCGTTTCGCCCTGGCGATTGAGGGTGAGATCGTTCTCGACCTGATGGCTGGGTTTGCCGACCGCGCCACTACCCGTCCGTTTGCGGACGATACTCTGACGCCGGTTTACTCCACGACCAAGGCGATTGCCGCCTTGATGGTCGCCTCCCTCGTCGACGAAGGCGAGGTCGACTATGAGGCGCCCATCGTCGGCCTGTGGCCAGAGTTCGCCGACGCCGGAAAAGACCGGGTCACCATCGCCGAAGCCCTCTCGCACCAAGCCGGACTGCCCGGTTTCGCTGAACCCATGAACGCGCGCGACTGGTTCGATGCAGGCCTGATCGGCGCCAGGCTGGCGGCCATGAGCCCGATGTGGCCGCCGGGAACCGCCAGCGGCTATCACCCGGTGACTTTCGGTTACCTGGCCGGCGAGATCTTCCGCCGCGCCACGGGCCGCGGCCTCGGCGACGCCTTCAGGGATGACATCGGCCGCCCGTTCGGCCTCGACGCCTGGGTCGGCCTGCCGGATTCCGAGCACCCGCGCTGTGCCGAGACGCGCAAGCCGTCCGTCCTGCCGGACCTGGGACCGCTGACCGAGCCGCGGCGCGTTGCCTTCCGCACGGCATGGGCGGCGCCAGCCGGGGTATCCCTGGACGACTGGCGCCGGGCGTCGATCCCGTCGGTCACCGGCCACGCGACGGCCGTCGCGCTTGCCCGCATGATGTCCATTCTTGCCTGCGATGGACGGCTTGACGGCCGCCAGGTCCTTTCGCCGGGGACCGTCGCGGCAGTCAGCACCGAACGAATTCGCGGGCCGGACCTGGTGCTCCCGTTTGACCTGTCCTGGGGCGCCGGGTTCCTGCGTAACGAGGGCCTTTTCATCTATGGCCCAGGCGAGGCGAGCTACGGCCATTCCGGCTGGGGCGGCTCTTGCGCCTTCGCCGATCCTGAGCGGCGCCTTGCCGGCGCCTATGTCATGAACCGGCAGTCGGCTCACCTCATCGGCGATCCCCGGGCCGTCGCCCTGATCAAGGCGGCGTACGCCTGCCTGTGAAGTGCGCCGGCGGTCCTGGGTTGCAGGACAAAATGAGCCCAGACCCCTAGGTTGCGACTCGCAACCTCATGGATGCGCGCCAGGCGCCCAGCATGAACACCGCCGAGCCGGTCCAGATGAAGGCGAAGGCGACGACGCCCAACGGCGTCAGCCGCTCACCCACCCCCAGGCCGATGAGGAAGCCGATGGTCGGCGAAATGAATTGCAGGAAGCCGAAGGTGGACAGCGGCAGGCGCCGTGCCGTCCAGGCGAAGAGAGCGAGGGGGGCGACTGTCACAGGACCGGCGGCCATCATCAGCAGGGACGGCCCGAGGCCCCGCCCGAAGATGTCGCCGCCGTGGCCGTTCAGGAAGATCACCGCCGCCAGGCCGGGCAAGGTCATGAGCAGGCATTCGATGAAAAGGCCCGTCTGCGCCTCCACGGCGATCTGCCTACGGATGAGGCCGTAGATCCAGAAGGTGAAGGCAAGATAGAGGGCGATTACCGGTGGGTGGCCGAGAGCGATGGTCTGCAGTGCGACGCCGGTGGCGGCCAGCGCGATGGCCATGGCCCCGAAACGGTCGATCCGCTCGCGGAAGATCAACGCTCCGGCGCCCATGTTGAGCAATGGCGTGATGAAATAGCCGAGGCTCGCCTCGATGTTGCGGCCGTTGTTGACGCTCCACACGAAAACGCCCCAGCCGGAGGAGATCGCCGTCGCCGACAGGATCAGCCAGAAGAACCGCCGGGGGTCGGCGATCGCGGCTTTCACCTCGCCGCCCTGGCGGGCGATGAGAACCAGCAGTCCGGCCCAGGGCGCCGACCACAAGGCTCGGTGGGCGAGAATCGCCCAAGGGCTTGCGCCCGCACGGCCCATGGCGATGAAGAGCAGAGGGGTCAGGCCCCAGACGACATAGCAGCCCATACCGACGAGGAGCGCCCGGCGGGTTGCCCCGCCGACCTCCTCGGCGGTCAAGCCAGGGCCTTCTGTCCGATTAGGCCGCGCTCATGCAGCAACTCGGCGATTTGCACCGCATTGAGCGCCGCGCCCTTGCGCAGGTTGTCGGCGACCACCCACAGGGCGAGGCCGTTCTCCACGGTGGGATCGCGACGGATACGGGAGACGTAGACTGGGAACTCGCCCTGGGCCTCCTTGGGCGTCATGAACCCGACGCCGTCGCGCCTATCGATAACGATGAGGCCCGGCGCAGCGCGAAGGATCTCACGCGCCTCGTCCTCATCCAGCGGCTCGTGAAACTCGATGTTCACCGACTCGGCGTGACCGACCATCACCGGCACGCGCACGCAGGTGACGGTGAGCGCAATGTCCGGATCGATCATCTTGTGGGTTTCGTCCCACATCTTGGCTTCTTCGTTTGTGAACCCGTCGTCGCGGGCCTCGCCGATGAACGGGATGACGTTGAAGGCGATCTGCTTTGGAAACACCTTCGGCTCGCTAGGACCCAGCACGAAGATGCCCTTGGTCTGGTCCCACAGCTCGTCCATGCCCTGTTTTCCAGCTCCTGAGACCGACTGGTAGGTCGAGACGACCACCCGCTTGATCCTGGCCGCATCGTGCAGGGGCTTCAGGGCCACCACCAGCTGAGCGGTGGAGCAGTTGGGATTGGCGATGATGTTCTTGCGGTGGGCGAACTCGACGTCATCGGCGTTCACCTCGGGCACGATCAGCGGAACGTCCGGGTCCATCCGCCAAGCCGACGAGTTATCGATGACGATGGCGCCGGCTGCGCCGATCCTGGGTGACCATTCGCGCGAGAACTTGGCGTCGACGCTCATCAGGACCAGATCGACACGCGAGAAATCGAATTGGGCGATATCCTCGCATTTCACTGATCCGGCCTTCCAGCCGACCTCGACGCCCAGAGAGTTGCGCGAGGCGATCGCGTGCATCCGGTCGACAGGGAACGCCAGTTCCTCGAGGATATTCAACATCTCGCGGCCGACGGCCCCGGTGGCGCCAACGACGGCGACGCGGTACCCCATCGCGCTTACTCCGGATTTGCTGCGGGCCGCCCGCATACGCTCGCCTGCCCGCGGGCGCAAGGCGGGCCTACGCATCTTCCTTTTGCGAATGCCAGCCCGGCCGCGTTAGTGTGAGGTTATGACCGCCGATCCATTCGCCGAGCGCCTGGAGCGGGAGGGACTCGTCATCGTCGAAGACGAGCGGTTCAGCCTGACCCCTGAGGAGCAGGCGCTGCTCGGCGTTGACCTCGGCGACGGCAAAGCCAAAAACATCAGCATGGCCCCTGGCGCGGATGTGCGCGGCGCGAGGGTCGGGGCCGACCAGGAGCCGCTGCTCGAGGCCCTGCTCGTCCGCTATGCGGCCTGGGCGCGCGATCTGATCGTCCGAATGGCGCCGACCTACGCCGGTTCGCTGCGAATGGGGCGCACCAGCTTCCGACCGCGCGCCATCGACGACGCACCGATCAGCCCTCGCAAGGATGACCGGCGCCTGCACGTGGACGCCTTCGCCTCCCAGCCCACAGGGGGCGCGCGCATCCTCAGAGTCTTCTGCAATATCAGCGTGAGTGGTGAGGATCGTGTCTGGCGGGTGGGCGAACCATTTGAGGACTACGCCCGCCGCTGGGCTTTCAAGGCGCGCCTGCCGCTGCCGGGCGAGGCGGCCCTTTTGGAAGCAGTGGGGATCACCCGCGGCCGTCGAACGCCCTACGACGCCCTGATGCTGCGGCTGCACGACAGGGCCAAGCTCGATCCGACCTATCAGGCGGCCGCGCCGCACCGCGAGATCCGCTTCGCGCCCGGATGCGTGTGGATCGTCTTCACCGACAGCACGGCGCACGCGGCTATCGCCGGCCGATACGCCCTGGAGCAGACTTTCTACCTGCCGCTTTCCGCCATGTCCGCGCCGGAAGCCTCGCCCGCGCGGATCCTCGAGCGGCTCACCGGTCGGAAACTGGTTCCGGCCTAGGTTTCAGAGCGCCGCCAGCACCGCATCGGACATTTGGGCCGTGGTCAACGCACCGCCAAGGTCCCGCGTTCGAGCACCGCGAGTGAGCGCCTTTTCCACCGCCGCCTCGATCGCGTCGGCAAGCTCGCCGTGGCCGAGCGACCAGCGCAGCGCCATGGCCAGCGACAGAATCGCCGCCAAGGGATTGGCGAGGCCCTGGCCGGCGATGTCCGGCGCGGAGCCATGGATCGGTTCATAGAGTCCGGGGGTTCCGGCCATGCCCAGCGCCGCCGAGGGCAGCATGCCGAGGGAGCCGGTGAGTTGCGCCGCCTCGTCAGAGAGAAGGTCGCCGAAAAGATTGTCGGTGAGGATGACGTCGAACTGGCGCGGGTTCTTGACCAGCTGCATGGCGGCGTTGTCGGCCAGCATGTGCTCGAGCGCCACATCGGCGAACTCACGGGTATGGAGGTCGGCGACCACCTCGCGCCACAACAGGCCGGTCTCCATGACGTTGGACTTCTCGCAGCTCGTCACCTTGCCGCGCCGGCCGCGGGCGAGACCGAAGGCGACGCGCGAGACCCGCTCGATTTCAGCCGTCGTATAGACCTGGGTATCGACGCCGCGGCGGGACCCGTCCGCCAGGGTCTCGATGCCGCGCGGCTGGCCGAAATAGACCCCGCCCGTCAGTTCTCGGACGATCATAATGTCCAGGCCCTCGACCACCTCCCGCTTCAGAGTTGAAGCTCCGGCCAGTGGGGCGAAACACAAGGCCGGCCTCAGGTTGGCGAAAACGCCCATGCCGACTCGCAGGCCCAGCAACCCGGCCTCCGGGCGCAGATGGCGGGGGACTCCAGCCCATTTCGGTCCGCCGACCGCGCCCATCAGCACCGCGTCGCTGGACTTGGCGAGCTCCAGGGTGGCGACGGAGAGCGGAGCGCCCTCGAGGTCGTAGGCGATCCCGCCGAGATGCCGCTCCTCGATCTTCAGGTGTGGCGCGACGCGCTCGGCGACCCGCCGGGCCTGGGTGGTGACTTCCGGGCCAATGCCGTCGCCCGGCAGGAGAAGGAGAGTGCGGGGCATGGATATCTCGATCAGAGCGGGCTCTGACCCGCGATTTCATAGACCGCGAGGCGCCGGTCGGTGACGCCGAAGGCCGGCCACGCGTCGCGCCAAGCGGCCAAGTGCGGGGTCTTGAAATGGGCGTTCAGGGCCGACCAGTCGCGCCAGACCTCGAACACGCGCATCAGGCCTGCCTCGGATACGTCCTCGCCGTAGTCATAGGCCTCGCAGCCGTCCTCCGCTCGGCTGGCGGCGATCATCGCCTGCATGTGCGGACGGAAGGCCGCGACCTTCGCCGGCGGGACCCGCACTGTGCCGGCGACGATCACCTTCATGCGCCGGCGAGCCACGGCCGCTGCAGTGCCTGGCGCTGCTCGAAGCGATCAATGTCTTCCTTGTGGGCTAGGGTCTCGCCGATGGCGTCGAGGCCCTTGAGCAACTTCTCCTTTCGCGCCGGATCGATGTCGAAACGATGCTGCGCGCCCGAAGGAGCGGTGACGGTCTGGCTCTCGAGGTCGACGGCAAAGACGTGATTGCCGCCCTTGGCTTCGTCCATCAACGCCTTCACGGTATCGTGCGGCAGGGCCACGGGCAGCAAGCCGTTCTGGAGGCAATTGGCCTGGAAGATGTCTGCGAATGAGGGTGCGATCACGCAACGAATGCCGAAATCCAACAGCGCCCAGGCGGCATGCTCGCGGCTGGAACCGCAGCCGAAGTTGTCGCCGCCGATCAACACCCCGGCGCCGGCATAGCGTGGATCGTTGAGCGCACAGTCGGCCCTGGGCCTGCCCTGGCCATCGAAGCGCAGGTCGTAGAGCAGGCCCGCGCCCAGGCCTTCTCGGCCAACGGTCTTGAGGAACTGCTTGGGGATGATCTGATCGGTGTCGAGGTTGGCGACATCGAGCGGCACAGCCCGTGCGGTGATGTCCTTGAACGGCTGCATGGCGGGGCCATGCGGCAGGGCGCCCGCCGGGTCAAGCGCCTCTTTGACAAGCTCGAGCGCGCGGGCTTTCATCTTCGCCAGCGCCCATTTCCTGATGGGGGAGGCAATATGGGTGTGACCAGGCTTTTCGCGCTTTCGCTTCTTATGCTCGTCGCCGCTTGCGGGAAGAACGCAACGACGGCCGCACCGCCGCCCTCCGTCCGGCCGCCCTTCACGCCCGCGGTCGAGCCGGTGACGCCGGCCAACACCGACAGTTTGAACCGGGCCTTTCAGGTCGCTTTCGGGACGCCAGCGCCGGCGATCATCGGCTTCCCGGCCGCGCCGGACGGCTCGACCATGGACCACAAGCTGCAGTTCACGCCCTCAGCGCTTATCGACTTGTCACCTGGCGTTGTCGCGCTCGTCTCAAATGGCGAGGGGAACTTTACCAACTACACATGCGACGCCTGCGCCGGACAGGTGAGCGTCGACTATCTGCGTCGCACCCCCGACGGCGGCTTCATGAAACTGGGTCGCTGGGATTTGAAGGCGGGCGCGGTCAGCTTCGGCCTCACCGCCCCTTGGACCCTTCGTAACGATCTCGACACTGTCCCGGTGCTGCTTTTCGCAGCCGACGAGGCCGCCCAGGGCTGCACCTCGACGCTGGTCAGCCTTGTCGAGCTTGCGCCAGGCGCGGCGATCGACGCCGGCTCGGCGATCCTGAACTCCGGCAAGCAGGCCGCCGATGGCGTCGCCACCCCCGGTGACTACCAGTATTCCGGCAAGCTCACGCCCCTGGCCAGGGGCCAGAGCTTTGCGATCGACTACACCGGCACATCCAGCCTCCACATCGTCTTCACCAAGGGCGCCGATGGACAGTTCCATCCGCCCGGCGGCGGCCCGCAGACCTCCCCTCCGGTGTGCTGAACCCCCGATAGCGCCTGACTTCGCGAAAGGCTAAGGTCGCGCCGGCTGTTGAGGGGAGCGCATCCATGATCTTCGAAGTGTTCGCGATCGCCATCCTGATCCTGGCGATCTTCCTGGCCCTGTCGGCCATCAAGATCGTGCCGCAGGGCTACGAATACACGGTCGAGCGCTTCGGACGTTACGTGCGCACGCTCAAGCCCGGAATCACCATTCTCACCCCGTTCATGGAATCGGTCGGCCGCAAGGTTTCGCTGATGGAGCAGGTGCTGGACGTGCCGAGCCAGGAGGTGATCACCCGCGACAATGTCATGGTCAAGGTCGACGCCATCGTCTTTATCCAAGTCATGGACGCGTCCGCGGCAGCCTATCGAGTGGCCAATCTCAACTTCGCCATCGGCCAGTTGACCATGACCAATCTGCGCACCGTCGTCGGCTCGATGGAACTCGACGAGGTGCTTTCGAAGCGCGACATGATCAATACCCGACTGCTGACGGTCATCGACGAGGCGACCGGGCCGTGGGGCGTCAAAGTGGCGCGCATCGAGATCAAGGACTTGCAACCGCCGCCGGACATCACCAACGCCATGACCCGCCAGATGAAGGCCGAGCGGGAAAAGCGCGCGGTGATCACCGAAGCGGAAGGCGAGAAACAGGCGGCCGTAACGCGCGCCGAAGGCGCCAAGCAATCCGCCATCCTGCAGGCCGAGGGGCGCAAGGAAGCGGCCTTCCGCGACGCCGAAGCCCGCGAGCGGCTGGCGGCAGCTGAAGCGGCGGCCACCAAGAGCGTCTCCGACGCCATCGAGACGGGCTCTGTAAACGCCCTCAACTATTTCATTGCCCAGAAATACGTCGAAGCCTTCGGCAAACTCGCCGACTCGCCGCAGCAGCGGACGATCATCGTGCCGGCTGACTTCGCCGGAATCGCCGGCTCGATCGCAGGCATTGCCGCCATGGTTGAATCCGCCGGCCATAACGGCGGTGGCGGCGGCGGGGGAGCGCCGCGCCGGCCGCAGAACCCACAGCAAGGGCCCAACCGCTCGGGCGCGCCGGCTATGCCGGCCGTGCCACCGACCCCGGATCAATCCTGATGGGTGGTCTGTCTGATTTTATCCTTTCGCATCCCCTCTGGGGGTGGATGGCTGTGGGCGCTGTGTTCCTGGCCATCGAGGTGGCCACCGGCTCAGGCTGGCTTCTGTGGCCGGCGGGTTCGGCGGCGCTCACCGGATTCATCACCCTGATCTTTCCGACGATGAACCAGCCCGAGCAAATCGCCGTCTTCGGCGTGCTCACGATCGCCAGCACCTATGTCGGCCGGCGGTATCTGCGCGGGGCGAAGGCCTCCGGAACGGACGTCAACGACCCGCTCCTGCGGTTGGTGGGTCACCGCGGCGAGGCGGTGGCCGACTTCGAGGGCGAGGATGGCCGGGTGTTTGTCGACGGCAAGGAATGGTCGGCGGTGCTCGACGGCGCTGGTTCGCTTGGCGTCGGCGCCAAGGTGGAGGTCGTGGCGGTGCTGGGCGGCGCCCGCCTGAAGGTCAAGGCGGCCGCGGTCTAGTCGTTCGCTACTTTTTGGACGCCAGGGCTTTCAACTGGGCCTGCATGGCGGCCATCTGGGCCTTGAGTTCGCTGAGTTCGGCATCCTCGGAGGCCGGCTTGACGGGCTTGGCGGCCTTGCTCGTCGGGGGCTGAGGTGAGCTCACTTCGTCAGGCCGAAAGGCGAACGGTGTGAACATTTTCATCGCTCGGTCAAACAGGGCCATATTCTGGCGGATCTGCTCGTCGAACGCGCCCATGGATGGCGGACCGCCGAGCCCCCACTGGCTCTGCATCCGCTCCTGCTGACGGATGAAGCTGTCCAGCGACATCTCCAGGAAACTGGGCAGGAAGGCCTGCATTCGGTCGCCGTAAAAGCCGATCAGCTGGCGGAGGAACTGGATGGGAAGCAGGTTCTGGCCGCGACCCTCCTCCTCGAAGATGATCTGGGTAAGGACCTTGCGGGTGATGTCCTCGCCCGTCTTGGCGTCGTAGACGACGAAATCGACACCCTGTTTCACCATGGTCGCCAGATCGTCGAGGGTGATGTAGCTGCTCGTGGCCTTATTATAGAGCCGCCGGTTGGCATACTTCTGGATGGTGACGCGTTCGCCCGTCGCGCGCTTTGGCTCGTTGTCCGTGTCTTCGGCCATTTCAATCCCTGTAGACCTCGCGCAAAGCTCGCGCGATATCGCAGGTGCGATATTAGTCCTATCCTTGCCCGCCGCGCCAGTTGGGAGCCTCTGAGAACATGAGTGACATCGTCATCGTTTCCGCCGCCCGGACGCCTGTCGGATCCTTCAACGGCGCCCTGTCGTCTCTGCCGGCCCACGAACTGGGCCGGATCGCCATCCAGGCGGCCCTGGAACAGGCCGGCGTCCCCGCCAGCGACGTCGACGAAGTCGTCATGGGCCAGGTCTTGCAGGCCGGCGCCGGCCAAGGCCCCGCCCGCCAGGCCAGCGTAAACGCCGGGGTCCCGGTCGAGAGCCCGGCCTGGAGCGTCAATCAGCTATGCGGCTCGGGCCTTCGGGCCGTGGCTCTCGCAGCGCAGCAGATTGCGGCCGGCGACGCCGCGATCGTGGTCGCCGGCGGCCAGGAAAGCATGAGCCAGTCGCCGCACGCCCAGAACCTGCGCGGCGGCCAGAAGATGGGCGACCTCGCCTTCGTCGACACCATGATCAAGGATGGCCTGTGGGACGCCTTCCACGGTTACCACATGGGTCAGACCGCCGAGAACATCGCCGCCCGCTGGCAGATCACCCGCGAGGAGCAGGACCGCTTCGCTGTCGCTTCTCAGAACAAGGCCGAAGCGGCCCAGAAGGCCGGCAGGTTCGCAGAAGAGATCGCCCCGGTGACCATCAAGGGCCGCAAGGGCGACACGGTCGTCAGCGATGACGAGTACATCCGTCATGGCGCGACGTACGAAAGTGTCTCAGGTCTGCGGCCGGCCTTCCTTAAGGAAGGCACGGTGACGGCGGCCAACGCCTCGGGCCTCAACGACGGAGCCGCGGCGCTGGTGTTGATGACCGCCGACGAAGCTGCCAAGCGCGGTCTCAGGCCGCTCGCCCGCATCGCCTCCTGGGCCCACGCGGGCGTAGAACCGGAGATCATGGGCACCGGACCGATCCCCGCCACGCGCAAGGCGTTGGACAAGGCCGGCTGGAAGGTCAGCGATCTCGATCTCGTCGAGTCCAACGAGGCCTTTGCCGCCCAGTCCTTGTCGGTGGTTCGCGAACTGGGCCTCGACCCGGCCAAGGTCAACGTCAACGGCGGCGCGATCGCCATCGGCCATCCCATTGGCGCATCCGGCGCGCGAATCCTCACCACCCTGCTGCATGAGATGAAGCGGCAGGGAGCCGCCAAGGGCCTCGCCACCTTGTGCGTCGGCGGCGGCATGGGTGTTGCCATGTGCGTAGAGACGGTTTGAGGCAGGGGCTTTCATCGCCGGCCGGCTGACGATGCCAGAAGACTTTCAGATGCCGAGAAGACGTCAGGGAGAGAGGCGATGAGCAGGGTAGCGTTCGTGACCGGGGGGACCCGGGGCATCGGCCGGGCGATCACGGCGCGCCTCAAGGCCGCCGGCTATAAGGTGGCCGCCGGCTATGCTGGCAACGAGGTCGCGGCCCAGGCCTGCGCCGACGAGCTGGGCGTGTTGGTGGTGAAGGGCAATGTCTCGTCGTTCGTCGACTGTGCGGCGGCGGTGAAGACCGTCGCGGAGGCATTCGGACCGATCGATGTGCTGGTGAACAACGCCGGCATCACCCGCGATGCCATGCTGCACAAGATGAGCGAGGAGCAGTGGAACGAGGTCATCCACGTCAACTTGGCCTCGATCTTCAACATGACGCGCAATGTCATCGAGAGCATGCGCGAGCGCGGCTACGGTCGGGTCGTCAATATCAGCTCGATCAATGGCCAGAAGGGTCAGATGGGCCAGACCAACTATTCCGCAGCCAAGGCCGGGATGATCGGCTTCACCAAGGCCCTGGCCCAGGAGAACGCCAAGAAGGGGATCACGGTCAACGCCATAGCTCCCGGCTATATCGACACCGAAATGGTGAGCTCAGTGCCCAAGCCCGTTCTTGATCAGATCATCGCCGGCATTCCGGTTGGTCGGCTTGGGATGGCCGACGAGATCGCCCGTTGCGTGGCCTTTCTGGCGGCCGAGGATTCTGGCTTCATCACCGGCGCGACGCTGAGCGTGAACGGGGGCCAGTACATCAGCGGCTAGGCGTCCAAAAAGCGCCCTTATCGCCTCGCAAGGACCTCAGATGGCGTCGACGCCCCGGGCTCTTGAAGGCTGGTCCGCGCTCGCCGCGGCGCTCGCAGCGACGGGCTGTCTGGGATTTGCCCCTTTGGCTATCACGGCGCCTGCCTGGGTGAAGAACGCCCTCAGCCTTGGCCGCAGCGACCAAATGCACAGCATTCCGCCGACGGCCCGCTTTTCCACCGACGAGGGCAGCTGGTTCATCCTCGACCGTAGCCAAAAGCCAGCCCTGTTGCGCTTCGAAGACGACGCCGATGTGGTTTGGGTCGTCTCGCCGAGCCGGGGCCCGCGCGGCGATATTCTGTTCAAGGACGATGTCGGGGATGTGCTCATTAGGGTCACCAAGCTCGGCGGCGTCACCGTCTTCACCGCCCACCGGCCCATGGGCGCGGCGGCGACCCTGGAGGGAAAGGCTCAGCCCATACACACCCTGCCCGTCGGGTTGTCGACGCTTTACCAGCGCATGGTCGTGGCCAGCACCCGCTGCACGCGCGCCACCCATCATCTGGTGGCGTTCGAGGCGCCGGAGGCCGATGCGCACTCCGCTCCCGCGCTTGCGTCGGCGGCGATTTTGGCGATGGAAGGGGTTGTCGTCGCGGCCGGCCACGCTCAGGGCAAGTCGGCGGTGGCCCATCTTGGCCGGGTGGTGCTGATCCGCGGGCCCAGATCGGGCGCATCGCTGCAACACGGCGTCCTCACCATTGAGGTTAGTCCCGGCGATGGATTCTCCGGCATTCCATCTTCAGCCCGCATCGTCCAGGTGATCGAAGCTCCCTGACCGCCGGGACGCGTAAGCTGCTGAACAATAGCTTGAAGGCCCCTCGAAAATTCCCCTTGCGTGCTATGGTGATATAGTTATATACAACACTAGTTCATGAGAACGCCGTGGCCAGAATTGGCCGCCAGGGACGCGATATGGATCGAGAATGGAACGACAGTCAGCCGATCTATCGCCAACTGCGCGACCGCGTGGTGGCGATGATCCTCGACGGCGTGTTGGCCGAGGGCGACCCGCTGCCTTCAGTACGCAACGTCGCCGCAGACTATCGGGTCAATCCCCTGACGGTTCTCAAGGGCTACCAACAGCTGGTCGACGAACAGCTTGTCGAGAAAAGGCGAGGGCTGGGCATGTACATCAATGATGGCGCGCGCGCGCTGCTGCTCAAGGGAGAGCGCGAGAAATTCCTGGCAGAACAGTGGCCGGCGATCCACGCCACCATCCGCCGCCTCGGCCTGTCGGCCCGCGACCTGTTGGCCGCCGAACCCCGCAACTCCGGCCGCGAGGAGGCCTAAACCGTCATGGCCAGCATAGAAGCCCGCGGACTTCGCAAGCTATATGGATCGACCGTGGCCCTGGCCGGCGTCGACCTGAAGGTCGAGGAGGGCCGCATTCTCGGGCTCATCGGCCCTAACGGCGCCGGCAAGAGCACCGCGCTCAACGCCATTCTCGGCCTGACGCCGTATGAGGGCGAGCTCAAGGTGCTCGGCAAGGACCCCTGGGCGGGCCGCGACAAGCTCATGCGCGAAGTCTGCTTCATCGCCGACGTCGCCGTCCTGCCGCGCTGGATCAAGGTCTCGCAGGCCCTCGACTATGTCGCCGGCGTCCATCCCAGCTTCGATCGAGCCAAGGCCGAGGCGTTCCTCGCCAAGACCCAAATCAAGAAGTCGAGCCGCGTGCGCGAACTCTCCAAAGGGATGGTGACACAGCTCCATCTGGCCCTGGTCATGGCCATCGATGCACGCGTGCTGGTTCTCGACGAGCCGACGCTTGGCCTCGACCTGATCTACCGCAAGCAGTTCTACGACACCCTGCTCAACGACTATTTTGACCACAGCCGCACCATCGTGGTGACGACGCACCAGGTCGAAGAGATCCAGGATATCCTGACGGACCTCGCCTTCATCGACCGCGGCCAGATCGTGCTCGACTCCAGCATGGAGGCGTTCGAGACGCGCTTCGCCGAGGTGATGGTCAAGCCGGAAGATCTGGCCACCGCCCGGGCCCTTTCGCCAATTCACGAGCGCCAGGTTTTCGGCCGTTCGATCCTGCTGTTCGACGGGGCCGATCGTGAAAAGCTCAGCGCCTACGGCGAGGTTCACACCCCCAGCATCGCAGACGTGTTCGTCGCCGTGATCGGCGGTCGGACCGTCCAGGGAGCCGCCGCATGACCAACCTCGCCGACGCCTTGCCCCAGTCCGCGCCCGCCGCCCGCACCCGAAGCGCCGCAGCGCCCGTTCGGCCATTCTACTGGTCCGTGAGGCGCGAGCTTTGGGAGAACCGTTCATTGTACATCGCGCCGCTGGTGGTCGCCGCGCTCGTGGTGTTCGGCTTCCTCGTCGGGGCGGTGCGCATCCCGCACCACGTCAAGCTGGACCACAACGCCAGCAACCAGGCGGCGATCTCGGCCGCTCCCTACGCCGCGGCCACGTTCTTCATCCTTGTGATCGGGGCCATCGTCGGCGGCTTCTACCTCCTGGGCGCTCTGCACAACGAGCGGCGCGACCGCAGCATCCTGTTCTGGAAGTCCATGCCGGTGTCCGACGTCACCGCCGTGGCGAGCAAGGCGGCCACCGTCCACCTGGTCATGCCAGTGTTCCTGTTCGCGATCATCCTGGTGACCCAGATCCTGATGCTGGCGATCGATTTCGCCGTTCTTGTGCCGGCGGGCGGCCAATTCGCCGGCATGTGGGCCAATTGGCCGGTGCTGCGCATGGCCGTGGTGCTCGCCTGGGGGCTTCTTTCCCTGTCCATCTGGTTCGCCCCGCTCACCGGCTACCTCCTGATGGTCTCGGCCTGGGCCAAGCGCGCGCCTTTCCTGTGGGCGGTCCTGCCTCCGCTCGGCCTCATCCTGGTAGAGCTATTCTCGTTCGGGACGGGGCACGTCGCCCATCTGATCGGCCGACGCATTTCCGGTGGCTTCGACACGGCGTTCAGCAACGTCGGCCCGCACGCTTCCATGGTCGATATCGATCAGATCGACCTGGCCGGTTTCTTCTCGAGCTTTGAAGTCTGGGGCGGTCTCATCGTCGGCCTCGCCTGTCTCGCGGCGGCGGTCTGGCTGCGCCGGACCCGCGATCCGAGCTGAATAGCCCAACCTCCCCACCCACCCATCCGGGAGAG